>CAZMHP010000383.1:0-2412 GCA_964566095.1 uncultured Rhizobium sp. | reverse complement strand
GCCGAGCTGACGCTGCAGAACAACCGCGCGGTGGTGACGGTGTCGGGCGTGCGCGATCGACTGCGCGTGCTTCTGGTCTCGGGCGAGCCCAATGCGGGCGAGCGGGTGTGGCGCAGCCTGCTCAAATCCGATCCGTCGGTCGATCTGATCCATTTCACCATTCTGCGGCCGCCGACCAAGCAGGACGGAACGCCGGTCAACGAGCTGTCGCTGATCGCCTTTCCGACGCGCGAATTGTTTTCCGAGAAGCTGAGCAGCTTCGATCTGGTGATCTTCGACCGCTACAGCGAGCGCGGCATCCTGCCCCTGCTCTATTTCGAGAACCTGGCCGACTATGTCGACAATGGCGGCGCGCTGCTGGTCGCCTCCGGGCCGGAATTCGCGCAGGCGATGAGCATCTCGCACACGCCGCTCTCGGTCGTGCTGCCGGCGCAGCCGACCGGCGAGATCGTGACCCAAGGCTTCAAGCCGATGGTGACCGCGGCCGGCATGGCCCATCCGGTGACGCGCGATCTGCCCGGCGCGAACACCGCGACGGCGCCGCCCAGCTGGGGCCGCTGGTTCCGCGTCATCGGCGCGAACAAGGTGTCGGGCGAGGCGCTGATGAGCGGGCCGAACGACCGTCCGCTGCTGGTGCTCGACAAGGTGCAGAAGGGACGCGTGGCGGAGCTTCTGTCCGATCACGCCTGGCTGTGGGCGCGCGGCTTCGAGGGCGGCGGGCCACAAGCGGAGCTGCTGCGGCGGCTGGCGCATTGGCTGATGAAGGAGCCGGAGCTTGAGGAAGAACGCTTGTCGGCCGCCATCGCCGATGGGCGGATCGCGGTGGAGCGGCGCACGATGGCCGACACGGCGCAGCCGGTGACGCTGACCTATCCGTCGGGCAGGACCGCGACGCTGACTTTGACGAAGACCGAGCCCGGCGTGTGGCGCGCGAGCGCCAAGGCCGACGAGCTCGGGCTCTATCGGCTGACCGACGGCACGCTGACGGCGGTGGCGGCGGCGGGGCCGCTCAATCCGAAAGAAGTCGCGGACATGCGCGCGACCGATTCGATCTTGAACCCCATCGCGGACGCGAGTGGCGGCTCGGTGCATTGGCTCACCGACGGCGTGCCGGAGGTGCGCCGCGTGGGCGCGAGCGGCAATGCGGTAGGATCGAACTGGATCGGCCTGCGCGCCAACGGCGCCTATCGCGTGACGAGCGTGGAGCAGCGGCCGCTGCTGCCGAGCTGGCTGGCGCTGCTCCTGCTGCTCGGCACGCTCTTGCTCGCGTGGCGGGTGGAGGGGCGGTAAAACCGGCAAAATATGCCATTATTTTTCTTGAAATGCGGCGTATTCTGCCATATTAATTCAGAGGATGCCGACGCTCTCGCGCTTCGCAAATTTCGAGATCGACATGTATTTCGAAGACCACAATCCGCCGCATGTTCATGTCGTCGGGCGGGAGTTCGAGATGCTTGTCGCGATCAGGAACGGTGCCGTTTTGGCCGGCAGCGCTCCAGCAAGCGCAAAGCGAGCGGCAATGGCTTGGATCGCGAACAATCGCGAGATGCTTATACGGAAATGGGACGAATTGCATTGAACAGGAAGAGCACATTGCCTCGCGTGAAAGCCGTCGGAGCGGCGAAGAAGCCGCTGTCGCTCCGCGTGACGTGGGATGATGGAACTAAATCGGATGTCGATTTGACCGGCCTCGTCCACAGTTCGCGGCACTTCAGCGGCTTCGCCGAGGATCAAGCCGCGTTTCGCCGTGTCAAGCCCGTGGGGCACGGCTCGGGCATCGGCTGGGAAAACGGATTGGATTACAGCGCGTCGACGTTGCGCACTTTGGCCGAGCAGCAGCAGAGCCTGTCGGGAAAGCATCTGGTGGCATTCGAAGCGCGACACGGGCTCAGCACGGCGGAGACCGCCACGCTGTTCCACATCGCCGAACGGACCGTTCGCAGCTATCGCGACGCTGCTGTCCTGCCGGAGACAATCGCCATCGCATTGCGGACGTTGGATAGCGACCCAACGGTGTACGCCGCGCATTACAGGCCGGTAGTACGACGCCGGCGGGGCAGGCCACACAAGATCGCAGCGGAATAGCTATCCCACTCCCGCGCCGTCGGCGCAGTGGGGATCGTCCAGTCCGGCGCGACGCACTTCGCCCGAGAGATTGAGCGCCGCGCCGGACTTCAGCGACAGGCCCAGGATGCGCGCCGGATCGATCGGACCGGGAAAGCGGACGCGGCCCGGCGGCAACTTCGAAAATCCGACGCGCGCATAATAGGGTTCGTCACCCACCAGGATCACCACCGCGTGACCGCGCGCCTTCGCTTCCTCGATCGCGCGTTCCATGAGCGCCACGCCGATGCCGCGGCCGCGTTCGCCCAGCCTGACCGCGAGCGGACCCAGCATCAGCGCGGCATGGCC
>CAZMHP010000382.1:0-2451 GCA_964566095.1 uncultured Rhizobium sp. | reverse complement strand
CGCCGACGATGGTCCGTGCAAGGGCGAGCTGCCACAAGCTGCGCGCGAGGCCGCTGAACATCGTCATCACCGACCAGCCGAGCAATCCGAACATCACCATGCGCGTACGCGACCAGGAATCGGCGAGCCGCCCGAGCGGTATTCCAAGAAGCGCGTAGAACACCGCGAAGGTTGTTCCGATCAGCAGCCCAACCTCCGCGTCGGACAGACCAAGATCGGCCTTGATCGGACCGGCCAGGATGGTGAGCACCTGGCGGTCGAGCAGGCTCAGCGCCAGCGCCGACATCAACACCGCCAGCATGAGCCAGCGGCCCGGACGCGGCTTAAAGCTCGCCCGCTCCGCGGCGTCGGCTGCCTTCGCGTCCATGTGCCCCCTTAGGTGTCGGCGTCAGGCGAGCTTGAACAGCCGCTCGGCGTTGTTTTGGAAAAACTTCTTCTTGTCGTCCGCGCCGATAGCCATGTTGTCCTGGATGGTCACTTCATCGGCCACGAACTGATAGGGGTAGTCCATCGCATAGAGCACGTGATCCACGCCGAGCACGTCCTGACAGAGCTTGATCGAGGGCTCGGATGCCATGCCGCTGGTCGTGACGTAGACGTTCTCGCGCATGTACTCGCTGATCGTGCGCTTGAGCGGCTTCATGCTCTCATAGCGCTTCGCGACCACGCCGGCGCGGTGCATGAAGTCCAGGCGGAACAGCCAGAACGGCAAAGCTTCGCCGAGATGTCCCAGCACCAGCTTGAGCTTGGGGAAGCGGTCGAACAGGCCCGCCACGATCAGGCGCAAGGCGTGCAATCCGGTATCGACCCCGAAACCGTAGATTGCGCCGTCCAGGCCGCGCTCCAGCATCGGCTTGATGATGTCGCGGTGGGGGCCGGTGGGATGCAGATAGATCGGAACGTCCAACGCTTCGCAGGCCTCGAAGATCGCCCAGAATTTCTGGTCATCGAGCCATTCGCCGCGCGTGTGGCCGTTGAAGATGGCGCCCTTGAGGCCGAGCTTCTTGACGCCGCGCTCGATCTCCTTGGCCGCATGCGCGGGGTCCTGCGGCGCGAAGGCGGCCAGGCCCGCGAGGCGCGAGGGGTGGCGGGCGATCGCCTCCGCCAACTCGTCGTTGCACGACACCGACACCGCGCGGGCGACATCGGCCTCGAACATGTTCACGCCGGGAGAGGTGAGTAGCAAGAGCTGCATGTCGACACCGGTGTCGTCCATGTCCTGCAGGCGCCGCTGGCCCAGATCGAGCAAGCGCTCGCGGATCAGTCGCGGCCGCTCGGCCTCGCTGCGCAAATAGAAGCCCCAGAGGCTGTCGAAGCCGGGATCGCGAAAGCCGCTGTCGAGCAGCTTGCCGAACTCGTCGAACAATTCCCTGGTCGCGAAGGCTTCTTCGGTCGCGATGCGCTTGTAGGGGACTTTTGCCGGCATGATCAGGCCTCGCTGACGAATTTGGTGACCAGGCAGGCCTCGAGCCCCTCGATGCCCTCTTCCGAGCCGTGGCCGCTTTCCTTGATGCCGCCGAAAGGCGAGTCTGGCACCGAAATGCGGAACGTGTTGATGCCGACCATCCCGGCCTCCAGCGCGTCGCCGATCCGACTTGCGATCGCCAGATCCCGCGTGAAGGCGAAGGCGGCAAGTCCATACGGCAGGCGGTTGGCGGCCCGGATCACGGCATCGGTGTCGGAGAACGGATTGACGATGGCGACCGGTCCGAAGGGTTCTTCGTTCATGATGCGGGCATTGTCAGGCACGTTGGCGAGCACGGTGGGCTGGAAGAAATAACCCGGTTGATTCAAGCGGCGGCCGCCGGCGCGGACCTCACAGCCCTGGCCTTCGGCGTCTTCGACCAGCGCCTCGATCGCCTCGCGGCGGCGGGCATGGATAAGCGGCCCCATCTGCGTAGCGTCGGCCAGGCCGTCGCCGACGCGCCATTCGCGCGCGCGCTCGGCGAAGCCGGCCGCGAACCTTTCATGGATGGATTCGTGCACGTAGAAGCGCGTGGGCGAGACGCAGACTTGGCCGGCATTGCGGAACTTCGCGGCAACGCTCTCGTTCAGCACCCGCTCGATGTCGACGTCGCCGAACACCAGCACGGGTCCATGGCCGCCGAGCTCCATCGTCGTGCGCTTCATGCTGTCCGCGGCGAGTTTCATCAGATGCTTGCCCACCGCGACCGAGCCGGTGAAAGAGAGCTTGCGAACGATCGGCGAGGCGAGCAGGTGCCGCGAGATCGTGTCCGGCACGCCAAACACCACGGAAATCGCATCGCTGTTCACGCCGGCATCGAGTAGCGCTTGCGCCACCGCGAGACCGGAGGCCGGTGTCTCCTCGGCCGGCTTCAGGATGCATGAACATCCCGCGGCGATCGCGGCGCCCAGCTTGCGGGCGGGATTGCCGAGCGGAAAATTCCACGGCGCGAACGCCGCAACGGGGCCAACCGGCTCCTTGCGCAC
>CAZMHP010000381.1:0-2466 GCA_964566095.1 uncultured Rhizobium sp. | reverse complement strand
GGCAAGCCCCACCGGGAGCAAGACCAAATAGGGACGGCACCTGATCGGTTTTCCGGATCGCCGTCCGGGTAGGTCGCGTGAGGTGTGCAGCAATGCACATCCCAGAGGAATGGCCATCGCTCCGTCTACGGACGAAGCACAGAACCCGGCTTACAGGCCATCTGACGCTTTCACTTTGGACGAGGAGCGAATCGTCATTCGTCTCGATCCGTATCCGGACCGATTTCGCTTATGCGAAGGCCGATTGCTCGTAGAATTTTGCGTCCATCTGCGTCCAGTTGAGTTCGTCTGAGTGCGAACTGAAATGTGCCTCTTGACAGTGGAGCTCTATCGAAACCTTCTTCTAACGTATGAACCACGCCAGCCGCAGGTTTTGGGACACGTACGCGAGGCTTCCGGAGCATGTTCGCGCCGTTGCCGACAAGAACTACAAGCTATTGGAGCAAAATCCTCGGCATCCCTCTCTCCAACGCAAGCGCGTGGGAGAGTACTGGAGCGCCCGCGTGGGTAATCACTATCGCGCAGTCGGTGTCGATATCGACGACGGCATTCTGTGGATTTGGATCGGAACGCACGCGGAATATGACGCGTTCATTCGATCATAGCTTGCGGCTAAGTCCGGCCTTGTGCTCGGCAATCGCCTCGGCCGCCAGTTCGTCGAACTTACCGGCCTTGATGTCGGTCTCAATCTGGCGATCCCAGGCGGCAGCGTCCAATTCGTCCCACCAGGCGCGCAGTTTCGCCCGGTCTTGGTCGGAAAGCCTAGTGATGTTCTTCTTGATCTCATCGACGCTCATGCGGCGACTATAGCAGAATCCCTCGCCGCGTGCCCAGCCGCATCGTTCACCCTTATCAGCGGCACCAATTTGAAATCCGCCTGCCCGCCCACCGCCTGGGCGACGGACTTGATCCTCAAATAGCGATCGATCGGAATATTCGCATGTGCCAGAACCTGGGTGATGCCATGCGCGTCCGGGGCGAAAGGCAGCGCCATTTCCTCGGAGACATAGTCCTCGCCGTCAACGGTCGCGAACCGGCGGTAATCGACCAAAATCGCGCCGCGCGCGATGTCGGAAAAAATCTTGAGCCGCGCGGCGCGATGTTCTTCCGCCGCCGCGGCGATCCAGTCCAGACCGGTGATCTCGCGGCCCAGGATGTGCGAAAAGCGCGTGCCCGCGAGCCGGATCGTGACGCTCTCGTCCGGCACGACATTGAACAGCGCGATCGTGGAAAGGAACGGCTTGAAGTTCGCCGGCCGGAAGGCCTCGCGCGGCGGCAATGCATTGCCTTGCCACAGCTCCAGCCAGCGCGCCGCGAGTTCCCGGTTCGAGCGCTCCAGATGAAGCGCATCGATCGCCCGTTCCGCCACCTGCTTGTCGAAAAAGTTCACGTGGTTCCTCGCAATGCGCCGTTTTAGGCGCTGCGTGGCTAACCGACGGTTTACGTCCGTGAGGAATTGAATGCGTAGAATTGCGTAGTGCTCGTCGGAAAGCGGCTCTCCGCTTCAATATCGCTGGCGTTCGCTCACCAATATCCGGCCATGAGTTCCTTCGCCCATTGCGGTTCGCGCACCGATCCGCGGGGCAGAAAGCCGCTCATTACCGGCTTGATGTCGAGCACCGGTGTGCCGTCGATGGCGTCGAGACCCCTCACGCGCAAGGTCAGCCCCTCGGCGGACAGCAGCGTGCACACCGTCACGCCGATGCGGTTGGGCCGGCCCTTGCCGCGCTGTGCGAAGATCCCGACCAGCGGCCAATCGGCACGGCCGCGCGGGCGGCGCGCCCCGGCATGGATTTCGTCGTCGGGCACGCGGTTAAAGTGGAACACCACTTCGATGTGGGAGAAATCGCCGAGGCTGGCGGTCGCATCGGGTTTGAAGTGCGCGGGATCGAGTTCGATGCGCGCCTCGACCTGATCCCAATCGTCGTCGATCGGCTCGCTGCGCCCGCCGCGCACGAAACCGATGGGTTTGAGGATGATCGCGTCGCTCATGTCGCCGTATCTCTCGATTTGCGGTCCTCACATGCGCTTTCATGTCGGCGCTCGCCACCGTCTTTTCGGCAAAGGGCCGATGCCCAGCCCTCGGGGCTCCACGCTACAACCTTGGGACGTAGGACAGAAATCACAGAGACCGATATGACCTGGTTCCCGTCTGCCGTTAAGAAAATGTTTACCTCGGTCACCACAAGCTTACGGTGTTTCTCATTCGTTCATGCTGACCCCACCCATTGATGAGTCGAGTCCATAGGTAGATGTCCTATCCCCCTCAATTTGCTACGTTTTTCCATTGACCGGGTGGTTTCACCCATGCTATCCCATATTGTCCCAGGGGCTTGAACCGCCAGCCATCCCGGCCGAAGCGTCAAATCAGCCCAAAGCCCCCAGCGGACGCACGGGGGACGCCAACGCCAATGACCAGCCTGCCGTTCATGTCGACGGTGATGGGGTCGCTCGATAGCAAGGGGC
>CAZMHP010000380.1:0-2468 GCA_964566095.1 uncultured Rhizobium sp. | reverse complement strand
TCCATGATGTGGCTGTCCGCATCGCACATGATGCGCGTGCCCGCATATCCCATGATGTTCCTCCCGGTTCGCCGTCTTCTCGTTGTTCGAATTGTGGGTATGGCCGGATGAGCCGTCAACCGGGCTGACCCGGAGTCAGCAATTGTCCTTGAATTCTCTCATGTTTCCCGCCACAGAGGGCGGGCGCGAGGGGCGTCTCAGGGAGCGGACAGGACATGGCCTTTGAAGGACTCATGAAGGGCAAGCGCGGCCTCATCATGGGCGTTGCCAACAGCCATTCCATCGCCTGGGGCATCGCCCAGGCACTGCACGACGCGGGCGCAGAGCTCGCATTCTCCTATCAGGGCGATCTCTTCAAGAAGAGGGTCGTGCCGCTGGTCGAGAAGCTCAATCCCGCGGCGATGATCGATTGCGACGTGAGCAACCAGGGTTCGATCGACGGCGCCTTCGCCGAGCTCGCGAAGAAGTGGGACAGCATCGATTTCGTGGTGCATGCCATCGCCTTCTCCGACAAGGAGCAGCTCAAGGGCCGCTATGTCGACACCACGCCGGAGAACTTCCGGATGACGATGGACATCTCCTGCTATTCGTTCACCGCCGTGGCGCAGCGCGCCGAAAAGATGATGACGAAGGGCGGCTCGATGGTGACGCTGACCTATTACGGCGCCGAGAAGGTGATGCCGCACTACAACGTGATGGGCGTCGCCAAGGCCGCGCTCGAGGCGAGCGTGCGCTACATGGCCGAGGATCTCGGCAAGAAGAACATCCGCGTCAACGCGATCTCGGCCGGGCCGATCAAGACGCTGGCCTTCGCCGGCATCGCGGATTCGCGCTATATCCTGAAATGGAACGAGCTGAACTCGCCGCTCCGCCGCACCGTGACGATCGACGAGGTCGGCAACACGGCGCTGTTCCTTCTCTCCGATCTCGGCCAGGCGGTGACGGGCGAGTGCCTGCATGTCGATGCCGGCTATCACGTGGTCGGCATGAAGGCCGAGGACGCGCCCGACATCGCCGTCACGAAATCCGATGGCGCTTGAGGTCGGCCGGGGCCTGACGCTCTATTTCTGCCGCCACGGTCAGACCGAGGCGAATGTCGAAAAACGCTTCCAGGGCCACACGGTCGACACCGCCTTGACGGCGAAGGGCGTGCAGCAGGCCCGCGACCTGGGCGAAATCCTGCGCGCCGACGTGCCGTCTTTTCCCGAACTGGACTATGTCTGCAGTCCGCTGACGCGGGCGCAGGCGACGATGGGGCTGGTGCGCGACACGCTGGGAATGCCGATGGATGGCTATCGCCTGGACGCGCGGCTGATCGAGATCAATCTCGGCGCCTGGGACGGGCTGACCGACGCGGAAGCCGAGCACCGCTTCCCCAAGGAATACGCGGCGCGCGCCGCCGACAAGTGGAACGTTCGCGTGCCCGGCGGCGGCGAGAACTATGCCGATGTGGCGGCGCGCATGACCGCCTTTGTCGACAGCCTCGAACGCGACACCTTCGCGGTCAGCCATGGGGCTGCGACGCGCATCCTGCGCGGGCTGTTCGCCGACATGACATGGAAGCAGATGTCGGCGCTGGACGAGCCGCAGGGCTGCATATTCCGCGTGACCGGTCGCGAGGTCGTGCGGCTGGACCTGCCGCAGAGCCGATGACCGATTTGCGTGCCCTCACGCTCTACGTGATCCGGCACGGCGAGTGCGAGCACAATATCGCCGGCCGCGCGGCGTCGTGGGACGACTCGCCGTTGACGGCCAGGGGACGCGCGCAGGCGCGCGGCAATGGCGCGCTGCTCAGGGAGATCGCGGGCGATCTTGCCGGCTTCGATTTCTTCGCAAGCCCGCTCCACAGGACCTGCGCCACGATGGAGCTTGTCCGCGAGGCGGCCGGCCTGCCGCCGACAGGCTATCGCGCCGACCACCGCCTCATGGAAATCCATTTCGGCGACCACACCTGGATGACGCGCGACGAGATCGCGAACCTTGATCCGAAACTGCCCGGGCTCGACGACAAGGATGACTGGGACTATGTGCGCCCGCGCGGCGAGAGCTGGGCCAGCCTGCACGAGCGGGTCGGCCGTTTCCTGCCGACGCTGAGGCGCGATGCCGTGATCGTCACCCATTACGGCCCGGCGCGGACGATCCGGGCGCATGTCCTTGGGCTTACGCCGGAGCAGACGAAAGACTACAAACCACCGCATGCCGGAATCATGCGATTGTCGCATGGTACGGAAACCTTTTTCGGCGACTAGGAATGTCGTTCAACACCTTCGGCCACCTGTTCCGCGTCACGACCTTCGGCGAGAGCCATGGGCCCGCGATCGGCTGCGTGATCGACGGCTGCCCGCCGGGCATCGCGCTGAGCGAGGCCGACATCCAGGCCGATCTCGACCGGCGCCGGCCGGGGCAATCGAAATTCGTCACCCAGCGCCAGGAGCCGGACACGGTGAAGATCCTGTCCGGCGTGTTCC
>CAZMHP010000379.1:0-2480 GCA_964566095.1 uncultured Rhizobium sp. | reverse complement strand
CCCTGGATCATCCGACAGATACCCATCTTATGATCCAATTCGTAGAAAAGCACGCGGCTCAAGGGGTCCCTTTAGCCTTTGCTGGCTGGACAAAAGAAGGTCTACTCGGGGTTGATCGTGTCTATCTAACTCCGAGGGTCGCCACTCCGGTCGAAGATGGGGGCTGTAAGTTATTCATAAAGAAAGACATCCTTTCGGATATTCTATGCACCGCCGAAATAATTGCTGGCGAGCAAAAAACAGTGATTATTGTTAGCTTCAAGGTGGAGGCACCTCCAAGAATTACCCCATCAGCTTATAATGCGATCGTACGAGATGTGGGTCCTTATCAGGGGGCTGTTGTGTGTCCCGACTATAATACCGTTGATATGGTCATGCATTTACGCTTGCAGTACCAATCGGACTTATTTGTCGATCAGGTCACACGAGGACAATCAGCACTGATTCGGGGGACCCCAACGAAGCCAAGTCCCGAAACCTTCGGCTGCACAGTGTTGCCTGCTGGCACGAAGGTTCAAGCGGATTTCTCGAATATCGTTCCAATCGTTAGGGTTCAGATCGGCAATCGTCTTATCGCCGGTGTGACCAGCCCGGCATCCTTGTCCCGCTAGTTTCGAAAAGCGCCGGGTATGCATAGCTTGGGAATGGGCCGATCCTGCTCTAACAAGATCGGCCCGCTCCTAGCGGGGCCGCTCATCTTAAAGCGGCATGCCACGATGGGCATTCGGGACGAACGGGCATCGGGGTTCTCGCTTTCGTGACGATGCTTCAGGACAGGCGGCTTGCTGACTGTTGTTGCCTGTCCTGACTGCATACCGAGCGCGAATCGCGGCCTTTGATTTATAAAAAGCAAAATTAAAGGCTTGTGGTAAGGAAATTGCAGTCGGCTTGAAATAAGATTGCGTGATTTTTGTAAGAGGCTGACCTTACTATCAGATTTTGCAGACTACGCCGTATGCCGAATTTGGGGCCGGGAGACGGCCAATTCTACTGACCGTCCCCCGAGCCCTCAATCTAGGGCGGCGGCATTTGGGCTGCCCCCTTTGTACACGGTGAAGGAGGGGGTGGTAGATCGCCCCCTCCGGTACAATCGGCATACCGACGGATTTGTTATTATGGGATGGCTCTAGACACATGCTTCAAGGGGATAAACCCGAAATATAATTCTAATCACCCCTTGAACTCAAGGTTGCATCGCCCCACATCAGACCCTCACAAAAAGGGAAGCCTCTCCATCCCGTGCCGCGCGAAAAGCGCAGCCCGGGCGCCGGGCCGGCGTGGGTCGACGCAACGCGCGAGACATACAGGGCAAGGATGCGCACTCGCGCGCGTCCGTGCGGAGGCCGGCATCGCTTCGCGGGCGATGACGCCGCCGCTCCAACCGAGGTGGGGACGCGAAGGTGCTTAGCGGCCGCGCGCGATGGCGCGCCGCTCGCAGGCCGGCCTGTCGAGCGCGAACCGGGGCGGGTGCATCCGTGCTGTAGGGAACAAGCGTTCCGCCGGCGGCTGCGTCCCGCCTTTTTTCATTCTCGCTGTCATCCCGGCCAAGCGATGGTCCGTAGCGACAGCGTACGGACGCATCGCGCAGAGCCGGGCCCCATGGAGCAAATGTCTCGATAGGTCCCGGGCCTCCCCCGGCTCAAGGCCGGGGTCGCCCGGGATGACAGCAGGAGAGAAGGGAACACAGATGACTCACGCCGATTTGTATTCCCGCCACCGCATCCCATATAGAAAGCCCATGTCCCCCAAATCCTACGCCCACGCGCCGCAAGCGGATTTCGTTCTGCCGTTCGACCTGCCGGCCGTGGGCCTGCGCGGCCGCATGGTGCGCCTGGAATCCTCCGTCACGCGCGCGCTCTTGGCGCACACGCTGCCCGAGCCCGCCGCGCGCGCCGTCGGCGAGACGCTGGCGCTGGCCGCGATCCTCGGCACCTCGCTGAAGCTCGACGGCCGCCTCACCATCCAGACCAAGTCGGACGGGCCGCTCGATCTGCTCACCGCCGATTATTTCGGCGCGGCCAAGGCGAACGCGCCGATCGGCCTGCGCGGCTATGGCCGCGTCGATGCCGAGCGCTTCGCGGCGCTCGGCGCACCGGTGAGCTTCGAAGCGCTGGCCGGCGACGGCTCGATGGCGATCACGATCGAGCCCCAGCGCGGCGGCAAGACCTATCAAGGCATCGTCGAGCTCAATCCGGCCGGCGTCGCGGCCTCGGCCGAAACCTATTTCGTGCAGTCCGAGCAATTGCCCACCGTGCTGCGCCTCGCCGCCGCGCCGCTCTTCGTGCCGGGCAAGGCGGAGCCGACCTGGCGCGCCGGCGGCATCATGCTGCAGGCGACGCCGGAGGGCCAAGGCGCCGACGACGATTGGGAGCGGCTCTCGCTGTTCCTCAGCACGGTCGAGGACATCGAATTGCTCGACACCGGCCTCGGCGCCGAGCAATTGCTGTGGCGGCTGTTCCACGAGGACGAGACGCGCGTGC
>CAZMHP010000378.1:0-2494 GCA_964566095.1 uncultured Rhizobium sp. | reverse complement strand
GCTGGCTCAATCCGCTGGAGGACTGATCACTCGTTGATGTTCTGGTAGGCGGCGAACAGCGCCTTGCCGTCGCGCAGACCGAAATAGAACTCGTTGCCGTTGCAGTCGGCGAGCCAGGTGTCGTAGCCGAACTCCTTGCGATTGCTCTGATAGGCGAGCGGCGCGGCCGCGACGCAGGCGAGCAGGTCCTTGTCGCCGTCGCCGAACAAAACGGCAAGCTTGCGGGGATCTTTCAGGAACTGCGCCTTGGTCAGGCGAGCCGGCGCGGCATACATGTCGATCACAAGCGGCCATGCGGTGAGGTTCGCGACCCCGTTCCAATCATGCGCGGCCACGGCTTTGACCAGCGCCTGGCGAGTCGCGTCGAGCACGGGCGGCTTGGCGGGCGCAGCGGCAATCGCGAAGCACGCCATGGCAATGGCTGCGGCGCGCATGACGCTAGTCACGGCTAATTCCAGATCGGCGGTTTGCGGCCGATCCAGGGGTTGGCCTGTTCGAGCTGGGCGGCAAGGCGGAAGAGCGTGGCTTCGTCGCCGTAGCGCGCGCTGAACATCATCGCCAACGGCAGCCGGTCGGACGACAGCGCCATCGGCACCGACATCGCGGGCTGGCCGGTGAGATTGGCGAGCGGGGTGAGGCCGAAGGTCTGGCCCTGGCGGCGGTTGAACTCGCGCGCCCGCACGTTCATCGGATCGAGGAAGCCCAGGGGCGGCGGCGGCGTGATCTGGATCGGCTGCAACAGCACGTCGAAGTCGCGGTACAGTGCGAGAATCTGGCGTCCGACGAGCCGGATCGTCTGAAGACCCCAGGCCACGTCCTTTGGCGTCAGCTCCTTGGCGGCGCGATAGCCGACCAGCGCAAGCCACTCCAGCGTCGTGATGTCGAGCGGCCGCTGCATCTTCTCGGCCCATTCTTCGTAACCCACGACGGACACCGCGCCGGAGACATAGCCCTGCGCCTTGTAAAGCCGGCGCAGATTCGCCTCGAGTTTCGGCAGTTCGATCATCGTGTGACCGAGTTCGCCGCAAAGCTTCACCGTCTTCTCGAACGTCGCCTGCACGTCGGGATGCAGCGGCGTGTCCTGGATGGTTTCGGCGCAATAGGCGATGCGCAGGCGGCCGGGCGCGGTCGCGATTTCATCGGTATAGGGACGGTTCTTCGGCGCCGGCGCGTAGGGCACGTTGTCTTCCGGATAGCCGGTCCAGTCGAGCATCGCGGCGCTGTCGCGCACGCTGCGCGTCACCACGTGATCGACGACAAGCCCATGGGCGCGGCCGCGATGGTCGGGGCCGCTGGGATTGCGTGACTGCGTCGGCTTCATGCCGAACAGCCCGCATTGCGCGGCGGGAATGCGGATCGATCCCAGCCCGTCCGAGGCATGCGCCATCGGCACGATGCCGGCCGCGACGCAGGCGGCCGCGCCGCCGGACGAGCCGCCGGTGCTGTGATTGGGATTCCACGGATTGTGACAATTGCCGAGGAAGCGGCCCTCGGTCGTGCCGGGAATGCCGAACTCCGGCGTGTTGGTCTTGCCGCACAGGACCATGCCGGCGGCGCGGTATCGCCTGGTGAGTTCGGAGTCGGCAGGCGAGACATAGCCGGCGAGCAGCGCGCTACCGTCGGTCATCGGCCAGCCGGCGACCTCCATGCCGATGTCCTTGATCAGGAACGGCACGCCCTTGAACGGCCCGTCCGGCAGCTTGACCTTGGCCACCGCGCGCGCCTCGTCATAGGCCTTATGCACGACGGCGTTGAGCGTCGGATTGTGGCGCTCGATCCGCGCGATCGCTTCCTCGAGTAGCTCGAGCGGCGTGACCTCGCCCGTGCGCACCAGGCGCGCCAGTCCCAGACCGTCAAAATCGCTGTATTCTGCGAAAGCCATCTTCAGATCCTCACATTGGCATAGCGATGCGCCCAAGGTGACGCCTTTTCGAGTTCGGCGGCAAGCTTGAGCAAAGTCATCTCCCCGCCGGCGCGGGCGGTGAACTGCACGCCTAGCGGCAGGCCGGCCTTGTTCCAATTGAGCGGCACATTGATGCCCGGCGTGCCGGTCGAATTCTGCATCGAGGTGAAGGGGACATATCCGAAATTCGGCGCGAAGCCCTTCTGGATATCGGTCTCGTCGATGTCGATCGTGCCCAGCTTCATCGGCGGGCGCCCGAGCGTCGCGGTGAGCCAGCAATCATAGGTCTGGTGCCAGGCGGCAAACTGGCGGCCGGCCCGCATCATGGTCTGGCGCGCCTGGGTCAGCGCCACCGCGCTTATAACCTTGCCCATGCGATAGAGCCCGAGCGTCAGGCCTTCGACGACGTCGAGCGACGGCGCGATTCCGGTCAACTGCTCGAGCGTGTCGAGCTGATAGGCGACATTGGCGCACCACACAGTGGAGAATGCATTGACCAGCGCGCCGGCGTCGACCGGCGGATCGGTCTCCTCGACGATGTGGCCGAGGCTCTCGCACAGCTTGGCGGTTTTCTTCACCGCAGCGGTGACT
>CAZMHP010000377.1:0-2510 GCA_964566095.1 uncultured Rhizobium sp. | reverse complement strand
ACGCCACCGGCTATGAGATCAAGAAGCTGTTCGAGGACGACGGCTATCAGCATTTCGTCGAGGCGAGCTTCGGGTCGATCTATCCGGCGCTGAACCGGCTGACCGACGAAGGCTATGTCTCGGTGCGCGCCGAGGCGCAGGACAAGCGGCCGGACCGCAAGGTCTACTCGATCACACCGACCGGCCGCAGCGCGTTCATCGCGTCGCTGCTCAAGCCATTGCCCGAGGACCGCCACCGCTCGCCCTTCGTGTTCGCGATGCTTTTCGCCGATCTGTTGCCGCAAAGCCGCGTCGGGGGAATGCTCGATGACTATATCGCGCAGGTGCAGGGCAAGCTTGCGCAACTGGATGGGCACGACGAAGCATCCAAGTCAGGAGGCGAACGGTTCGTTTCCGGCTTCGGTCGCGCCGTCTATGCGGCGATCCTGGATTTCCTCACCGCGCATCGCGCGGAGATCGAAGAACAACGAGCGGCCCAGGCGGCCGAGTGACAAGGTAGCCATGTCGGACGACAGCGAATCCACGATCAGCCGCCTCTACGGACGCGTCATGCCCGAATTCTGGCTGCGCCTGAAGCCGCGCTATCAATGGGCGGGCGGTATCGCCCTGGTGGTCGCGGTTTGGATCGCGACCGGCCTGTTCGGCGGCCAAGCCACGCCGACGAGCACGTCCGACGCGGACCTCAAGACATCGGGCATCCCGCGGGTGAGCGTGAGCCTGCTGACGGCGTCGGAGCGGAACGCGACGATCACCGTGCGCGGCCGCACCCAGGCGAAGAACGAGGTCGACGTCCGCGCCGAGGTCGAGGGTTTGGTGCAGGCCATCCACTTCGACAAGGGCGATCGGGTGAGGAAGGGCGACACGCTCTGCGAGATCAAGAACAACGACCGCAGCGCACGCGTCGCCCAGGCGGCCGCGCTGATGGCCCAGACCCAGAAGGAGTTGCAGGTCGCGCAGGATCTCTACAGCCAGGGCTTCCGCTCCAAGACGCAGCTGGCGCAGGCCCAAGCGGCCTATGCGCAAGCGCAAGCGGGGCTGGCGACGATGAACGTCGCGCTTTCCAACACCCATATCCGCGCGCCGTTCGACGGCATCGTCGACGACCGCTATGTCAATGTCGGCGATTACATGCGCCCCGGCGACAAGTGCGAAATGGTCATCGCGCCCGAGCCCTATCTCGCGGTCGGCACGGTGTCGGAACAAGATGTCGGCCAGATCGCGCTGGGCGACAGCGCCACGGTCAATCTCGTCACCGGCGAGGCCGTACAGGGCAAGATCAGCTTCGTGGCCGATCGCGCCGACCAGATGACGCGCGCCTTCCGCATCGAGGTGGAACTGCCCAACCCCGACGCCAAGCTGCGCGACGGCGTGAGCGCCGACATTCATGTTTCCGTGAAGCGGGTGAAGGCGCAGCATATCTCGCCGGGAATTCTGGTACTGGACGAGTCCGGGCGCATCGGCGTGCGCACCGTCGTCAACGGATCGGTCGCCTTCATGCCGGTCACGGTGGTGTCGGACGGACCCGATGGGATGTGGGTCGCGGGCCTGCCCCAGCGCGTGAATGTCATCACCGTGGGCCAGCAATTCGTCACCAACGGCCAGCATGTCGATGCCGTGCCGCAAAAGGGTGGTAGCGCGTCATGACCAGGATCGTGGAGTGGGCGGTCAACAACACCCGTGTCGTCATCGCGCTGATCGTCGTGGTGATCATCGCGGGCATCGTCGCCTTCATCGAAATTCCCAAGGAAGCGCAGCCCGACATTCCGATCCCGGTGCTGATCGTCCAGGTCACCTATCCCGGCATCAGCCCGGAGGACAGCGAAAGGCTGTTAATCAAGCCGCTCGAGGCCGGCCTGCGCTCGGTCGAGGGCGTCAAGACGATGACGGCGCGCGCCTATTCGGGCGTCGCCGTGGTCATCCTGGAATTCGACGTCAACTTCAACAAGCAGAAGGCGCTGGAGGACGTTCGCGCCCAGGTCGACGAGACGCGCTCGCTGCTGCCGCAGGCGGCCGATCCGCCCAGCGTCACCGAGCTCAACGTCGCGCTGCAGCCCGTGATCTCCGTGGCCCTGTCGGGCAACGTGCCGGAACGCACGCTGCTCAAGCTGGCGCGCGACCTCAAGGAGGAAATCCGGCTGGTGCCCAGCGTGCTGGACGTCGACATCGCCGGCGAGCGCAAGGAGATGCTGGAGATCGTCATCGATCCGGCCAAGCTCGAAGCCTATGGCATCACCCAGCAGGAACTGTTCGCCGCCGTCTCCAACAACAACCAGCTCATCGCCGCGGGACTGATCGACACCGGCCATGGCAGCTTCGCCGTCAAAGTGCCCGGCGTGATCGAGAATGCGAGCGACCTGCTCAACCTGCCGATCCGCTCGAACGCCAATTCGACCGTCAAGCTGTCGGACGTGGCGCAGGTGCGGCGCACCTTCTACGACCCCACGACCTATGCGCAGGTGAACGGCCAGCCGACGATTTCGCTCAACATCTCCAAGCGCATCGGCTCCAAC
>CAZMHP010000376.1:0-2516 GCA_964566095.1 uncultured Rhizobium sp. | reverse complement strand
CGGCTACATGACCCAGAAGTTCAGCTTCTGGGAGGATCTGTCGATCCGCGAGAATCTGGATTTCGCCGCGCGCATGTACCGCGTGCCCAAGGCGCGCGCCGCGGTGACCGGCGCACTGGAGCGTCTGGGCCTCGTCAAGCGCCAGGCGCAGCTCGCCGGCGATCTCTCCGGCGGCTGGAAGCAGCGTCTCGCGCTCGCCGCCTGCATGCTGCATAGCCCCAAGATGCTGCTGCTTGACGAGCCGACGGCCGGCGTCGATCCCAAAGCGCGGCGCGATTTCTGGGACGAGATCCACCGGCTTTCCGGCGAAGGCCTGACCGTCCTCGTCAGCACGCATTACATGGACGAGGCGGAGCGCTGCGACCGCATCGTCTACATCAATCTGGGCGACATCGTCGCGCGCGGCACGGTCGCCGAGGTGATCGCGCGATCGGATCTTCATACGTTCGTCGTGGAAGGCGAGGGCGCGCGCGCTCTGGCCGCGCGGCTGCGCGGGTATCCGGGCGTCGAATTCGTCGCCTTCTTCGGCGCCGCGCTGCATGTCAGCGGCAAGGACAGGAACGCGCTCGAAGCCGCGTTGGCGCCGTTCCGCGCGCAAGCGGGGCTTTCGATCCGCGAAGCCAAGCCGAGCCTCGAAGACGTCTTCATCCAGCTCCAGGAGCAGGGCCGGGGGGACTTCGCGTGAGCGCGTCTGCGGAGGAATTCCAGAGGTCCGCCTCCCCCGCGCGTGCGAAGCACGCCGGTGGGGGAGGTGTCCGTAGCCGCGTCAGCGGCGAAGGACGGAGGGGGTGATGATTTCTCCAAGACGCGTCTTCGCGATGCTCGTCAAGGAGTTCATTCAGCTGCGGCGCGACCGGCTGACCGCCGGCCTCATCCTGGGCGTGCCGCTGATGCAGCTGTTGCTGTTCGGCTTCGCCATCAACAACGATCCCAAGCATCTGCCGACCGCGGTGGCGATCCTGGATCCGGGCACTTTCTCCAATGCGATCGTCGCGGCGCTGAACAACTCCGGCTATTTCGACGTCGTCCGCGCGACCGACGATCCGAAAGAGGCGCATCGGCTGCTGGCCGAGGACAAGGTCTCCTTCGTCGTAGAGATCCCGACCAATTTCAGCCGCGACCTGGTGCGCGGCGCGGGGCCGGAACTGCTCATCGAGGCCGATGCCAGCGATCCGGCCTCGGCGTCCAACGCGGTCGGCGCGCTGGGCGAGATCGCGACCGACGCGCTGCGCGACGATCTGAAGGGGCCGCTTGCGATCCGCGCGCTGCCGGCGCCCGCCTTCACCGCGGTGATCCACCGGCTCTACAATCCGGAGATCGTCACCCAGTACAACATCGTGCCGGGCCTGCTCGGCATCATCCTGACCATGACCATGGTGCTGATGACGTCGATGGCGCTCACCCGCGAGCGCGAGCGCGGCACCTACGAGAACCTGCTCGCCATGCCGGTGACGCCGCTCGAGATCATGATCGGCAAGATCGCGCCCAACATCCTGATCGGCTTTATCCAGGCGGCGCTGGTGCTGCTGGCCGCCTGGGCGATCTTCCATGTGCCGATGATCGGCTCGCTGTGGTTGCTGAGCGCCGTGGCGCTGGTCTTCATCGCCGCCAATCTCGCGGTCGGCTACACCTTCTCCACCATTGCGCAAAGCCAGCTTCAGGCCATGCAGATGATGGTGTTCTTCCTGCTGCCGGCCATCCTTCTGTCGGGTTTTGCCTTCCCCTTCCGGGGCATGCCGGTCTGGGCGCAGTGGATCGGCGAGGTCCTGCCGGTCACGCACTTCCTCAGGGTTGTCCGCGGCATATTGCTCAAAGGCAATGGCTGGGCCGAAATCTGGCCCGATGTCTGGCCGCTTATTCTCTTTCTGTTCGCGGTGGGCACCGTCGCCCTGCTGCGCTTCCGGCGCACCCTCGATTGAGCGGCCGTGGCGGCCTTGCTAAAGCTGACCGTCCGTTACAAATTCCTTCGCAACTGCACCTCCCCGGCCAACGGGGCGTTATCTTCGGAATTCGAGTGGGGTCCGAACGCTTCGCATGACCGGTTTATCGCTCATTTTGCAATGCCTGCTGGCCGGCGTGCTGTGCGTCATCGCGGCCCTGTCGCTCCAGCTCGTCGTGCTCGGCTATTTCCGCCTGTTCCGCGAGCGGCCGCGCGTGCGCATGCCCAAACTGCCCGACGAAGTGCTGCCGCGTGTCCTCGTCCAGCTTCCGGTCTGCGACGAAGGCCCGCTGGCGGTGCGCGTCGCCGCCGCCGCGGCCCGGCTCGATTGGCCGCAGGACAAGCTCGAAATCCAGGTCCTCGACGACGGCCGCAAGGGCAATCCGGAGGATCTGGTCCGCGCCATCATGAGCGTGGTGCCCGCAGGGGTGAATCTCAAAGTGCTGCGCCGCGGCGAGCGCTCCGGCTTCAAGGCCGGCAATCTCGCCTTCGGCCTGGCGCACAGCGACGCGCCCTATGTCGCGATCTTCGACGCCGATTTCGTGCCGCCGACCGATTTCCTGCGCCGCACCGTGCC
>CAZMHP010000375.1:0-2520 GCA_964566095.1 uncultured Rhizobium sp. | reverse complement strand
CCCAGCGTCCACTTGTTGAACACGAAGCGGATGTCGAACGCCGATTCCAGCGCGCCCTCGATCTTCTCGATCTGATCGTCGCCGAAGCCCTTGGCGCGCAGCGCCTCGTGGTTGAGCGCGCCGGCGAAACCTTCCAGCGTGCCGTGGCCGACCGCATAGGCGACGATGTCGTCGATCTGCGCCTGGCCGTATTGCAGCGTCTGCAGCGCCTCGGGCACGCAGCGGTTGATGATCTTGAAATAGCCGCCGCCGGCCAGCTTCTTGAACTTCACCAGCGCGAAGTCCGGCTCCACGCCGGTGGTGTCGCAATCCATGACGAGACCGATCGTGCCGGTCGGCGCGATCACGGTCGATTGCGCGTTGCGATAGCCGAAGCCTTCGCCCAAGGACACCGCGTCGTCCCAGGCGCGTTGGGCCGCGAAGGCCAGCTCCTTGTTCGCCACCGCCGCGAGATCGAGCGGCACGGGCAGGGTGGCCAGCCCCTCATAGCCGGTCTTCTCGCCATGCGCGGCGCGGCGATGGTTGCGCATCACGCGCAGCATCGCGTCCTTGTTCTTGGCGTATTCCGGGAACGGCCCCAGTTCGCCCGCCATTTCGGCCGAGGTGGCGTAGGAGACGCCGGTCATCACGGCGCTGATCGCGCCGGCGATCGCACGGCCTTCGCGACTGTCGTAGGAGATGCCCGCCGCCATCAGAAGGCCGCCGATATTGGCGAAGCCCAGGCCGAGCGTGCGGTAGTCGTAGGAAAGCTGCGCGATCTCCTTGGACGGGAACTGCGCCATCAGCACCGAAATCTCGAGCACCACGGTCCACAGCCGGCAACCATGCTCGAACGCTTCGACGTCGAACACTTTGGCGCCGCCGTCGACGTCCTTCCTGAATGCCATCAGGTTCAGCGAGGCGAGATTGCACGCCGTGTCGTCCAGGAACATGTATTCGGAGCACGGGTTGGAGGCGCGGATGTCGCCGCCCGCCGGGCAGGTGTGCCAATCGTTGATGGTGGAATGGAACTGGATGCCCGGATCGGCGCAGGCCCAGGCGGAATAGGAAATCTTCTCCCACAACTCGCTCGCCTTCACCGTCTTGGCGATCTTGTTCGAGCCGCGATAGGTGAGGTTCCAGTCCTTGTCTTCCAGCACCGCGTCCAGGAACGCGTCCGTCACGCGCACCGAGTTGTTGGAGTTCTGGCCACTGACCGTCAGATAGGCTTCCGAGTCCCAATCGGTGTCGTAGACCTTGAAGTCGATCTCCTTGAAACCCTGCTTGGCGAAGGAGATGACGCGTTCGATATAGTTGTCCGGGATCATCGATTTGCGCGCGGCCTTCACCTCGCGGCGCAGCGCCGGATTCTTCTTCGGGTCGAAGCAGTCGTCGTTGGAGCCCTGGCAGTTGATGCAGGCCTTCAGCACCGCCTTGAGATGACGCTCGGCGAGCTTGGAGCCGGCGACCATCGCGGCGACCTTCTGCTCCTCGATCACCTTCCACTCGATGAACTGCTCGATATCGGGATGATCGACGTCGACGATGACCATCTTCGCGGCGCGCCGCGTGGTGCCGCCCGACTTGATCGCGCCCGCCGCGCGGTCGCCGATCTTCAGGAAGCTCATCAGGCCGCTCGACTTGCCGCCGCCCGACAGCCTCTCGTTCTCGCCGCGCAACGAGGAGAAGTTCGTGCCGGTGCCCGAGCCGTATTTGAACAGCCGCGCCTCGCGCGTCCACAAATCCATGATGCCACCCTCGTTGACGAGGTCATCGGCGACGGACTGGATGAAGCAGGCATGTGGCTGCGGGTGCTCGTAAGAACTCGCGGACTTGGTCAACCGGCCGGTCTTGTGGTCGACGTAGTAGTGACCCTGGCTCGGGCCGTCGATTCCGTACGCCCAATGCAGGCCGGTGTTGAACCATTGCGGGCTGTTGGGCGCCGCCATCTGGTTCGCCAGCATGTAGGAGAGTTCGTCCTTGAAGGCGCGCGCGTCGGCTTCCGAGTCGAAATAGCCGCCCTTCCAGCCCCAATAGGCCCAGGTGCCGGCAAGGCGGTCGAACACCTCCGTGGCCGAGTTCTCGCCGCGCGTTTCTTTCGTGTCGCCCGTCTTGCGCCACAGGAACTCCGGGATGCCGTCCTCCGGCACGGGCTTCAGCGCGGTGGGGACGCCTGCCTTGCGGAAATATTTCTGCGCGAGCACGTCGCAGGCGACCTGGCTCCAGCTCGCCGGCACGTCGATCCCGGTCTGGGAGAACACGACCGAGCCGTCGGGGTTTCGGATTTCGCTCGTGGCGGACCGAAATTCGATGCCTTCGTAGGGCGACTGACCCTCGACCGTGAAGTGACGGCGAATGCGCATGATGTAAGATCCCCGGCTAAGCGAATGGCCCCTGTTCCGTCGCCTCCGCGCCACCGTTTCGGGGACAGTTCTCCGTCGCCGGGCCCGCTACCTGTGTGGCAGGAACCTCGGCGGGGGGGTGAATTCCGTCCGCCAGATTTGGTGTCGCGAGGAGCGACAGGCCCCAAGTATGGGCACC
>CAZMHP010000374.1:0-2526 GCA_964566095.1 uncultured Rhizobium sp. | reverse complement strand
GCGCCGCGATGCCCTCATTGGTCTTCTGGTCGGTCAGCAGGAAGATCGCCTTGCCCCGGCGCAGCAGCGTGAAGATCTTGCGCGTGCCGCGCGGCCCCTTGGCGATCTGCTCGGCCGGGCCGTTCTTGGCGCGCTGCGTCACCAACCAGCGGTCGATGATCGGGTTGTTCGGCGGCCGGTAGACCTCGCCGCCCTCATAGCCGAGCTGGGTGGCGATGAACGGCATCATCTCCCAATTGGCGAAGTGGCCGGAGAAGAACATCACGCCCTTGCCGCTTGCGATCGCGGCGTCGCCCAGTTCGCGATTGACGATCTCCAGGCGCGGGTTCTCGCCATGCATCGAGAACTTGTCGAGATGGCCATATTCGGCGACGGTGCGGCCGAGGTTGTCGCACATCTCCAGCACGACGGCCTCGATCTCCTCGTCGGACTTTTCGGGAAAGGCGGCGCGCAGATTGGCGCGCGCGCGGTCCATGATGGGGCCGACGCGATAGAACACGTTGCGTCCGATGAACCCGCCCACGGCGGAGGCGGCGCGCAGTCCGATCAGCCGGCACAGCCCGATATAGGCGAAGAAGACCGCGGCCTCCGCGCCATAACGCAGCCGGCTCGCAAGCGGCAAGGAAACCCCGGTGTCGGCCGTCATGATGCCTTGGCG
The DNA here is from genome assembly GCA_964566095.1 of uncultured Rhizobium sp. GTDB lineage: Bacteria > Pseudomonadota > Alphaproteobacteria > Micropepsales > Micropepsaceae > Rhizomicrobium. The sequence continues at coordinate 1,868 of CAZMHP010000374.1, read as the reverse complement.
GGTACCGCAGGGCGGACGAGCCTGTCAAGCAAGCCGTCCAGGACGTCCTGCTCGGCAAATTCGCTGCGCACGGGCAGCGCCACGATGCCGTCGCGTTCCGCGGGTGTCAGCCGCGCAAAATCCTTTTCGGTGGTAACCAAAGTCGATTGTGTCGCACGCGCCCGCGCCTTCAGCCGGGCGATTTCCGCCTGGGTGTAAACATGGTGGTCGCCATAGGCGCGATGGTCGGCGATCTCCATGCCGAGCGCGACAAGCGAGGCGAAGAATTTCGCCGGCCGGCCGATGCCGGCGAAGGCGACGACGCGCGTGCCGCGGGCGAGCACACTGCGATCCTCCACCAGCCGCGCGTGCAGGACCGGACCCGCGAAGCCGGACAGCGCCGGACTGCCGCTGCCGCTGACGATCACCGCGTCGGCCCGCGCCAGGCCCTGCCGCACCGGCTCGCGCAGCGGGCCAGCCGGCAGCACGCGGCCGTTGCCGAAGCCGGTCTCGGCATCGACCACGACGAACGACAAATCCTTGCGCAGCGAGAAATTCTGGTGCCCGTCGTCCATCACGATGACGTCGAAGCCGTGCTCTTCGGCGAGCCGCGCGCCGGCCGCGCGGTCGGCGGAGACGATGACCGGCGCCGCCGCGGCGAGCAGCAGCGGCTCGTCGCCGACATGGATGGCGCGATCGTCGGCCGCGACGAAGGCCGGTCCGCGCACCTTGCCGCCATAGCCTCGCGTCAGGAATACCGGCTTGGCGCCGCGCGCGATCAGGGCGCGCGCGATGGTCATCGCGATCGGCGTCTTGCCCGTGCCGCCCGCCGTCAGATTGCCGACGCACACCACCTTCGCCGCGCTCTGATAGGGCAGGGCATGCGTCGCGCGGTAGTGCACGGTCCAGCCGTACAGCCAGCTCAGCGGCGTCAGCAGCGCGACCAGCAGCCGCGAGAGAAAGTCTTTGGCGGTCCAGAACTCAGGCGGGCGCATGGCCGGCCAGGAAGGCTTCGACCACCGCGATGGTCTTGTCGACGGCGCCGCCCAGCGAGGCCGCGCCGCGCGCCGCCGCTTCGCCCAGCGCCTTGGCCGCTTGCGCGTCGCCGATCAGCGCGTGCGCCAGCGCTGCGATCTCGGCGCTGTTGCGCACCAGCCCGCGCCCTTGCGCCTTGAAGATCGCGGCATAGGCCGATTGCGAGTTGAAGACGTGCGGACCGGCCATCACGGCGCAGCCGAGCCGCGCCGGCTCCAACGGATTGTGTCCGCCGACCGGCACCAGCGTGCCGCCGACGAAGGCGAAGGAGACGAGCCGATAGAACAGGCCAAGCTCGCCCAGCGTGTCGGCGATGTAGACCGCCGTGCCCGGCGCCGGCAGCGCGCCGTTCGCCGCGCGTCGCACCGCTGGCCGCGTGTCGCACAGCATCGCGATATCGGCCCCGCGCGCCGGATGGCGCGGCACGAGGATGGTGAGAAGGTCGGGATGATCGCGGCGCAGGATGTCGTGCGCCGGCAAGATCGTCTCGTCCTCGCCGGGATGGGTCTGCGCCGCGAGCAGGACCGGCCGGTTACCGATGGCGGCGATCAGCGATTCCAACTTGCCGCGATCGAAGGGCAGGGGCGGCGCGTCTTCCTTCAGGCTGCCCACCACGCGCACGTCCGGCGCGCCCAGCACGCGAAAGCGCGCCGCGATCTCGTCGTCCTGTGCCAGGCATACGTCGAAGGCGGCGAGGAGGGCGGCCACGGTCTTGCGCGCCCAGCGCCAGCCCTCGAACGACCGCTGCGAAATCCGCGCGTTGACCAGCGCCAGTTTCACGCCCTGCGCATGCGCGCCCAGGATCAAATTCGGCCACAGGTCGGAATCGACGAACAGGCCGGCATCGGGCCGCC
>CAZMHP010000373.1:0-2549 GCA_964566095.1 uncultured Rhizobium sp. | reverse complement strand
CGCTGGCCGCATTCAAGGGCCGCTACGTCCTGCTCAATCTGTGGGCGACCTGGTGCGGCCCCTGCGTGAAGGAGCTTCCGGCGCTGGCGCGGCTCAAATCCGCCGTTCCGCCCGGCGGGATCGCCGTCGTCGCGGTCGATGTCGGGCGCGGCACGCCGGCCGAGGCGCGCAGCTTTCTCGACGCCCACAGCGCCAAGGCGCTCGACGCCTATATCGACACCAACATCGCGCTGATCCGGGCGTTCGGCGCCTATGGCCTGCCGCTGACCATCCTGATCGACCCTGAGGGCCGCGAAATCGGCCGCGCCGTCGGCCCGGCGGCGTGGGACGCGCCAGAGGCGATCGACTGGTTCAAGACTTTGACCGGCGGCGCTTAATAGCCCGCGCCGTGTTCCAGCCGCCGAGCGCGAGCGCGACGTCGCGGCAGGTATCGCGCAAATCCTCGGCGCGGCCCGCGTCGGTCATGGCGCGGGCGATCACCATGCCGCCAACGCAGAGCGCGGCGATCGCCGAGGAGGCATCGCGCGCTTGCCGGTCTTGCGCGCCACGCCGAAGCAACTCGACCATCGCCGCGAACACATTCTCGAAGGCCCGTCGCGGCCCGATCCCGCTGCGCGTCACATCGGATGGCAATGCGACCAAGGGGCACGAGTTCCCGACGTCCTCAAAGTGCCCGCGCGACAGATAGGCTTCGACGATTTGCGGCCCCAGATTGGCGTTCGGATCGAACGTCACGCCCTTCCACCTGTGCCGCCAGTTTGGATTGGTGAAGAAGCAGTCCAGAACCTCGGCATAGAGGTCGCTCTTGCTCCTGAAATACCCATAGAACGCCCCGTGCGTGAGGTTGGCGCCCGCCATGATCTGGCCGATGGAGACGTTGTCGAACCCGTGGCGATTGAAGAGCTTTCTGGCGCTTTCGACGATCTTCTCGCGCGTCGCGGCGCGATGGCCTTTGGGATAGGGCATGGAATCCTCTTCTGCCGGCGTAATGTGTGGCTGCTCAAAACATTATGTTGATAATATTTTGACGGCGGCAATGCTGTTCGCGCCAGGGGAGAGATCAAAATGATCGACAGAAGAGCTTTTGCCGCGACCGCCATGCTGGCGGGAGTCGGCCTATCGTCAAGCGTGTCCGCGCAGACGCTGGAGATCAGCAACAGCAGTGCCGAGATTCACCAGGATGTCGTGCTCGCCGCGTCGCCCGCTCGCATCTATGCCGCGCTCACCGACGCTGCGCTGTTCGACAAGATCGTCGGCGGAAGCGAAGCGATGAATTCGGCCATGAAGAGCCAGCTGGGCACGGCACCCACGGCCATTGACGCCCGGCCCGGCGGCGCCTTTGCGCTGTTCGGCGGCTATGTCACGGGATTCAATCTCGAAATGCTTTCCGGCAAACGGCTTGTGCAGGCCTGGCGGGCGGGAAGCTGGGATCCCGGATTGTTTTCAATCGCTGACTTCGCGCTTTCGCCACACGGAAGCGGGACGCGGATCGTATTCGACCATCGGGGCTTTCCCGACAATGCCGCCGCTCATCTTGCCAAGGGCTGGCACGCGAATTACTGGGAGCCGATGGCGCGGATCATCGTCTGACGGCCGCGTCGTAGTCGCTCCACATTGGCGCACAGTCGACGACGCGGCCTTCGCCCATCGCGCGATCGATCGCCATGACGGTCAGCCCCGCTTCCATCGATTCGTACGGCGTCACCGGGAACGTCGCACCCTTCTCCAGCGTCGCGAGAAGGTCCGCCGCCATCGCCTGGTCGGCGCCGTTGTGGTTGTCGGCGGTGCGGGTGGAGAAATCGATGCGCTCGGGCTTTCCTTTCTCCATGGCGCGGCGGAGCATCAGCTTGTTGCGCACCAGGTCGGCCAGCAGCGTGCCCTCGGTTCCCGCGATGTACCAGCGCCGTTCGCCCAGGCTGACATGGCTGTTGGAATGGAACGAAAGCTGAAAGCCGCTGTCATATTCCACCAGCGCCGTCTGATGATCGGTCACGTCCATGTCGGAGTGGAAGGCGTCGTTGGCGCCGGCCCAGCCCGCGTCGCGCATCGCATAGGCTGGCGAGCCGTCGGAATAGGTCCGCGCCACATCCTTGCGGCCGGAGTGAAAAATCCGCCGTCCGCCGAAGCTCGCGACGCGCCCCGGCCGCGCCCGCGCCAGCCGCCCGAAGATGTCGAAGTCGTGGCACACCTTGTCAAGATAGAACGAGCCGCCCCATTCCTGCTTGCGCCGCCAGTTGCGCGCCAGATAGCCGCCATGCTCCGGCGGCAGATGCTCGGTCGCGTCCATCGAAACCAGCTCGCCGAGCTGGCCGGAATCGACGCGCGCGATGGTCTCGCGCACGATCGGCATGGAGCGCATGACGAGCCCGATGAACAGCGGCGGCGTCTTCTTGTCCGCCAGATGCCGCGCCAGCGCGTAGGTCTCTTCCTCCGTTCGTACGATCGGCTTCTCGGCGAAGATGGGATGGCCGGCGGCGAAGGCGGCGAGCAGATGCTCGCAATGCAGGTGATTGGGCGAGCCGATCATGACGAGATCGAACGGCCCGTCC
>CAZMHP010000372.1:0-2553 GCA_964566095.1 uncultured Rhizobium sp. | reverse complement strand
TCTGCGAGAGCGGCGTCAAGGTGGTGGAGACCGCGGGCAACAATCCGCAGCCGCACCTGCCCGCCTTCCGCGCCGCCGGCATCAAGGTGATCCACAAATGCACCAGCGTGCGCCACGCGGTAAAGGCGCAGTCGATCGGCGTCGACTGCGTGTCGATCGACGGTTTGGAATGCGCCGGCCATCCCGGCGAGGACGATGTGGGCGGGCTGGTGCTGTTCCCGGCGACGGCGGACAAGCTGACCATTCCGATCATCGCCTCGGGCGGCATCGCCGATGCGCGCGGGCTGGTGGCGGCGCTGGCGCTGGGCTGCGACGGGGTGAACATGGGCACCCGCTTCATGGCGACGGTCGAGGCCGACATCCATGAGAACGTGAAGAAGGCGATCGTGGCCAATGACGAGCGCGGCACCAACCTCATCTTCCGCACCATGCACAACACCGCGCGGGTCGCCAAGAATGCGATCAGCGATCAGGTCGTCGCCATCGAGCGCAAGGGCGGCGCGACATTCGAGGACGTGCGCGATCTGGTCGCCGGCACGCGCGGCGCCGGCGTGCTCGACAAGGGCGACATGGATGCCGGCATCTGGTCGGCCGGCCAGACCCAGGGCCTGATCCACGACATCCCGACGTGCAAGGACCTGGTCGAGCACATCATGGCCGAGGCGCAGAAGATCGTGCGCGAACGGCTGGACCAGATGGTGGCGTAGTCAGCGCAGGTGATTGATCGGTCCGCGACCAGCGCCGAGGCCCGGTGCGGTCCGGATCGCCGCCTGCACGAAAGCATGCGCGCGTTCGACCGCCGCGACGAGCGGAAGACCTGACCCCAGTCCGCAAGCAATGGCGCTCGACAGCGTGCAGCCGGTGCCATGGGTGTGATGCGTTTCGATGCGCGATGCGCCGAAGGTGCGCGCCGCGTCTTCCGTCGTGAAGAGCGTGTCGACCAGCGTGTCGCCGTCGCCGTGACCGCCCTTGATCAGAACCGCCTGCGGTCCCAGCGACAGCAGCATCTCGCCGGCGCGGAGGACATCGTCCTGCGTCGCGACAGGAAAGCCGCAGAGGCGCGCGGCCTCCGGCAAATTCGGCGTGATCAGCGTGGCGCGCGCAAACAGATCGGCTTTGAGAACCTCGACCGTGGCCGGGTCCGCCAGCACGGCGCCGCTGGTCGCCACCATCACCGGATCCACCACGAGAGGAACACCCTTGGCGTGAGCGCTCAGCGCCGCGGCCACCGCGCGGGCGATACCGGCCGAGCCCAGCATGCCGACCTTGATCGCATCGGCGCCGATGTCGCCGAGACAGCGCGCAATCTGCTCGGCGACGACAGCGGGCGGCACGAGCTGAATTGCGCCGACGCCGGTGGTGTCCTGCGCCGTCACCGCGGTGATCGCGGTCATCGCGTAGACGCCGAGCGCTGAAGCCGTCTTGATGTCCGCCTGGATGCCGGCGCCGCCGGAAGAGTCGGAACCGGCGATGGAGAGAAGCCGCGCGGGCTTCGTCAAGCCGCGACCTCTTGCATCGCGCTGACGATGTCGTTCACCACCGAACGGACCAGCGCCTCGTCGTCGCCTTCCGCCATGACGCGGATGACGGGCTCGGTCCCCGATTTGCGCACCAGCAATCGGCCCGAGCCGTTGAGGCGCGCCTCGCCGTCCTTGATGCATTCGGTGACGCGGGCGTTGGTGAGCGGCGAGGTCTTCTGATAGCGCACGCTTTCGAGCACCTGCGGCAGGGGATCGTAGAGATGGGCCGCCTGGCTCGCGGGCTTGCCTTCGGTCGCCAGCACCGCCAGCACCTGCAGCGCCGCGATCAGGCCGTCGCCGGTGGGACCGATGTCGCTGAGCACGATATGGCCCGACTGCTCGCCGCCGACATTGAAGCCGCCCTTCTGCATCTGCTCGATGACATAGCGGTCGCCGACCGGGGCGCGCGCGAGGCTCAGGTTCAAGCCCTTCAGATAGCGCTCGAGCCCGGCATTCGACATCACGGTGCCGACCACGCCGCCGCCCTTCAGCTTGCCGCGCACCGACCACGATTTCGCCAGAAGGGCGAGAACCTGATCGCCGTCGATGACGCGGCCGTGCTCGTCGCACATCACGACGCGGTCGGCGTCGCCGTCCAACGCGATGCCGAAATTGGCGCGCATCTCGCGCACCTTGGCCGACATCGACTCGGTCGAGGTCGAGCCGCAACCGGCGTTGATGTTGAAGCCGTCGGGCGCGACGCCCATCGGGATGATCTCGGCGCCGAGTTCCCACAGGACCTCCGGCGCGACCTTGTAGGCGGCGCCGTTGGCGCAATCGATCACGATGCGCAGGCCCTCGAGCGTGAAGTCCGTCGGAAAGGTGCGCTTGGCGAATTCGATGTAGCGCGCCTGGGCATCGTCGATGCGCTTGGCGCGGCCGAGCTTGGGCGAGGTGGCGAGGCCGCTCTCCAGGCCGTTGTCCATCAGCCCTTCGATCGCCGCCTCATGCGCGTCGGAGAGCTTGCGGCCGTCGGGTCCGAAGAACTTGATGCCGTTGTCCTGATACTGGTTGTGCGAGGCGGTGATCATCA
>CAZMHP010000371.1:0-2567 GCA_964566095.1 uncultured Rhizobium sp. | reverse complement strand
CGGTGAAGCGCGAGGATTTGTCGATCTCGACATGCGCGATCTTGCGGCACAGCGTTTCGTAGGAGGCGGCGTCGCCGAAGCCCGCCACCATGGCGGCGATCTGGCTGTCGAACAGCGGATCGGGGATCATGCCCCCCTGGTGGTGGAATATCTCGATGTCCTGCCGCGCGGCGTGCAGCACCTTCACGATGCCGGGCTTCTTCAGGAGGTCATAGAACGGGGTGAGGTCGATGCCCTCGGCCAGGGGGTCGACGATCGCCTCGATGCCCGGCGCCGCCACCTGGATCAGGCAGAGCTTGGGCCAATAGGTCTGGTCGCGCATAAATTCGGTGTCGAGCGCCAGGTAAGGGGCGCCCTCCAGGAGGCCCACCAATTCCGTCAAAACCGCCGTGCTTTCCACGATCCGCATCGCAGCGTGATAGCGGATTCTCCGGGGGCGTGCGCGCGGCTATTTGGCCTTGAGGCCCACCGTCCGGCCGGGAATTCCGGCGGCGTCGAAATAGCGGACATCGCCCACCGCCTGGTACTCCAGGACGGTGCGGACGCCGCTCGGGCCGGGCGTGGCGGCGCGGATGCCGGCGACGGCCTTGACCGGCTTGCCGCCAACCAGCGCTTCCGTGGCGGGACGGCCTTTGAGGTCGCCCGGGCCCTGCAAAGTTATCCCCAGAATGTGCGCCAGGGTCGGGGCGATGTCGGCGTTGCTGACCGGCGCCTTGTCCACGAAGCGCTTGCGGAAGTCGGGCCCGATGGCGGCCATGAAGTTGCGGGTGTCGGCACGGCTGAAACTGCCATGCATGCCCTGGCCGTTGTGCAGCGTGGTGTCGGCGATCTCGGCGGTGCAGAGCAGCGGCGCGAGCTTGCAGTCCTTGGCGAGGAAGGAGCGGAAGCCGACGACGATGGCGGGTTGGGGCACGTTCGAGGAGCCGATCAGGTTGATGGCGCTCATCGGCAGGGCGCCGGCGAAGGCCTTGGGATCGGCATTCAGGAGCGCGTCGTTGACAAAGAGCGCGCCGACATAGGGCGCGGCGACGAGCTTGGCGAATATCGCCTTCGCGGTGGCGGCGCCGCCGGGCGTGTAGATGAAGTCCGAACCGCCATTGGCGGCGACGATGGCGAGCGGCGCATCCGGCGAGGGGCCGATCAGCGCATCGCCGGCGGAGGGGCGGTCGCCGTCGTCGCGGACGATCTCTGCATTGGCGCGGTTCGGATCGAACAGTTTCTGGCCGCCCAGCCATTGGGCGACATCGAAGGCGAGGAAGCCTTGGGGCAGCGACGCGATCGGCGTGGCGCCGTCGGCCGCCGGAATGCCCTTGGCGATGGTGGAGAAACCGTGGTCGGCGGTGACGAAGATGTCGGTGTTGCCATCCTGGCCGGCGAGCTTGAGCGCTTCCAGCAAAACATGAAACTGGAAATCCGCGCTGGCGATGGCGATGCGGGCGGTCGGGCTGTTGATGCCGGGCACCAGATGGCCTTCGCTGTCGGTCGCCGAATGCTGCGTGGCGTCGGGATCGCGCGACCAGAAGAACAGGACGAAAGGCTTGCCGTTGTCCTTCAGGTCCGGGAGCAGCGCCTGCGCCGCGATGGAGACCAGCCAGGATTGCTGCGTCAGGTTGGGCGCGGAGGTGAAGGCGGGACGGTCGTCGCCGGTGACTGCGAAGGCCTCGGCGCCGAGGCCGCCGGAGAGCTTGGTGCTCTTGGTCGGCGTGCCGTCGGGATTGGCCGGCCGGTTGGTGACGTCGTCGATGAAGACGCCGAGCGGATCGTCGACGCGCGCGTCCTTGGCATCGAGCGAGCCCAGATTCTGGATCGCGGCCGGGCCCTTCTTGCCGAGGATCGCGGTGTTGTAGCCGGCGGCGCGCGCCGCGCCGATCAGCGTCGTCTGGCCCATATAGCCGCCCGGGAAATGCGCCTTCATATCGCGCAGCACGCAATCGTCCTCCAGGAAGGTGACGACTGCGCCCTGGCGGCAGGGCACGGGAAAGTCGACGAACAACGTGTTGCCGTAGTCGCCCGTGTCGCCGAGATAGTGGCCGGACGCGATCGCCGAGGCGTTGGCGGTGGTGACGGTGGGATAGATCGAATGGCTGTTGGCGAAGTCGACGCCCTCGTGGCGGAGGCGCCAGAAGGTGGGCGCGACGTCGGGTGTGACGCTGTCGTAGCGCAGGCCGTCGGCCACGAAGACGATGACGTTGCGCGGCTTGGGGGCCGGTTGCGCGGCGGCGGGCAGGACGGCGAGAAGGCCTAAGGCGGCGGCGGCAAGACGGGCGGGTGTCATCTTTGGAATCCCTATATCCGACGGTAGCTTAGGCCGGTTTCTGCGACAGTTTCACTATGCGGCTTCGGGCCTTGACCCGCCCTGCGATACCCGTCACACAGCCTTCCGTTTGAAGGATTTTTGACCGCCATGCACGCCTATCGCACCCACACTTGCGGCCAGCTTCGCAAGGCCGATGTCGGACAGACCGTCCGGCTGTCCGGCTGGGTCAATCGGCGGCGCGATCATGGTGGCCTCTTGTTCATCGACCTGCGCGATCATTACGGCATCACGCAATGCGTGGTCGAGCCGG
>CAZMHP010000370.1:0-2577 GCA_964566095.1 uncultured Rhizobium sp. | reverse complement strand
GCGACGATCTTCGTGACGTTCCCGTTCGTGGCGCGCGAGCTGATCCCGCTGATGACCGACCAGGGCCGCGACGAGGAAGAGGCCGCGGTGTCGCTGGGCGCCGGCGGCTGGGCCACATTCCGCCGCGTGACTCTGCCCAACATCAGATGGGGCCTGCTGTACGGCGTGCTGCTGTGCAATGCCCGCGCGATGGGCGAGTTCGGCGCCGTATCGGTCGTCTCCGGCCATATCCGCGGCCTGACCGACACCATGCCGTTGCATATCGAGGTGCTGTACAACGACTATCAGTATTCCGCCGCCTTCGCGGTTGCGACGCTGCTGGTTCTGCTGGCCCTCGTGACGCTGACGCTGAAATCCCTCCTGGAATGGCGCTATGCCGACGAGCTGGCCGCCACACACCATCATTGACGGAGACTCCATGTCGCTCTCGATCGAACAGGTGCAAAAGAGCTTCGGTGGCTTCCAGGCTCTGCGCGGCGTCAGCCTGAATGTGCCGGCCGGCGCCTTCCTCGCGCTGCTGGGGCCGTCGGGCTCCGGCAAGACGACGCTGCTGCGCATCCTGGGCGGGCTGGAATATGCCGATCTCGGCCATGTCTCCTTCGAAGGGAACGACTGGCTGACGCTGGGCGCGCGCGAGCGCCGCGCAGGCTTCGTCTTCCAGCACTATGCGCTGTTCAAGCATATGACGGTGGCGAAGAACATCGCCTTCGGCCTGGAGGTGCGGCCCGCGCGCCAGCGCCCCAACCGCGCCGAGATCAGGCGCCGCGTCGACGAGCTCCTCGCCCTCGTGCAGCTCGATGGTCTCGGCGGCCGCTACCCCAGCCAGCTCTCCGGCGGCCAGCGCCAGCGCGTCGCGCTCGCCCGCGCTCTCGCCATCGAGCCGCGCATGCTGCTGCTCGACGAGCCTTTCGGCGCGCTCGACGCCAAGGTGCGCAAGGATCTGCGTCTTTGGCTCAAGGGTCTTCATACGCGCCTGGGACTGACCACGGTGTTCGTCACCCACGACCAGGAAGAGGCGATGGCGCTCGGCGATCTCGTCGCGGTCATGAACGACGGACGCATCGAGCAGATCGCGGCGCCCGACGTGCTCCAACGCACCCCGGCGACCCCCTTCGTCGCGGACTTCCTCGGCCAGGCAACGCCGCCGCCTCCGGCAAAAGGCCCGAAGGTGATCTCGCTTCTTCGATGAGGTCGGAGACGTAACTTAGAGATGGAGCGGGCGAAGGGAATCGAACCCTCGTATGAAGCTTGGGAAGCTTCCGTTCTACCATTGAACTACGCCCGCGCTCCGCGAGGAATAGCACAGGTCCGTACGGATTGGGGAGGGGAATGGGGGAATGGGAGGGTTGCCGACGTGGCCGACGGCTCCGGAGCGCATTCGAGAAATTTGCAACTTGGAAAGGGCCGACCGACATCTTCGGCGTGGACAGACTAGTCGGCGGAATGGGGAGACTTCCCGTAAAAGTAGGGCTAAAAATCGACACGGCGACCGGCTAGGCTGTCGAGGGCCAACTAACCTGCCCCGGCCCCGATGCAGCGCAAACTGACCGCGATTCTGTCCGCCGATGTGGTCGGCTATAGCGGCCTGATGGAGGCCGACGAGACCGGCACGCTGGAACGGCTCAAGGCCAACCGCGCCGCGATCTTCGATCCACATGTCGCCAATCACGGCGGACGCGTGTTCAAGCTGATGGGCGACGGCGCGCTGGTCGAATTCTCAAGCGCGGTTGCCGCCGTCCATTGCGCGCTGGCAATCCAAGAGGCGACGGAACGGGCCGAACCGCAGCATCCCCCCGCTAAGCGCGTCCGCTACCGCATCGGCATCAATCTCGGCGAGGTTATCGTCGAGGGAGACGACATTTACGGCGAAGGCGTCAACGTCGCCGCGCGACTTCAAGCGCTGGCACCGGTTGGCGGCGTCAGCTTGTCGCGCCTCGTGCGCGATCAGGTCAAAGGCAAACTGCCCTGCGAGTTCGAGGACATGGGCGAACACACTGTCAAGAACATCCAGACTCCGGTGCATGTCTTTTCCGTCCGCGCGACCGGCAGCATTGGCGCGCACCGCGACATCGGATCGCAAACCGCGCTGGCGCCGCGCAAGCTTTCCATCTGCGTGCTCCCCTTCGCCAATATGAGCGGCGATATGGAACAGGAGTATTTCAGCGACGGCATCAGCGAGGACATCATCACCGATCTGTCCAAGGTGTCGGCGCTGTCGGTGGTCTCGCGCAACAGCTCCTTTTTGTACAAGGGCAAGAATGTCGATCTGCCCAAGGTGGCGCGAGAACTCAAGGTCAGCCATATCCTGGAAGGCAGCGTGCGTAAATCCAGCGGTCGCGTGCGCATCACCGCCCAGCTGATCGACGGCGCAACCAATGCGCATGTCTGGGCCGACCGCTACGACCGCGACCTCAACGACATTTTCGCCCTTCAGGACGAGGTCTCCGAGGCCATCGTCAAGGCCCTCAAGCTGAAATTGCTGCCGGAGGAGAAGAATGCCATCCAGCAGCGCGGTACCAACAATATCGAAGCATACAATCTCTATTTGAGGGCGCGTCAAATCTATCTGGCAGGCAA
>CAZMHP010000369.1:0-2616 GCA_964566095.1 uncultured Rhizobium sp. | reverse complement strand
GACCCCGTAGCTCAGCAGGATAGAGCAACGGTTTCCTAAACCGTAGGCCGCCCGTTCGAATCGGGCCGGGGTCGCCAGTTTCTATGGCGGACACGCTGGCCCGGCCGCCGCGCCAACCCTCCTTTATCCACCCCCGCTTGTAATCCCTCTCGCAAAGGCCCATACAAGGCTTACGTGGTTCTTACGTCTCGTCAGACGAAGCGCTCCGGTCGAAATCGACCCGCCAAAGGCGCGCCGGACGGACGGAACCCTTCCCCCACAACCCTGATGCTTCGCGGCCCTGCGTCCGTACGCGCGATGATCGCGCGCGCGGAAAATCGAATGTTTAGGAAAACGACAATGACGATCGGTACAGTCAAGTTCTTCAATACCTCAAAAGGCTTCGGATTCATCGCGCCGGACGGCGGCGGCAAGGACGTGTTCGTCCACGCCACGGCTCTCGAAGCGGCCGGCATGCACTCGCTGAACGAAGGCGACAAGATCTCCTTCGACACCCAGCCCGATGCAAAGGGCAGCAAGGCCGTCAATCTCAAGGCGGCTTAAGACTTAAGCGCGCGCGGCGGGCATCGCTGTCCGCCGCCGGCGCTTCACCGTCCTTCAGGAGGCGCCCTTGGCTTTTCACAATCCCAACAATCCACCGGCGCGCAACGCGGCTCATCGCAAGGCGATGGACCAGTTCGCCGTGCCGCGTCAGCCGAGCTCGCAGATTCAGCATGAGCTGGCGCAAGCGCGCAAAGCCGTCGACGCCAACACCGCCAAGCTTCGCGCCCTGCGCCTGGCCAAGGAAGAGACCGACCGCGAATCCGCCGCGCTCGCCGCCGCCAATGCTCCGCCGCCCAAGGCCCGCAAGCCGCGCAAGGCGCCGACCGCCGCCTAAAATATTTCCCGCGCCGCGCCGTCAGCGCTCGTCGAGCGGCACCGGCATCGGGCGCGTCGCCGCGTCCCGCGCCAAGGGCGGCATCACATCCGCGACGCTGTAGCCGAGCGCCACCAGCCGATCGACCTGGATCGCCGCCTCCTTCGCATCGGGCGTCGTCATCTGCGACAGGCTCCACGGAGTCTCCGGCCGCCGGTAGCGGATCCTGTGCACCGTCACCCGCGGTTTCCTCTGCGGCCCGGCGCATCGGCGCTGCGCGCCGGAACGCGCGGCGCGGCGCCCAGCGCCCGGCCGAACCCTTCGGCCCAGCGATCGCGCGCCCGCCCGTCGCCGAGATGGGGATTGAGCGCCGCCACGCCGTGCGATTCCAGCACCGCCTGCTGCTGCGGCGTCAGTTTGAGCGCCGCGTTCCAGCCTTGCGCATAGATGCGGCTGAGCTCGTAGTCCGTGCTCATGAAGTTGTCGCCTTCCTAGAATTTCTTGCGCCGCGCCAGGCGCGCCGTGTTGCGGTGGCGACTGGCCTCGAGCCGCAGCTGGGCGGCGCCGTCGGGCTCGCCCACCACATCGTCGCGCAGGAGCGCTTTGCGCAGGTCCTCCGGATCGATGCGGACATATTCCGTCGCGCCGCCATGGGTGACGTGCATCACCGTCGCGCAGCGCTTCCAGGCGACGAACGAGACGTCGTCGAGCGATTCCTCCTCCGTGTCCACGGTATAGGTGCCGGCGGGCTCGACGCGCTCGAAGCCTTCGAGCACGAACGGGCGGCGGAACGTCACGGTCCGGCTGAGCATGCGGGTGGGCATCGTTTCGTCCTTCCGTGGGCGCCAGCGGCGGCGAGACGGCCGGAGCCGTAAGCTCCAACTGCCTGCCGCCGCGGTCTCCGGCACGCCCACGCAAACTCGCGCAAACGGGGCCACTTGCGTGGCACGCCAGGCACGAGGCGACTGGTGCACGCCGGAAATCGTAACGTCTTTCGGGGAGGCAAGGATTTGCCGCGAAGTCTTATATGGCCCTGCCGGGCCCCCAATACAAGGAAGGCGCGGTCGCAGCGGCGCGCATGGACGATCGCCGCCGATTAGGCTGCGACGCGGCCTTCTGCTAGGGTGCGCCATGGCCGGCATCCGCCACGAGCACCGGCTTCCGAGAGACATCCAGGCCCTGACCGGGCCGCGCGCTCCCGCTCAATTCGAGACGATGGAGCCTTTCATGAAACCGCCGGCCTTGCAGGACCACACACCGCAAACATGGTGGCTGACGGCCTTAAACCACGCCCGCAGGCTGGTGGTGTCGTCGGAGCCGCGGGGCAGCGTGCGGCGCGTCGTCGGGATCGGCGTCGCGGTCGCGCTGACGCTGCTGATGTTCGTCGCGGTCGCGACGTTGCAGCCCCGATTGCTGGCGGATGGCCGCGTGCTGCTGGGGTTCATCGCCTGTCTCTTCGTCGTTTCGGTGGTTGCCGGCTATTACGTGTCCGGACTCTCGATCAGACGCGCGGCCGCCGACTAGAGCAATTCCAGGAAAAGTGCGAAGCGTTGGTACGCTGTCGCTTCCAGCTCCGTCCGGAATTGCGACCAAACAATAACTTAGAGCGGTTCACCGATTCCATGAAGCGGTGAACCGCTCTAGCGGCAGCCGAAGACGATCTCAGGGGACGTCCGACCTGGGGTCTGTACGCAATTGAGGTCCCCCAAAAAAGGTCGTCATGGGCGGGTTTAACCCGCCCACCCATCGCGCGCGCGTCG
>CAZMHP010000368.1:0-2627 GCA_964566095.1 uncultured Rhizobium sp. | reverse complement strand
TCGCCGCGATCGACGCCGATCACTTCTACGTCGCCAACGATCACGGCGGCACGAGCGCCTTCGGGCGCTTCCTGGACGACATGCTGCTGCTGCCGCGCGCGAACATTCTGTATTTCGACGGCATGGCGTTCCGCGTCGTCGCCAAAGGCCTTGCCTATCCCAGCGGCCTGGCACTCTCGCCCGACGGTCACATGCTTTACGCCACCGAGACCTATGCCCGCCGCCTCGATGCCTTCACCCGCAGCCCGATCTCCGGCGCGCTGCAACAGGCCGGCACGCTCAACATCCCCTCCGGCGTCGACGATCTGCGCTTCGACACGGTGGGAAATCTCTGGGTCGGCGCCCATCCAAAGCTGTCCGCCATGGCGGCATATCGGAGCGATCCGTCCCGGCCCGCACCGTCGCAGATCTTCAAGGTCACGCTCGCGAACGGCATCCCGCAATCGGCCGCGCAGATCTATGCGAACAGCGGCAACGAAATCGGCGGTGCCAGCGTCGCGGCGGTTCTCGGCAAGCAACTCCTCATCGGCTCGCCGCTGGACGATCACATTCTGGATTGCCGGTTGCCGTAACGCGGCCAAACAAAAAGAGCGCCATCTCTGGCGCCCTCTTCGTGCCCATAGTGGGTGAAATTCCTTACGCGGCGCCTTGCGCGGCCAGCTCTTCGTTGGCGGCCGGATCGCGCAGCACATAGCCGCGGCCCCACACCGTCTCGATGTAGTTGTCGCCGTTGGTCGCCGCCGCCAGCTTCTTGCGCAGCTTGCAGATGAAGACGTCGATGATCTTGAGCTCGGGCTCGTCCATGCCGCCATAGAGATGGTTCAGGAACATCTCCTTGGTCAGCGTCGTGCCCTTGCGCAGCGAGAGCAGCTCGAGCATCTGGTATTCCTTGCCCGTCAGGTGCACGCGCTGGCCGTCGACTTCGACCGTCTTGGCGTCGAGGTTGACGATCAGCTTGCCGGTGGTGATGACCGACTGGCTGTGACCCTTGGAGCGGCGCACGACCGCCTGGATGCGCGCGACCAGTTCGTCCTTGTGGAACGGCTTGGTCATGTAATCGTCGGCGCCGAAGCCCAGGGCCTTGACCTTGGCCTCGACGATGGCGTTGCCCGAAAGGATGAGGACCGGCGTCTGCACCTTGGCGACGCGCAGGGCCTTGAGAACTTCGAAGCCGCTCATGTCGGGCAGCTGCAGGTCCAGCACGATGATGTCGTAGTCGTAGAGCTTGCCGAGGTCGATGCCCTCTTCGCCCAAATCCGTGGTGTAGACGTTCAGGCCTTCGCTGCGCAGCATCAGCTCGATGCTGCGGGCCATCGCGCTGTCGTCTTCGATCAGGAGAACGCGCATATCAAAATCCCTCTTCAGGCCGCACGACCGCACTTGCGTGTCGGTTCGCTAACGAACGCTATCCTTAACTGGTTAACATCCCGTTGCATTGCGGTTTGCCAACTCAACGTCCGCGAACCCGGGCTTAAGAAACCGTTCCCGTTCGGGGATCATCCCTTTGATTCGCTTTGTTAAGTTTACCGCCACTTAAAACCTTCCGGGCAAGATGCGTGTTCTCGCGGATGGCAGAAGGCTGGGCCGCGGAAAAAGGGCCCCATGCACGCTTTGCTCAAGGACATCGCCGCCATTTCGCCGGTCCGCCGTTTTGGCCGGGTGGCCCGGATCGAAGGCCTGCTGGTCGAGGTCACGGGCGCCGCCGGCGCCATCAGCCTGGGCGGTCAGGTCCGCCTAACTATCGGAAACGGCAAGGAAATTCCCTGCGAAGTGGTCGGCTTCCGCGACGGGCGCGCCCTCGTCATGCCGCTGGGCAATCTCGACGGGATCACGCTCGGCGCCCGCGCCGATTTCGACAATCAGCCCGCCGTGATCCTTCCCAGCCTCGGCTGGCTCGGCCGCGTGGTCGACGGTTTCGGCAATCCGGCCGACGGCAAGGGCCCGCTGCCGCGCGGAGCCGAGCCTTATCCGCTCAAGGCCGCGCCGCCGCCGGCCGCGTCGCGCGCCCGCGTCGGCGCCAAACTCGATCTGGGCGTGCGCGCCATGAATGCGTTCACGACGTGCTGCAGGGGCCAGCGCATGGGCATCTTCTCCGGCTCGGGCGTCGGCAAGTCGACGCTGCTCGCCATGCTCGCGCGCAACTCCGACGCCGATGCGATCGTGATCGCCCTGGTGGGCGAGCGTGGCCGCGAGGTGAAGGAATTCGTCGAGGACGATCTGGGCGAGGAAGGTCTCGCGCGTTCCGTCGTCGTCGCCGCGACGTCGGACGAGCCGCCGCTGGTGCGCCGCCAAGCCGCCTATGTCGCCATGGCGGTGGCCGAACAGCTCCGCGATCAAGGCCTGCACGTCTTGCTGCTGATGGATTCGGTCACCCGCTTCGCCATGGCGCAGCGCGAAGTCGGTCTTTCCGCCGGCGAGCCGCCCGCCTCGAAAGGTTACACGCCCACGGTGTTCGCCGAACTTCCGCGCCTTCTGGAACGTGCCGGCCCCGGTCTGCAAGGCAGCGGCGGTTCCATCACCGGCCTCTTCACCGTCCTCGTCGAGGGCGACGATCATAATGAACCAGTCGCCGACGCGGTGCGCGGCATCCTGGACGGCCATATTGTCCTGGAACGAAACATCGCCGA
>CAZMHP010000367.1:0-2632 GCA_964566095.1 uncultured Rhizobium sp. | reverse complement strand
TCGACCTTGCCGAACTTGTACTTGGCGCCCTCGTCCAGCGTGAAGGTGATGTAGAACGAGCGGCGATCGGCCGTCAGCTCGGCGACGGCGGAGACGACGCGGAAGTCGGCATAGCCGTGGGCGACATACCAGCGCCGCAGCATTTCGCGGTCGAAAGTCAGCCGGTCCGGATCGTAGTTGTCGTTGGTCGCGAGGAATTTGTACCAGTCGCTTTCCTCGGTCGCGACCTGCGCCTTCAAGGTATCGTCGTCGTAAATCTTGTTGCCGATGAAGTTGATGCGCGCCACGCCGGTCGACGGCCCTTCGGTGATCGAGAAGATCAGATCGACGCGGTTCTGCGGACGCTGGATGATCTGCGGATCGACCGACGCGGCGAATTTGCCGTTGCGGCGATAGAGCTCGATGATGCGCTGCACGTCCGCCTGGACCTTGGAGCGGGTGAAGACGGTGCGCGGCTTGAGCTGCACCTCTTTCTCCAGATCCTTCTGGCTGACCTTGCTTTCGCCTTCGAAGTCGATCTGGTTGATGATCGGATTTTCGACCACGTTGATCGTCAGGGTCGTGCCGTCGAAGCGGATGCGCACGTCGGCGAACAGACCGGTCTGGTAGAGCGTCTTGAGCGCGACGTCGGTCAGCTGCTCGTTATAGGCGTCGCCCTCGCGCAGGGTGATGTAGGAAATAACGGTCGACGGCTCGATGCGCTGAGTGCCGTTCACCACGATGTGCTGAATGACGCGGGGCACCTCGGCCGGCGGTCCCGCAGGCGGGGTCGGCGCCGGCGCCGGCGCGGTCGTCGGCGCCTTGGCGGCATAGGCCGAGGGATCGGTAACGGCCAAGCCGAGTGCCAAGGCAGGGGCCGCGCGCGCTACACGGGCGAACAGGGTGATGTGGCTCATCCAGTCGTCTCTGGCACTCTTCATATGGCCCGACCGCCGCTTTCCGGCCGCGCGCCGAAGTTTCAGAAAAGATTCAGGAGGTCATTCCAGGTGGCCAGGATGAAAATTCCCGCCACGACAGCCAGCCCTACCCTAAATCCGACATCCTGGGCCCGCTCCCCTAACGGCCGTCCCAGGACACCCTCGCATGCATAGTACAGAAGATGGCCCCCGTCGAGCAGCGGAATGGGAAAAAGGTTTACCAAGCCGATGCTTACAGAAAGTAGAGCTATCACGTGAATGAGCAGGACGATGCTCACCGCCGCCACCTGGCCCGATAGTTTCAGGATGCCGACCGGCCCGGCAAGTTGGCTGGTGTTGCCGCGCAGGAGTTGCGTACGGGCCCGGAACGACATTGAGACAATGTCGCCGATCTCGGTCGCGGCGGCGCCGACGGCCTGGACGGGCCCCAACCGGGCAAAACCCGTGATCGCCCGCCCCGTGATCCCCAGCCGGCCGACCCGGATCTTGTTCCCGAACCGGTCCTTGTCCTGGACCTCGCGCGGGGTGGCATAGAGCGTCAGGCTGTGCCCGCCGCGCGCCACGACGACAGGCAGGCGCTGGCCGGCGCTGAGCGCGACGATCTGCGCCATGTCGGTGAAGGTGGCGATGTCGGTTCCGTCCACCGCGACGATCCGGTCGCCCGGCTTGATGCCGGCCTCGGCCGCGGCGCTGTGCGGCTGGACGGTCGCGATGACGGCGGGCGGCTCCACGGCATGGCCGTAGAGCATGTAGAGCCCGCTCAGGATCACGAGCGCGAGGACAAAGTTCGCCACCGGCCCTGCCAGCACGATCAGGGCGCGCTGCCAGAGCGGCTTGAAGGGAAACGCCACGGAGCGATCCTGCGGCGACATCCGCGCCGCCGCCTCACGGTCCGGCGTGGAAGCGCCGTCGGCGTCGCCGAAGAACTTCACGAAGCCGCCGAGCGGCAGCCAGGAGATCTTCCACAGCGTGCCTTTGCGATCGGTCCACGAGACGAGCGGCCGGCCGAAGCCGATGGAGAAGGTCTCCACCCGCACGTTGAAAAGGCGGGCGACGGAGAAATGTCCAAGCTCGTGGAAGAACACCACGACGGTGATCAGGAACACGAAGGCGGGGATCGCATAGATCGACCAGCCGAGGAATTCCTGCAGCGCGTTCAGCATCGTTCTTGTGACCTTCTATGCGTTGAGCGGCGGCCTAGTTCACGACGCGGCGGCAGATCTCGGACGCCTTCTCGCGGGCGCGCCCATCGGCGAACAGCACGGCGTCGAGCGTGTCGCACGGCGCATTGGCTTCCGGCGATTCCGCGAGCGTGGTTTCCACCACGCGCGGGATGTCGAGGAAACCGATGCGGCGGTTGAGAAAGGCGTCCACCGCGATCTCGTTCGCGGCGTTCAGCACGGTCGGCGCCAGCGCGCCCTTGCGCATCGCGGCGAGGGCGAGCCCCAGGCAGCGGAAGCGATCGTGGTCGGGCTTGCGGAAATCGAGCCGGCCGACGGCTGCGAGATCGAGCCGGCGCGACGGCGAGGCGATGCGGCGCGGCCAGGCGAGCGCGTGCGCGATCGGCGTGCGCATGTCGGGCGCGGAGAGGTGGGCCAACGTCGAGCCGTCCTCATAGGAGACCAGGCAATGCACGATCGACTGGGGATGCACCAGAACGTCGAGTTTTTCGGGCGGCAGGGCGAAGAGGAAATGCGCCTCGATCAACTCCAGCC
>CAZMHP010000366.1:0-2641 GCA_964566095.1 uncultured Rhizobium sp. | reverse complement strand
TCGACATATAGGCCAGCAGCGCGGTGCCGGCGAAGCCCGCGGCGATGTTCTCGACACCGATCGCGGCCGCGAACATGACGATGTTGTGACCGCTCGCGGCCAGCAGCGCATAGCAAAGATTGCCGGCGATCACCGCGATCAGGCCGGCGAGCAGGGCGCGCATGATTCCGAAGCGGAACACCACGAACCCGCCGATCAAGGCGCCGGCAACGGTCACCCATACCCCGATCAAGCCCGACATCGTGCCGATCTCGATCAGCGAGAAGCTCTGGCGGTACATCGGCCGCGCCACCGTTCCCATGATGAAATCGGGCATGCGATAGGCGCCGATCATCGCCAGGATGAGCAATCCGGTCCAGCGATGGGTCCGGAAGAAATCGACGAAAGGCGCGATCACCGCGCCGTAGAACCAGCCGATCGCAGCCCCGATGGTGCCGAATAAGTGCAGCTTGGTCTCGGCCGCGCGAACCTCGTCGCGCGCGTCGCTCTCCGGCGGCCGGTGTGCGAAAATCGCCGCGGCCATGCCGAGGAATATCAGGCATCCGAGGAACGCCAGGCTGGCGCGCCAGGACACGAGTTGCGCGATATAGGGCGCGAGCGCCGCGGTCGCCAGCGCCGTCAGCCGATAGCCGAGCTGATAGGCGCCGAGCATCGTGCCCTGCTCTTCGGGGGGCGCGACCTCGATGCGCCAGGCATCGACGGAGATGTCCTGGCTGGCGCCGCAAAATCCCAGCAGCAGCGCGAACAGCGCAACCTGCATGAGCTGGGTGTGCGGATCCGACAGCCAAAGGCCGACGAAGGCGACGAGAATTCCCAGTTGAGCGACGAGCATCCATGACCGCCGCTTGCCCAGGAGCCGGTGCAGAACCGGCAGGCGCACCTGGTCGAGAAGCGGCGCCCAGGCGAATTTGAAGGAGTATGGCAACAGCGTGTAGGCGAAGAGACCGATTTCGGTCATCGAGATGCTGCTGTCCGTGAGCCACAACCCGATGGCGTTGGAAATCGTCAGAAGAGGCAGTCCGCACGCCGCGCCGAGCACCAGCATCGTGCCGCTGCGGGGCTGCAAGTAGGAGGTGATGGCAGCGCGCGTCCGGTTTGTTTGTGTGGGATCGGAGCCGTCGCGTGCGAGGCTCATGCGGCGGCGGTTTCGGACGGCGCGGAATGGGGGAAAAAGATCGCGAACATGTCATCCAGCTGGGCGGGGTCGACCGGTTTGGTGAGAAAACCATCCATGCCCGCGTCTTTGCAAGCCCGCTTGCCGGTTTCCAGCGCATCGGCGGTCAGGGCGACGATCGGCGTGCGCTTGCGTCCCGTCGATGTCTCATAGGCGCGGATCGCCTGCGTCGCCTCGATGCCGTCCATACCCGGCATGTGGATGTCGGTGAGCACGATGTCGAAGCTGCCGTCCTGCATCGCCTTCACCGCCGCCTCGCCGGACGTGACCTCGGTGACGGCATAGCCGCGCCGCTTGAGCAGTTCGCGGGTGAGCAGCAGGTTGATCGGATTGTCTTCCGCCAGAAGGATGTGGATCGGGGCGCCGCTCTGCGCGCCCTGCACCGCGCGCGACCACGCCGCGTCGCTGGCGCTCGCTGCACGCGGTGCGCTGGGCTGAAAGGCCGGCAGGACTGTCTCGGGCCGCGGGTGGAGCCGTGTGCTCAGCGTCGCTTGCCGCACCGGCTTGACCAGATAGCCGGCAAACCCGCCGTCGCGCAGCGCGGGCAGGGCGGACCGCGCCGCCGGCGTCAGCAGCACCAGGGCCGGCACGCCGCGGTCGGGCGCGGCCGGCGGATTGGGCTCCGAATCGGTTCCGGCATCGATCAGCATCACGGTCGGCGTCACGCTGTCGCCGGGCATGTAAATACTGCCGCCGCCGGCGCGGATCTGCGCCGCCAGCCCGTCGCGCAGGATCGGATTGCGGGTCACGATGGCGGCGCGAACGCCGGCCAGCGGCGCCTCGGTCGCGACCAGCGCCGGCCGGACCACGACCTGCGGCAGCGTGAACCAGAACTGGCTGCCGCCGCCCGGCGCCTCCTCGATGCCGATTTCGCCGCCCATCGCCTCGACCAGCTTCTTGGAGATGGCAAGGCCCAGGCCCGAACCGCCGAACTTGCGCGCATGGCTGGAATCGGCCTGCACGAATTCGTGGAAGATCTCGTCGCGCTTTTCCTTCGGCACGCCGACGCCGGTGTCGCGCACGTCGAAGCGCAGGAAGCGCCGCTCGCTGGTCTCCACCACCCGCGCGATCAGCGCCACGCCGCCGCGCTCGGTGAACTTGACCGCGTTGCCGACCAGGTTGGTCAGCACCTGGCGCAGCCGCACATTGTCGCTGCGGATGACCTCGGGCACGGCCGGATCGATCACCGCGACCAGCTCGATGTCCTTCTCATGCGCGCGCGGGCACGAGAGCTCGACCACGCTTTCGATCAGCGTCCGCAGCTCGACCTCGTCGTCCTCGGGCGTGAAGGTGCCCGACTCGATCTTGGAAAAATCCAGGATGTCGCCGATCAGCGTCAGCAGCGCCTCGCCTGACTTGCTGATCGCCTCGACATAGGTGCGCTGCTCGGGGCGCAGCTCGGTTTCCTTCAAAAGCCGCGCCATGCCCAGCACGCCGTTCATCGGCGTGCGGATCTCGTGGCTCATC
>CAZMHP010000365.1:0-2656 GCA_964566095.1 uncultured Rhizobium sp. | reverse complement strand
CCGACCTCAACGCGATCGAGGAGGCGGCCGCCTATCACGAGTTGATGGATCGGTTCGACTATACCCAGGACCGGGTCGCCAAGGAGGTCGGCAAGAGCCGCAGCCATGTCGCCAACACGCTGCGCCTGCTGACCCTGCCGGAAGCGGTGCGTGCGATGGTGCGCGAGGGCAGGCTGACGGCCGGCCACGCCCGCACCCTCATCGGGCTTGCGGACGCCGAGGCGCGCGCCCTCGAAATCGTCGCCGGGGGTTTCAACGTTCGACAATCCGAACAGCGTTCGAAATCGAAAAAGTTTCCGAAAAGGCGCCCGCTGGAGTCTGATCCGAACATCCGCGACCTGGAATCGCGTGTATCCAATGCCTTAGGGCTCAAAGTTCAAGTTATACACAAAGGACCCAAAGGCGGCGAAGTCCGGATTTCCTACAAATCCTTGGAGCAGCTCGATGAGGTGATAAGTCGGTTGAAAAACCGGGGGTAAGTCGTCTATCTGCATGGATGTTGATGGTTAAGTTATCAACAGATCTTTCCTGAACGCTGTTCGGACATAACTCCGAAGCATGCCGGCGACGACTCCTGAAACCGAAGGCTTAAACCGTCCCCGCGGCAATGGAGCAAATAATATTACCGGATTGCAGAGACAGGCTTAGCGTTATCCATTGTGTTGTCGTGCTGTAGACGGTTCCGTCGTTCGAGCCCTCTTGCCCTCCCGTAATGTAGTAGGCGATGTAATCGCCGAGAATGCCCCAATGCATCGGGTCCAACTCGTGCGTCCAGGCGACGGTTGCCGTCGACCCGAAGGCTGGCGAGGCAGCACTGTCCCACTTCCAGCCAAGCCCCGTCGACGAATCGGCCATCCAGCGTATCTCCCAAGACGCCCCACTCGTATCGGTCGCATAGATGGTCACTGTCGGCGTGGCGATAGCACCATGGATGGCGGTGATGCCGGCATAGGTCGGCGGCTGGCCCGGCAATTCGGCCCAGGTCCAAGCGCCCGGCGTCCAAATCGCGGTACAAATCTTTCCCGAAGTATCGAGGGTAAATAGCCACAAATCATTGCCGACTGGCACGACCCCGTTTGCGCTATTATTTCCCGTCTGGGCCAAGGGTGCCGGTACGGTGCCGAGCTTCTGCCACACGGCGCCGAGCGCACTGATCGAGCGGCCCCAAAGGTTTCCGTCAATTCCCACGCCATAGACGGCGACGACGTCGCCGATATGCGAAGCCCCGACCAGACCGCTCAACGGAACGCCAGGCGGCGAGCCGCAAAGATACGCTGCGCTCTCGTTGTCGAGCCAATGCTCGATCTCGCCCCCACTACCAAGCGCGAAGGCGTGAACATAGCCTTCAGGCTCAACGCCTACGACAAGCTGCGTCGGAAAAAGGCTGCCTTGCAGTTCCTCTTCGGCGGCCCAGTCGCCCGTAGCCTTTTGCCGGCTATGCCAGATGCCCATCCCGGTGCCGTGATAGAAAGCCTCGAGCGTGCCGTCGGTATTCAGTACCGCCGACACCTCAGTGGCCGGACTGCAATACGCACCGCCGATTTGCGTGGCAGTGCCCCAGCCATGCGGGGTCAGCGGCAGAACGTAAACAGCGGCGGTCAAACCGGTGTAGAAAACGGTCATCACGCCGTTCGCGTCATTCACCGACGCAACGCTCGAAACCGAAGAGGCGATCTTTTCGGCGGCGCCCCAATCGCGGCCGCTCTGCCAGCAGTGATAAAGCGCATCATCCATGCCGATGTAGAGCAAGTGCAACCCGCCATGGATATCCAGTACGAGCGCGATCTTCTTTGCCGACGCGCCGAGCGGTGTAAGCAAGCTGGGAAACGCCTGCGCAGACGGCGCAAGCTGTCTGCAATGATAAAGCTGGTTGTCCGCGCCGATGCAGACGAGATCGGCCGTTCCGTCGCTGCACAGACCCGCGGCAATCTGGGCGATCGCGCTGGAATGGAGGGGCATCGGGAACCCACCGACCCAAAAAAACGCGGCGTTTTGCCAATTGTGCCAAAGGCTGCCGTCCATCGCGATGTAGAAGAGTTCGTTCCAGCCGCCGACATGCTGCACGACCGCAACTTGCTTCGCCTGGCCGCCGAGGGGAGCGGCCGTCATCACGCTCGCTGCGGTGCGCACGCACCAATTTATGGAATTGTCTTGGCCGACATAGAACAGCGCGATTTTGCTCGAATTGTCTTGGCCTATGGCAATCTGCTTTGCCGACGGCCCAAGAGCCGTCATTGCGGACCAATTTTCGCTCATCGATGCCCCCGAGAATGTTACGCCGCTCCCGCGCGACACCGGGGGCAAGCGATGGCCTGCAGGGGAATTTTTACATGACTACGCGCGTCACGATCAATGCATCGGATACGGTCAGAGTCCGCCCATCGCCAATTGCAGTGCAAGAGCCGGATCGATCCGTCCGTCATATAGTGCCCGGCCGATCACTACGCCTTCGATATTGGACTCCTGAGCGGCGACCAGCCGCTCGATATCTGCCAGGCTGCCGACGCCGCCCGAGGCGATCACCGGTATCCGAACAGCGTTCGCCAGCGCCGCCGTGGCCGCGACATTGACGCCTTGGAGCAGCCCGTCCCCATCGATATCGGTGAACAGGATGGCGGCGACCCCCGCATCCTCGAACCGCCGCCCGAGATCGGCC
>CAZMHP010000364.1:0-2656 GCA_964566095.1 uncultured Rhizobium sp. | reverse complement strand
CCGGCCGCCAGAAGCAGATCGTCCGCGCCGCGCGCAAGGCGGGCAAGCCCGTCGTGGTCGCCACCCAGATGCTCGAATCGATGATCGGCTCGCCCGTGCCGACGCGCGCCGAAGTGAGCGACGTCGCGACCGCGGTGTTTGAAGGCGCAGACGCGGTGATGCTCTCGGGCGAGACGGCATCCGGCGCCTACCCGATCGAGGCGGTTCAGGTGATGGACCGCATTGCCCAGTCGGTGGAAAACGATCCGCTCTATCTCTCGATTCTGGAATCGCAGCGCATCGCGCCGGAAGAGACGACGGCGGATGCCATCATGGCGGCGGTGCACGAGGTCACGCACACCATCCACGCCCGCGCCGTGGTGTGCTGGACCAAATCCGGCTCCACGGGCCTGCGTTGCGCGCGCGAGCGCCCCGAGGCGCCGATCATCGTGCTGACTCCGCTCGTCGATATCGCGCGCCGCCTGGCGCTGGGCTGGGGGCTGCATTGCGTCACCACCGAGGACGCGCAGGATCTCGACGACGTCACCGACCGCGCCGCGCGCATCGCCTATCAGGAGGGCTTCGCGCGACCGGGCGACCGGGTGGTGATCACCGCCGGTATTCCCCTGGGCACGCCCGGATCGACCAACCTGCTGCGCGTCGCTTTCGTCGGCCCGAAGGGCGGCTAGGGCGGGCTTCCGCGTGGGATGACGACGTCGGCCGCGCTATCCCTCGGCCAGCGCCCGCTCAACCGCCTTGGGGTCCTTTTCGATCACGCGAAGCAGGACGCGTCCCGCGACATCGACTTTCTTATTCTGCTCCCAACCTTCGAGCGTGCGGGCCGGAACGCCGAAGCGCCGTTCGAACTCCTTCGGGCTTTTGGCGACCTTCTTGCGAATCTCCTTCACCCGCGACGCCGGCATGTCTTCGATCACGCGGGTGGGAAGCGCGATCTTGCCCTTCTTGTGCGCGAGCGCCTCGCGGGCGGCGGCGATGAGATCGCGCCCGAATCCGGTATCGCGCTTCGAAACACCCAGCTTCGCTTTAGCCATCGGTCAACTCCTTGACGATTTCCGCCAACACTTTGCGCTGGGCATTCGACAGTTCCGCCTGCTCCGCCTTGCTGTAGGCAAGGAGCAGATAGGCGACACCCGCTCGCGTCACCAGGACGTAGATCGCCCGGCCACCGCCACTCTTGCCGCGACCGGCCATGGCAAAGCGCACCTTGCGGGCACCGCCCAGACCTTGAATGACGTCGCCCACGGTCGGATCGGCGGCGCTCGCGCCCAGCTTCTTCAACGATCGCTCGAACAGCGAGGTCCGGACGATGTCCATCCTCTCACTATATACGCCGCTGGCGTATAGGTCAAGGAGGAGCCGCACATATCGGATTCCGGTTGGGAAAATCGGCGCGTTGGCGATTCAAAATATTTTTTCGCGCAACTTAATATCGTTCGCCGCGATGCAGCGAGCGACGTTATCGACGCGACGCGCGAGAAAATTCCGCGCGCGCCCGGCCTTTTTGCACCGCCGACCGTCGATAACTCCGTGTACGAATTATTTTCGCCGGGGTCTTGAACCGAGTCGGTCCAGCCACCAAATCAGCCATATCCCGACAATTGCGACCGGCCTAAATCCCCTGCCCCTCGACATCGCGCGACAAGGCATCGACATGCTTCTGCGCGCCTTCGAGCTGGGGATCGAGTTCGAGCGCCTTGCGATAGAGCTTCAGCGCGCCTTCCTTGTTGCCGTAGTCCTCGAGCATCGAGCCCAATTCGAACAGCGCCGCGAACTGCCGAGGATTGAGCAGGATCACATGCTCCAGCGAGACGATGGCGCCGGAATCGTCGCCATTGGCATGCTGGAAATCGGCGCGGGCGTGCCAGCCCTCGGCATAGTTCGGCGCCACGGCGGTGACGGCTTCGAGCAGCTGCTTGGTGGTGTCCTTGTCGCCGGCGGTCGACGCGGCCTGCGCGCGCGCCATCAGAAGCTCGACGCTGGCGCTGCCCGATTGCGCGAAGATGCCGCCGATGCGTTCCTCGATCGGCTTGGCCTCCTCCGGCGAGCCGGCCGCCTTGAGCTGGCGGAACAGCACGTCGAGCGGCGGCGCGGGCGCACCCGCCGCCGCACAGAGCGAAACCAACAGAACGGAGAGGACCAGACGCATGCGAAATCCTACCCCGCGCGCCGCGCCAGCGCCAAGGGAACCGGCCCACCCTCCGCCCAATCGATCAGCTCGGCGATATGTACGAAAGGCGGCGCGGCGGGATCGCTGAGATGGCTGAGACAACCGATATTGCTGCCCGCCACGATGTCGGGCTCGGTCGAGGCGATGTTGTCGAGCTTGCGCGCCCGCAGCGCGCCGGCGATTTCCGGCTGCAGCAGCGCATAGCTGCCGGCCGAGCCGCAGCACAGATGGCCCTCGGGCACGGCGGCGACGTCGAACCCCGCCGCGGCGAGCAGCGCTTCGCCTTTGCCGCCGAGCTTGAGCCCGTTCTGCAGCGAACAGGCCACCTGCCAGGCGACGCGCAGATGGCGCGGCGGCGCCGGCGCGCCCGGTGTCGCCAGGTCGAGGAAATCCCTGGTCGCCGCCGCGAAGGCCTGGGCGCGCGGCAGCCACAACGGATCGTCGAGGAACAGATGCGTCAGATCCTTCAGATGCGCCGAGCAGCCGGTC
>CAZMHP010000363.1:0-2669 GCA_964566095.1 uncultured Rhizobium sp. | reverse complement strand
TGCTCGCGCTCCTGCTTGAGCTTTTCGACGCGCTTGTCGGCCTGTTCGAGCGAGGGCAGTTCCTCGCCGTCCTTGATCTCGGCGCGTTCGGGCAGGTCTTCCGGCGTGGTCTCGAGCTCGTCGCGGATGCGGTCGCGCAGTTCGGCGATGCGCGCGGTGGCGGCTTCGTGAAGCGCCTGGGCGCGGGCGCGTTCCTCGCGCGCGGCGGAAAGCGCGGCGTCGGCGGCCTTCGCGGCCTTGTCGGCATCGGCGAGCAGGGCGTCGGCGACGGCGCGGGCGTCGGCCGCTTGCTGCCGCGCCACGTCGGCGGCGGCGATGGCATCGAGCAGAGTGCCGCGCTTGGCGGCGATCGCTTCGGGCAGAGCCTCGACGGCGGCGAGTTCGGCGGAAAGCGCCTCGCGGCGGCCCTCCAACTCCTCGATATGCGTGAGCGCGGCGGCGCGGCGCTCTTCCCAGCGGGTGCGTTCGTCGGCGATGGCGACGAGGCGGCGCGCCCGGGTCTCGCCCTCGCGCCTGAGCCCTTCCAGCGTGGCGCGGGCTTCGGAATACGCCGTCCGCGCCTCGGCGTTGCGGCCGCGCGCGGTGGCGACCTCGTTGGTCAGCGCGACGCCGTCGCCGAGCTGTTCCAATTCGGCATCGGCGGCGCGGCGCGAATCCATCGCGGCTTCGTTGCTTTGACCGAGACGGCGGATCTCCGCTTCCAGCGAGGCAAGCTGCGAGGCGCGCTCGGCGGCGGCGCGCGCCGCCTTGGCCGAGAACTCCCGCGCCGCGAGCAGCGCCTGATCGGTGCCGCGCTCGTCGCGTTCGGCGCCGCGCGCCGCTTCGCGTGCCGCAAGAGCCGCGTCGCGTGCGGCGTTCCAGGCGGCGAAGGCGGCGGCGCGCGTTTGCTTGGCGCGTTCGATGTCGGCGTCCAGCGCGGCGAGGCGGTTGCGCTGCGCCAGCCGCACGGCGGCGGCGGACGGAGCGTCGGCGGACGCGGCATAGCCGTCCCAGCGCCACAGATCGCCGCGCGGCGAAACCAGCCGCTGGCCCGGCTGCAGGAAGGCCTGCATCGTCTTGCCTTGGTCGGGGAACACCACGCCGGTCATCGCGAGGCGGCGCGACAGCGCCGTCGGTCCCTTCACGAAATCGCCGAGCGGACGGGCGCCCACGGGCAGCGGCGGCAGCGCGCCGAGCACGCCCAGATCGCGCCAGTGATGCGGCGAGGCTTCGTCGAGCGGCGCCTGCAGGTCGTCGCCCAGCGTCGCGGCGAGGGCGGCCTCATAGCCGGGCTGCACATGCACCGCATCGACC
Source organism: uncultured Rhizobium sp. (assembly GCA_964566095.1). GTDB lineage: Bacteria > Pseudomonadota > Alphaproteobacteria > Micropepsales > Micropepsaceae > Rhizomicrobium. The sequence continues at coordinate 1,376 of CAZMHP010000363.1, read as the reverse complement.
AGCGGCGGGAACAGGTCTTGTCCTTCGGGACGCAGCAGATCGCCCAGCGCCTTGGCCTCGGCGGAAAGGTGCTGCCATTCGCGCTCGGCCGCCTCGAGGGGGCCGCGCGCTTCGGCCTCGGCGCGTTCGGCGACGGCGAGGGCTTCGCGCGCCGCTTCGGCGGCGCCGCGCGCCGCTTCGGCCATCGAGAGGGCGCCCTCGCCGGCGGCTTCGGCCGCCTGCACGTCGGGAGACTGCGCGGCGCCCAGCATCGCGGCATCGAGCCGGGCGCGGGCCTCGGTCAGTTGCGCCGCGCTGGTGTCGGCGAGCGCGGCGGCGAGTTCGCGCGAACGCTCGGCGCTCGCCTTGCGCGCGTTCCAGTCGGCCAGCTCGGCGGTGAGGCGTTCGAGCGTCTGTTCGGCTTGCGCGAGCGCGTCGTTGAGATGGGCGGCCAAGGCGTCCGCCTCGGCGAGTTCGTCGGCGGAGCGGGCGATGGCGGCTTCGAGCGCGTCGGTTTCGGATGCGAGCGTGCCGAGCGCGGCCTGCGCATCGTTGTCGAGCACACGGTCGCGCGCGATGTCCTGCTCGGTCTGGCCGATGCGCTGGCGCAGGCGCTGCGCGGCCTCGCGGGCGCGCGCTTCTTCCTGTTCGAGCTGTTCGCGCTCGACGGTGAGGCGATGCAGCGCGGCGTTGCGCGCGGCTTCGGCCTCGCGCAAGGGGGGCAGGGCGGACGCCGCGTCGGCCTGCGCGGTGGACGCGTGCGCCGCGTGCGCGGTGCAGGTCTCGACCGCGGCGGCGGCGGCGGCACGTTCTTCCTCCACCGCGCGCAGGCGCAATTCGGCGGCGGTCCAGCGCAGATGATGCGCCAGCGCCTCGGCCTTGCGGATGTGGCCGGACAGATTGCGGTAGCGCGACGCCTGGCGCGCCTGTCGCTTGAGGCTGGCGAGTTGGCTTTCGACCTCGCGGATCACGTCGTCGAGCCGGCCCATATTCGTTTCGGCGGCGCGTAGACGCAGTTCCGCCTCGTGGCGGCGCTGGTGCAGGCCGGCGATGCCGGCCGCTTCCTCCAGGATGGCGCGGCGCGCCAGGGGCTTCTGGCTGATGAGCAGGCCGATCTGCCCCTGGCGTACGAAGGCGGTCGAGCCGGCGCCCGACGAGGCATCGGCGAAGAAGAGCTGCACGTCGCGCTGGCGCACGTCGCGGCCGTTGATGCGATAGACCGAGCCGGCCTCGCGCTCGATGCGGCGCGACACTTCGATGGCGTCGTATTCGTTATAGGCGCCGGTGGCGGTGCGGTCGGCGTTGTCGATGAAGAGCGTGACCTCGGCCATGTTGCGGGCCGGACGGCCGCCGGAGCCGGCGAAGATCACGTCGTCCATCTCGCCGCCGCGCAGCGA
>CAZMHP010000362.1:0-2672 GCA_964566095.1 uncultured Rhizobium sp. | reverse complement strand
GCCGCAATGCCGAGACGCTGCCGGGCACCAAGCGCCTGTTCCTGCCGATGCGCACGGGGCAGGGCCTGGTCGGCGTTCTCGGTCTGCAGCGGCTGGACGACAAGGCGCTGTTCACGCCCGACGAACGCAGACTCCTGGATTCGCTGATCGACCAGACGGCGCTGGCCATCGAACGCTCCGAACTGGTGGAGCGCGTCAACGCGGCGCAGGTGCTCGTCGAGGCCGACAAGCTGCGCGTCGCCATGCTGACCTCGCTGTCGCACGATCTGCGCACGCCGCTGGCCTCGATCCTGGGCGCCGCGACGTCGCTGCTGACGAACCGCGCGCTCTACACGCCGGAGCAGACCGTCGAGCTTCTGTCGACCGTGCGCGACGAGGCCGAGCGCCTGGACCGCTTCGTCGGCAATCTGCTGGACATGTCGCGGCTGGAAGCCGGCGCGCTGGGCGTCAAGCCGGAAAGCTCCGAAGTCGCCGATCTTGTGGATGTCTCGTGCAAGCGGCTGGCGCGGCCGCTGGCGCAGCATCGCATCGTGCGCGACATTCCTGCCGACCTGCCGCAGGTCATGGTCGATCCCGTGCTGCTCGAACAGGCCTTGGCCAACCTGCTCGACAACGCCGCGAAATATTCGCCGCCGGGCTCGGCCATTGCCGTGCGCGCGCGCCGCCAGGGCGACGTCGTGTTCGTCGCGGTCGAGGACGAGGGCGTGGGCATCCCGCCGGATGCGTTGCCGAACATCTTCGACAAGTTCTACCGCGCCAAGGCGGCCGACAGCCGCGTCGCCGGCACGGGTCTTGGCCTCGCCGTCGCGCGCGGCTTCGTCGAGGCCTTTGGCGGCCGGCTCGATGCGGCCAACCGTCCCGATCGCAGCGGCGCCGTCATGACCTTGACCCTTCCCATCGCGCAGAGCCCGTCGGAATGACCCATAAACTGCCCAGGATCCTCGTCGTCGACGACGAACCGCAGATCCAGCGCTTCCTGCGCGCCGGCCTGCCGCCGCACGGCTATGACTGCATCGAGGCCATGACCGCCGCAGACGCGCTCAAGTTCTTCGCCAAGATCAAGCCGGACGCGGTGATCCTCGATCTGGGCCTGCCGGACCAGGACGGCTTTTCGATCATCCAGGCCATCCGGGCGGAAGCCTTGACGCCGATCCTGGTGCTGTCGGCGCGCAGCGATGTGGAGGGCAAGGTTCGCGCCCTGGAACTGGGCGCCGACGATTTCGTCACCAAGCCCTTCGACATGGCCGAACTGCTGGCGCGCCTGAAAGCGGCGCTGCGCCATGGTCTGCAGTCCGGCGGCGAGGCGCCGATTTTTCATACCGGCCAACTCTCCGTCGATCTGGTCCACCGCCGGGTGAAACTCGGCGACACCGAGGTGCATCTGTCGCCCAAGGAATACAGCCTGCTGCGCTTCCTGGTCGCCCATGCCGGCAAGGTCGTGACCCATCACCAGCTCCTGGCCGAGGTCTGGGGGCCGGCCCATGTCGAAGACGTGCAATATCTGCGCGTGCTGATGCGCCAGGTGCGCCAGAAGCTGGAGCCGGAGGGTGCGCCGCATGTGCTGGTGACCGAACCCGGCGTCGGCTACCGGCTCCTGCTGCTGACCTGAGGCGCCGGCGGGTGTAGGTTTTCGAGGTGGCTGTCGGCCCAGGAGGGATCGATCCATGGCGTACCTCTACGCGCATAGCTGGGGCCCCGAGCGGGAGCGACTGGCCGCCATCGAAGGCAGTCTCGACGACTACACGGTCGCTTGTCTGCGCATGGTGGGCGTCAGTCCCGGCTGGCGCTGTCTTGAGATCGGTGCCGGCGCGGGATCGATAGCGCGCTGGCTCGGCGAAGCGGTGGGACCGTCCGGCCTGGTGGTCGCGACCGATCTGGAAACCGATCTCATCGGCGCACCGCAAGCGAACATGGAAATCCGCAGGCACGACATCCGAACCGATCCGCTGGAAGACGGTGCATACGATCTCGTGCATGCCAGAAAAGTCCTGGAACATCTTCCCGCGCCGGACGATGTGCTCGCGAGGCTGGTGCGCGCGACCCGCTCGGGCGGGTGGGTCGTCGTGGAAGACGCGGACCTGACATCGACCATGCACAGCAATTGCGATGATCCGGGACGCTTTGAGCGCGTCTATCGTGCCTTCATCGCGACCATGCAGGCGCATGGCTATCACGCGGCATTGGGCCTTTCGCTTGCCGGCATGCTGCGCGCCGCCGGGCTCGTCAACGTCCGCCTTCAGGGCTGGACCTCGGAGTGGACCGGCGCCGGCGAGCGGCCGTCTGTCTTCCTGAAGACCTTCGAGAAGATTGGGCCGCGGGCGGTTTCGGAAGGCCGGGCGAGCGCTGCGGATGCCGATTGGCTGCTGGAGGAAATCCAGCGTCCGGCATTTCGGGCGATCAGCGCGACACACTATTGCGCCTGGGGCCAGAAACCCTGAACCAGCCGCGGCGCGCGATGGGGTCGCAAGCGGCAGCGTAGCGACGGGCGGCAACCCGCGTGGCCTGCCATCCGAAGCTGCGCGATGTCGGGCACGTCCTCCTACGCGCTGCGCGCTTCGGAGGACACCATCCTCCGCTGCTGCGCAGCGTAGGATGGTGCCGGAGGAGAGAATTGAACTCTCGACCTACCCCTTACCAAGGGGTTGCGCTACCACTACGCTACTCCGGCATCC
>CAZMHP010000361.1:0-2739 GCA_964566095.1 uncultured Rhizobium sp. | reverse complement strand
TCTATCCGCCCGCCAACGACCCGTTCGTCATTACCGTGGGCGCGGTGGACGACAAAGGCACCGCCTCGCGCTCAGACGACGCCCTGACCAGTTTCTCGGCGTATGGCACCACCGCCGATGGCTTCGCCAAGCGGGGGAGGAGGGGCTGTGCTTCTCCGGGAAACCTAAACTCGCTAACCTCCCTGCAAAATATCGGGGAGCGCACATGGCCGGTCAGGACGTCAGGATCAAGAGCAGCCCCGACGGGGAATTCGGCGCCTATTTGGCCGCGCCGGCGAGCGGGCGCGGGCCGGGCGTCGTCGTCATCCAGGAGATCTTCGGCGTCAACAAGGTGATGCGCGGCATCGCCGACGAGTTCGCGGCGCGCGGCTATTTCGCGCTCTGCCCCGACCTGTTTTGGCGGCTCGAGCCGGGCGTGCAGCTCACCGACCATACCGACGCCGAGTGGCAACGCGCCTTCGACCTGATGGGCCGCTTTGACCAGGATGCCGGCGTCAAGGACATCCAGAACGCCATCAATTATCTGCGCAAGAGCGTGACGGGCTGCACCGGCAAGGTCGGCGCCGTCGGCTATTGCCTGGGCGGCTTGCTCGCCTATCTCACCGCGGCACGCACAGATGCCGATGCCTGCGTCGGCTACTACGGCGTGAACATCCAGGACAAGCTGGGCGAGGCCGCGAAGATCAAGAAGCCGCTGATGCTGCACATCGCGGGCAAGGACGAATACAGCCCGCCCGAAGCGCAAAAGAAGGTCGTCGAAGGCCTCAAGGGCAACAGCCTGGTCACGATCCACACCTATGCCGAGATGAACCACGCCTTCGCGCGGCAGGGCGGAGCGCACTACGACAAGGCCTGCGCCGACCTGGCCAACGGCCGGACTTCGACCTTCTTCCGGCAGCATCTGAGCTGAAGCCGGAATTTCTGTTCCGCCGCGTTCAAGGCGAAACAGGGAGATTCGCATGATCCGACCGCTCGTCCTCGCCCTCGCGGCTGCGCTGTTCGCCGGCCCCGCGCTGGCGGCAGGCCCAAGAGTCGCCATCGACAGCGGCGCGCTGACGGGATCGAGCGACGGGACGGTCGACGTCTATCGCGGCATCCCCTACGCCGCGCCGCCGGTCGGAGCGCTGCGCTGGGAACCGCCGGCGTCGGCCGCCAAATGGAGCGGGACGCGCGACGCCACCCAGTCCGGCGCGATCTGCCCGCAACCGACGTTTGGCAACGGCGCACTGGCGCAGGGCGCCGACCAGAAGCAGAGCGAGGACTGCCTGTTCCTGAATGTCTTTGCGCCGCATGGCGCGAGGAACGCCCCGGTCATGGTGTGGATCCATGGCGGCGCGCACCGCTTCGGTTCCGGTTCGGGACCGCTCTATGACGGCAGCCAGTTCGCGCGCGACGGCGTCATCCTCGTCAGCATCAATTACCGCCTCGGCCTGCTAGGCTTCTTCGCGCATCCCGCGCTGACCAAAGCCGCAGGTCCGGACGAGCCGCTCGGCAATTACGGCCAGATGGACGAGATCGCGGCGCTCAAATGGGTCAAGCGCAACATCGCGGCGTTCGGCGGCGATCCGAAGAACATCACAGTGTTCGGCGAATCCGCGGGCGGCTCCAGCATCCTTTATCTGCTCGCGACACCGTCGGCGAAGGGGCTCTTCGAAAAAGCGATCGTCGAATCCGGCGGCGGCTGGGGCGTGCCCGTCACGCTCGCCGATCGCGAGAAGGACGGCGCGCAATTCGCGACCCGCGCCGGACTTCCCGGCGCCGATGCGACGCTCGAACAGTTGCGCGCCATTCCGGTGGAAAAGACCTTCGACATGCCGCTGGTTCTCGGCTTCGGGCCGTTCGTCGACGGCCGGTTGGTTCCGCAGACCCCCGCCCAGGCTTTTGCCAGCGGTCAGGCCATAGACGTGCCGCTCATCATCGGTTCGAACAGTTTCGAGGCGTCGCTGATGAAATCCTTCGCGATCCCGCCGGAGCGCATCACCGGACGGCTGACGGCGGCGGCGCGCACCGTCTATGCGAGCGACGCGACCTCCGACGAGACGCTGGCCGACGCGGTGTTCACCGACTCGGTGATGGGCGCACCGGCGCGCTGGGTCGCGGCCAAGGCGGCGGGCGGCGCGCCGTCCTGGCTTTATCATTTCTCCTATGTCGTCTCGATGCGGCGCGGCACCTCGCCGGGCGCATCGCATGGCTCGGAGATCCCGTATGTCTTCGCCACCGGCTCGGCGCTCGCCGCACGCTTCGGCATCAGCCTGACCGACGAAGATCGCGCGATGGAGCGGCTGATGCATTCGTGCTGGGTCGGCTTCGCCAAGACCGGCAGGCCTGGGTGCGACGGCGCGGACTGGCCGGCCTACACCGCGAGCGGCGATCAGCTGCTGGAGTTCGGCCCCAAGCCCGCCGTGGTCGGCGGCTTTCGCAAGGCGCAGTACGACGCGCTGCAATCGGTGCTGATGCCGGCCCGCTAGCCGCGCACCAGGCTGTCCAGATGCGCCGCGAATTGCTGCGGCTGGCACAGGAAGGGCGAGTGGTCGGTGTCCATCACGATCACCGGCTCGCAAGGCAGCTGCGCGCACATCGCGGCCTGCGCTTCCAGCGGCACGGCGTTGTCGAACCGGGTCTGGATGAAGGCGCGCTTGACGCGGCCGAACTTCTCGGGCGTCACGTGCACCGGATGGGTCATCGGCGGAATCGGCTCGGCGCAAAGCTGCGCGATCGCCCAGGCCGCGTCTTCGTCGG
>CAZMHP010000360.1:0-2740 GCA_964566095.1 uncultured Rhizobium sp. | reverse complement strand
TCGAATGCAGCCCGTCGGCAGCGACCAGCAGATCTGCCTCGGCGCGGCCGCCGTCCGCAAATGTCGCAACGACACCGTCCGCGGCCTGTTCGATCCGAAGGAGCGTCCTGTTCCCTTGATAGAGCGTATCGGGCAGCGCCTGCCGCAGCGGCCGCCAGATGCGCGACCAGGCGCTGGTGACAGCGCGGACCGATCGCTCGTGGAGCACGCGTCCGTCCAGCCCCAAGCCTGTGCGGCCAAGCACGTCGAGGCCCGCGCTCGCCTCCGCAGCAACGCCAGCGCGACGCATCGCAGCGAACAGCTCCGGCCGCGTGCCGATGCCGGTGCCGCGGTCGCCGAGGCTTGCAGCCGCGCGCTCGTAGACCGCAACATCCCAGCCGGCCTTGCGCAGAAGGTGCGCTGCAAACAGCCCGCCGACGGAGCCGCCGATCACCAATGCCCGCCGCGCCACACACCGCTCCCAAGTGAGACCATCGCGATGGTGAAGCCTCGCCGGGGCCCGACGCAAGCGGCCTCGCCGCATGAGTCGTTTTCTGAGTCGTGCGCGGTTTTGGATTCCAATCGCCGCGTTAAGTTTTGCTTAAGTCGTTTTCAGGTGCGAAAGCCGCTGCGAATCGCGCCGCCTGGGAGCGGCAAAAACCTAGACGCCAGTTGGGTTTTGCCTGGGCCATCCCCTGCGATGCACCGTGGCACCTGGGTTTCCGAAAAACGAATCGTTGCAATTACAGTGGTTCCAGCAAACTCTCCGCAATCACAGCGGCCAATGAGCCGTTGATTCGATGCAGGGAAAGGATCGGTCAGATGACCAAGAACGAGCTCATCGCGGCAGTGGCCGACAAGGCGCAGATGACCAAGACGGCGGCAGCTACCGCGGTCGATGCGACCTTCGACGCGATCACGGCGGCGCTGAAGAAGGGCGGCGAAGTCAAGATCATGGGGTTTGGTAATTTCCGGGTGGTGAAACGGGCGGCTCGTGAAGGCCGCGATCCGCGCACGGGCGCGCCGGTGAAGATCAAGGCGGCCAGACGGCCGCGCTTCTCCGCCGGCAAGGGCCTGAAGGAAGCCGTGAACAAGTAACGCATCCGAACGGGTTTCGTGATGAACGCCCTCGCGGCTGTCGCGGGGGCGTTCATTCGTTTGAGGAACGCTTGCAGCCGCCTGCTGCCGGGGCGATAAAGACGCCGATTAGGGGCGGTTAGCTCAGCTGGTAGAGCGCCTGCTTTACACGCAGGATGTCGGCGGTTCGATCCCGTCACCGCCCACCACGCTTCATTTAATTCCAACAGGCATTGAGGGGGCTTTTCATGTTGCGGAGACTGATTTTCGCCGCCACATTCGTCGCGGCCTGCCTCGCGGGCTTGCCGAGCGCCTTCGCCGGCGACCCGGCGGGCAATTACAGCGTCGTCGGCAGCAATCCGGGTGGCAAGGGCCGCTATTCCGGCACCGTGGAGGTAGAACGCACCGGCGACACGTTCCGCGTCACCTGGGACATCGGCGGCCAGACCTTCGTGGGCACCGGCATCGGCAGCGAAAAAGGCCTCGCCGTGACCTATCGCTCGGGCAGCCAGACCGGACTCGCGATCTACGGCGCCAACGGCAACGATTGGGAAGGTGTCTGGACTTTTACTGGTGGCAAAGAGGTCGGTGGCGAGGTCTGGACCCGCCGCTGAAACAAAAGCTTGGCCTGGATTCTTGACTTGGCGGGAGGCGGCATTTAAGCCCTCTCTCACGCCCGCGGGGGCGTAGCTCAGTTGGTTAGAGCGCTGCCCTGTCACGGCAGAGGCCGCGGGTTCGAGTCCCGTCGCTCCCGCCATTTTATCAATGACTTAGCTGTGGTTTCGGCGTTCGAAACCCGTGCCCCGGGGAGGTAATTTTATGCCTCCAGAGGCCCCGATCGCCGTCATCCGCGCGCTCTTTTTCCATGTCTGCGGCATCCTCGCCGACGTCCGCAGCTCGGCCGTACGCGCTACGGAGCGCCTGGATATGCCCGGTGGATAGTTTGGACCGGCCGGCCTACGCCGCCGCCCGGCGCGGCGAATATCGCCCCACCATGGACGAGGACGTGCGCCCCGGCAGTTTCTGACGATCGGCCAGCGTCGCCTGCGCGCTCTCGGCGTCGATCAGTCCTTACGCCGACGCGAAGATGGGCTCGAGACTTCGGTTCGAGGAGCCGGCGTGTTTCGACAACAGCTCCGCCCATTTCTTGATGGCGGCATCTCTGGTCAGATACTCCTGCGAATAGGCGCGGGCATTCTTCTTTATGGTCTCTTCGAGCGCCGGGTTCTGCGAAATATAAAAAAGCATCAGCAGCAGATCGGAAAAATCGCGCCTGATAGGCACGAAATGCTCCCAAGGCTTCATGGTCTCGAAGCACAGGTCTTTGAACGGCCGATCTTGCACGAACACGACGCGCGGCGAGGCCAGCAACAACTTCAGGCGCGCCGAGTAGCCGTTGCCTTCGATATCGATGAGATATCTCCAGGTTTTAATCTGGTCTTCAAACGATATGAAATTGCTTGCCGTGAGCTTTTGAGGATTTTGCCGATTCCAATGCACCCATTCGATATCGAGCCTGGGCGATTTTATAGTATCGACGAGAATTTTTCTGTTGGGATGCGTATTCGCACCGCGCCAGCCCAGTTTGTCGGTGAGCGGCGGCTCGTTCATGGCGGTTATTTTCAACCGCGTTTCTTCATAATCGTCGAGGCCGGTTTGCTTCCAGTGATCGAAGGCAAAATCC
>CAZMHP010000359.1:0-2769 GCA_964566095.1 uncultured Rhizobium sp. | reverse complement strand
TCTCGACCTACCCCTTACCAAGGGGTTGCGCTACCACTACGCTACTCCGGCATCCCAAGGCCTTGGACCGGCCCGAAAGGACGGCTGCTATAGCCAACCCCACGGCAAAGGGAAAGAGCCGATCGGACACATGGCCAAGACACCCCAGACCCGCGAGGAACGGCTCGCCGCCGCCTTGCGGGAGAACCTGAAGCGGCGCAAGTCGGCTGCCCGCCGGACCTCGAAACCGCCGCCGGCACCCGCCGCCGCGCCGCGCCCGAATCCGGCCAAGAAGGCCGATTAACTTCGCGGCCGGGCGTGCCTGTTCGACGCGGATGGTCCGCGCTAAAAGGATCGCTTGGCGGCCACGTGCCGCATCAGAGGGACAATGGACAGAATTCGCGTACGGGGCGGCAACCGCCTCAAGGGTGAGATTCCCATCGGCGGCGCCAAGAATTCGGCGCTCAAGCTCATGGCGGCGGCGATCCTCACCGATCAGCCCGTGACCATCCGCAACGTGCCGCGCCTGGCCGATGTCGACGCCATGGCCGATCTGGTGATGCAGTTCGGCGTCAATCTCAACATCCGGCGCGGCAACGGACTGGGCAGCAGCGACACCATCCGCCTGCACGCCGCCACGATCGAATCGGCGCTCGCGCCCTACGACATCGTGCGCAAGATGCGCGCGAGCTTTCAGGTGACCGGGCCGCTTCTGGCGCGCCACGGCACGGCCAAGGTGTCGCTGCCCGGCGGCTGCGCCATCGGCGCGCGGCCGGTCGATTTTCACATCCAGGGCCTGAAGGCGATGGGCGCCCGCATCGATCTCGAAGACGGCTATGTCGTCGCCGATGCCGGCGCCGGCCTCAAGGGCACGACCTTCACGGTGCCGCGCGCCTCCGTGGGCGCCACCGAAACGATGATGATGGCCGCGACGCTCGCCAAGGGGCAGACGGTTCTCAAGAACGCGGCGCGCGAACCGGAGATCGTCGATCTGGGCCGGTTCCTTCAGGCCATCGGCGCGCAGATCGGGGGCCTGGGCACGTCGCAGATCACGATCGACGGCGTCGATCGTCTGCACGGGGCCGAATACGCCGTGATGCCGGACCGCATCGAGACCGGGACCTATGCCATCGCCACGGCCATCGCCGGCGGCGAGGTCGAACTGCTGGGCGCGCGGACCGACTCCAATGTCATGCTCTTCGATCTGCTGCGCCAGATCGGCACCGAGGTGACGGAGACCAATCGCGGCGTCGCGATCCATCGCAACGGCGTGCGGCCCAGTGCCGTCGACATGACGACCGGGATCTATCCCGCCTTTCCGACCGACCTGCAGGCGCAGTTCATGGCGCTGATGGCGGTCGCCGGCGGCGTCAGCAACATCCGCGAGACGGTGTTCGAGAATCGCTTCATGCATGTGCCGGAACTTCTGCGCATGGGCGCCGACATCAAGGTCGAGGGCGACACGGCCATTGTCACCGGCGTCGATAAGCTCAAGGGTGCGCCCGTCATGGCGACGGATTTGCGCGCCTCGGTCAGCCTGGTGCTGGCCGGCCTGATCGCGGAGGGCGATACGATGGTGAACCGCGTCTATCACCTCGACCGCGGCTTCGAGCGCCTGGAGGAAAAGCTCTGCGGCGTGGGGGCGGATATCGAGCGGCTTTCGGCATGAACCCAGGCCTGACGCTGACGGCCGAGGATGCGGCCGATCTGGAAGTGATTTCCGCGCGGCTGCAGGACGCGGTCGCGCAAATGAAGGACCTCGTCTATCTCCCGAGGCGCCGCCGCTTCGTCGCGCTGTTCAACCGCTTCCGCTGGGAGAGCGACGTCCGGCAAGGCGATCTGCGCGTGCGCGCGGGCCTGCATTTCGAGGGCGTGCTCTCGGTCAAGTCACATAACCTGAAGCGCGGCGCGCCCGACGCCGTCGTCTCGCTGCTGGCCATCCGCTTCACGCCGAACGGCGCGGAAGATCCGGGGGGTGCGATCGAACTTGTCTTCGCCGGCGGCGGCACGCTCAGGCTGGACGTCGAATGCCTCGACGTGGCGCTCTCCGATGTGAGCGGCGTGTGGGCGGCGCGCGGCCGGCCCGAGCACGAAGACACCTGACCATGGCACGGCGGCTCGACGCACAGGCGCCCGATTTCGCAGGCGCGTTCGACGCTCTTCTGAACGCCAAGCGCGAAGAAGAGGAAGATGTCGCCGCCGCGGTGCGGTCGATCATCGTCGATGTGCGCGCGCGCGGCGACGCGGCGCTGATCGAACTCACCAGAAAATTCGACAAGGCGGAGTTATCGCCGGCCACGCTGCGGCTTCGTACCGACGAGATCGATGCGGCTGAGGCGCAGTGCTCCAAGGCCGCGCTCGATGCGCTCGCCGTGGCCGCCCGGCGGATCGAGGATTATCACCGCCGCCAATTGCCGAAGGACGAGTGGTATACGGATGCGATCGGCGCCCAGCTCGGTTGGCGCTGGACGGCGCTGGACAGCGTCGGCCTTTACGTGCCCGGCGGCACAGCGTCCTATCCGAGCTCGGTCCTGATGAACGCGATCCCGGCGCGCGTCGCCGGCGTGGCGCGCATCGTGATGGTGACGCCGGCCAGCGGCGGCACGATCAATCCGCTGGTCCTGGCGGCCGCCAAGCGCGCCGGAATCGCGGAGATCTATCGCGTCGGCGGCGCCCAGGCGGTCGCGGCGCTGGCTTTCGGCACCAAGACCATCGCGGCGGTCGACAAGATCGTGGGCCCCGGCAACGCCTATGTCGCCGCCGCCAAGCGCGAGGTGTTCGGCAAGGTCG
>CAZMHP010000358.1:0-2780 GCA_964566095.1 uncultured Rhizobium sp. | reverse complement strand
AGAAATATCCGCTGAAGGAATTGCTCGAGGCATGCCGGACCTATCCCGGCGTCTCGAATGCGCGGCGCATCACCTTCGAATACGTCATGTTGAAAGGCGTGAACGACAGTCTGGCCGAGGCGCGCGAATTGGTGAAGCTGATCCGCGGCATTCCGGCCAAGATCAATCTGATCCCGTTCAACCCCTGGCCGGGCGCGCCCTATGAATGCTCCGACTGGGAGCAGATCGAGAAATTCGCCGAGATCGTGAACCGGGCCGGCTATGCCAGCCCGGTGCGCACGCCGCGCGGACGGGACATCATGGCCGCCTGCGGCCAGCTCAAGAGCGAGAGCGTGAAGCTGAAGGCCAAGGACCGGCTGGCCGAACTCGAAACCGCTGCCCTGGCGCGGATGCCCGGGTAATCCCGCTGCAATCGCGCGGCTTGACTTCGGACCGCGCCCGTCTCACCGTCACGTCTCTCCCCGAAATGTCCGATCCACCGCAACGCGGCGGCAGCTTTGCGTGCGCTGCGGCACCATTCCACGAGGTCACGTGCACAAGCCGAACTTTCACATTTTCACCGGCGGTCCCGGTGCCGGAAAAACCACCGTGCTCGAAGCGCTGCGGGCGCGAGGCCATGTCTGCGTCGATGAAGTCGCGCGCCGGGTGCTGCGGGCGCAGGCGGCGACCGGCGGCAATGCCACGCATGACGGCGACCGCGCGCGCTATCGCGACTTGATGCTGGAGGGCGGTCTGCGCGACTACCATGCGATCGGCGAGACCCATGCGCCGGTGTTCTTCGACCGCGCCATTCCCGAACTGTCGGGCTACGGCAACCCACCGGGCGAGGCCGATCCGTCGGGTCTGACGCGCGCCATTGCGGAGTGCCGCTATGCGGGCACAGTCTTCCTGTTCCCGCCTTGGCGCGAGATCTATGTCCATGACGACCTGCGCAAGCACAGCTTCGGACATGCCGTGCGAACCTATGAGGATTGCCGCGCGGTCTATCGCCGTCACGGCTACGGCATCGTCGAGGTGCCGAAGGCGCCGGTCGAGGATCGGGTTGCCTTTGTTCTTGGGTCTATCGGTCTGTGAGGCGGTTCAGCGCGTCGCCCATCGAATGGCGTCCTCCAGCCGGTCGTTGCCCCAGAAAAGCTCACCGCCGACGGTAAAGCTCGGCGCGCCGAAGATGCCGCGCGCGATCGCCTCATCGGTCTGCGTCTTCAACCGTTCCTTGTTGGCCGGTGCGTTCGCGGCCGCCAGCGCCGCCGCCGGATCCGCGCCGACCTGCGTGAGGATTTCCGCAAGCACCACGTCGTCCGCGATCCCCTTCCGCTCGGCGAAGTTCGCCGTATAGACCGCGCGCACGAAGTTCGGCGCCCAGGCCTGCTCAAGGATCGCCAGCCGCGCCGCTTTGAGGCCGTTCTGCGGAAAGCGCATGGGCGGCAGGTTGAGCGGCAATCCTTCGCGGGCGCAGATGCGCTCCAGGTCGCGCCACATATAGGCACCCTTCACCGGATAGAGATTGAACGGCGAGTCGTTCCACCCCTGGGTGGCGAAAATCGGCCCGAGCAGGAAGGGGCGCCAGACAAGGGCCACGCCCGCCGCGCGGGCCACCCGCTCCACCCGCATCGCGGCGGGGTAGGAATAGGTGCTGGCGAACTCGAACCAGAACTCCACGACGCGCGCCGTCATCCGTGCCTCCCTAAGAGCGCTCCTTCATAGCGCGGATATCGATGCGCGGCGCACAACCGCGCCATGCGAACATGCCGCCGCCGGCGGCGCTTGACGCAAGGGGTGGCAGGGCTATGAAGGCCGTCAGATCGCCGTTGGGAGCCGCTCTTTGTCCGCCAAATCCGTCAAGAAAGTCGTGCTGGCCTATTCGGGCGGCCTCGATACCTCGGTCATCCTCAAATGGCTCCAGACCGAATACGGCGCCGAGGTGGTGACCTTCACCGCCGATCTGGGGCAGGGCGAGGAGCTGGGGCCGGCGCGCGAGAAGGCGCTGCTGCTGGGCATCAAGCCGCAGAACATCTTCATCGAGGACGTGCGCGAGGAGTTCGTGCGCGACTACGTCTTTCCGATGTTCCGCGCCAATGCGGTCTATGAGGGCGTCTACCTGCTCGGCACCTCCATCGCGCGTCCCTTGATCGCCAAGAAGCAGATCGAGATCGCGCTGAAGACCGGCGCGGATGCCGTCTGCCATGGCGCCACCGGCAAGGGCAACGACCAGGTGCGCTTCGAGCTCAGCTATTATGCGCTGAAGCCCGACATCAAGATCATCGCGCCGTGGCGCGAATGGGACCTGACCAGCCGCACGCGGCTGCTCGAATTTGCCGAAACGCACCAGATCCCGATCGCCAAGGACAAGCGGGGAGAAGCGCCGTTCAGCGTCGACGCCAACCTGCTGCACTCCTCCTCGGAGGGAAAAGTCCTCGAAGATCCGGCGGTCGAGGCCGACAGCATCGTCTATCAGCGCACCATCGCGCCGGAAGAGGCGCCGGACAAGGCGACCGTGGTGGAGATCGGCTTCGTGCGCGGCGACGCGGTATCGATCGACGGCCAGGACCTGTCACCCGCGACGCTTTTGGCCAGGCTCAACGAACTGGGCAAAGCCAACGGCATCGGCCGGATCGATCTGGTGGAGAACCGCTTCGTCGGCATGAAGTCGCGCGGCGTCTACGAGACGCCGGGCGGCACGATCCTGCTGGCCGCGCACCGCGCCATCGAGTCGATCACCCTCGATCGCGGCGCCGCGCATCTGAAGGACGATCTGATGCCGCGCTATGCCGAGATGATCT
>CAZMHP010000357.1:0-2816 GCA_964566095.1 uncultured Rhizobium sp. | reverse complement strand
GTGCGCATCGGCAGGAACAGGCGCTTGGTGCCCGGCAGCGTCTCGGCATTGCGGCCGGCCGCGGCGTTCTTCTCCCACGACCAGGTCGCGGCCGCGAGATCTTGCGCGTCGAGTTCGTCCTCCGGCGGATAGCCGGCGCGGATCTCCAGCCGCCTTGTCTCGCGATTGGGCAGCAGCACGACGACATTGGCCTTCAGCATGGAGAATATCTGATAGGTCGCGGCCCACAGGATGTCGTCCAGCCGCGCGATGCCGGCGAGCTTGCCGGTGAAGCGATACAGATCGCTGGCGATCGCGGCGCGCGCCGAGGCGAGATCGGCCTGCTGGCGCACCCGCGCCGTCAGATTGCCGGCGGTCACCGCCACCAGCAGCAGGACCGCGAAGGAGAAGAAGTTGTTGGGATCGGCGATGGTGAACGTATAGAGCGGCGGCAGGAAAAAGAAGTTGTAGGTGAGCCCGGCGACGAAGGCTGTGAAGAGCGCGGGCCGAAGCCCGAACGAAACCGCGCTGAGCAGCACCGGGACCAGGAACAGCAGATCGGTGCTGCCCAGTGCCTGCGGCAGAACAGCGATGAGCGCCCAGGCAAGACCGGCGGTGACGGCAACGCCCAGGCTGCTCAGGCCGAAGTCGCGCCAGGCGACGACACCCGCATCGGCGCGGGTCTTGACGGATTTGGGCGCGACCGCATCGCCCTCGGCGAGCACGGCCGTGACGCTGATCGCCCCGCTGTTGCGCATCAGATCGCGCACCACCGAGCCGTAGACGAACTCGAACCAGCGCGAGCGTTCCGACTTGCCGATCAGGATCTGGGTGACGTTGTTCTTGCGGGCATAGTCGAGGACGGTCTGGGCGATGTCGCGGCCGGGCAGCGTCATGGTCTCGGCGCCGAGGCGCTGCGCCAGCCTCAGCGTGTCGGCGACGCGGTCTTTCTCCACCTCGCTCAGGCTCAAGTGACGCGGGCTTTCGACGTAGAGCGCGGTCCAACTTGCCTTGAGATTGTCGGCGGCGCGGCGCGCGCGGCGCACCAGCTCCGCCGAGGAGGGGTGCTCGTTGACGCAGATCAGGATGTGCTCGCCCGCCGCCCAGGGCCCGCCGATGGCATGCGCCTGCATGTAATCGGTCATGTCGCGGTCGACACGCTGCGCGGTCTTGCGCAAGGCGAGTTCGCGCAACGCCGTCAGATTGCCGGGCGAAAAGAAATGCCGCAGCGCCCGTTCGGCCTGCGCCTTGACGTAGACCTTGCCCTCTTTCAGGCGCTGCAGCAGATCGTCGGCCGTCGTATCGACCAGCTCGATCTCGTCGGCCGCGTCGAGGATTTCGTCGGGCACCGTCTCGCGCACGCGGATGCGCGTGATCTGCGCGATGACGTCGTTCAGGCTTTCGATGTGCTGGATGTTGACCGTCGTGTAGACGTCGATGCCGGCGGCGAGCAGTTCCTCGACATCGAGATAGCGCTTGGGATGGCGGCTGCCCTCGGCATTGGTGTGGGCGAGTTCATCGACCAGCACGAGCTTGGGCTTGCGCTGGAGGACGGCGTCGAGATCCATCTCCGCGATGACATGGCCCTTGTAGAGCGAGCGCCGCTTGGGGATCGTCTCGAACCCCTTGGTCAGCGCGTCGGTCTCGACGCGGCCATGGGTCTCCACCACCCCGATGACGACATCCACGCCGTCGAGCCGGCGCTGGCGCGCCTGGGTGAGCATCTCATAGGTCTTGCCGACGCCCGGCGCCGCGCCCAGGAAGATCTTGAGCCGGCCGCGGCCTTCCTTCTTGGCCGCCTCTAGTAAGGCTTCTGGCGAGGGACGGTCTTCGGTGCGGACGGCCATGCGGCCATGATAGCTCAGTGCGCCGCCGCCTGCATCGCATCAAGCGCCAGATTGAGCTTGAGCACGTTGACATGCGGCTCGCCGATCACACCCAGCACGCGGCCCTCGATGTGGTCGGCCACCAGCTTGCGCACCGCGTCCTCGGGCAGATGGCGCGCCTTGGCGACACGAGGCACCTGGAAATAGGCGCCGGCGGGCGTGATGTCCGGGTCGAGGCCGCTGGCGGAGGTCGTGACCAGATCGACCGGCACGGGTACGCCCGGGTTTTCCTTCTGCAACGTCGCGGCGTCGCCCGCGACGCGCTTGATCAGCGCCTTGGAGGTCGGGCCGAGATTGGAGCCGGACGAGTTGGCGGCGTCGTAGCCGTTGCCGGCGGCCGAGGGGCGGCCGTGGAAATACTTCGCCGAGGTGAAGGTCTGGCCGAGCAGTTCGGAGCCGACCGTCTTGCCCGCGACGGTGACCAAGCTGCCATTGGCCTGATGCGGAAACAGAAGCTGGGCGAGCCCGGTCATGCCGAGCGGATAGGCAAAGCCCGTCAGGATCGTCATCAGGACGATCATGAGGATGGCGGGGCGAAGATGGCGGATCATGGTGGAGGCCTCCTTAAATCAGGCCGGTCGCAGTGACGAACAGATCGATCAGCTTGATGCCGACAAAGGGAACGATGATGCCGCCGATACCGTAGATCATCAGATTGCGCCGCAGAAGCGCCGCCGCACCGACCGCGCGATAGGCGACGCCGCGCAAGGCGAGCGGGATGAGCACGATGATGATGAGCGCGTTGAAGATGATGGCGGAGAGGATGGCGCTCTGCGGCGAATGCAGGCCCATGACGTTGAGCGCCTGAAGCTGCGGATAGAAGGCGACGAACATCGCCGGGATGATGGCGAAATACTTCGCCACGTCGTTGGCGATGGAGAAGGTCGTCAGCGCGCCGCGGGTGATGAGGAGCTGCTTGCCGATCTCCACGATCTCGATGAGCTTGGTCGG
>CAZMHP010000356.1:0-2826 GCA_964566095.1 uncultured Rhizobium sp. | reverse complement strand
CCATCGACGACGGCGGCATCGCCGCGAAGGACGATCCCTTCGCGCTGTTCGACGCATGGCTGGCGCAGGCCAAGGACAAGGAACCCAACAACCACGAGGCGATGTCGGTCGCCACCGTCGATGGCGAGGGCCATCCCAATATCCGCATGGTGCTGCTGAAGGAGGCCGCGAACGGCGCCTTCGTGTTCTACACCAATTACGAGAGCGCCAAGGGCGTGGAGCTGATCGGCCAGCCGCATGCGGCGCTGTGCTTTCATTGGAAGAGCCTGGGCAAGCAGGTGCGCATCCGCGGGCGCGTCGCCAAGACCAGTGCGGCCGAATCCGACGCCTATTTCGCGTCGCGGCCCAAGGACAGCCAGATCGGCTGCTGGGCCTCGTCGCAATCGCGGCCGATGCAGGGCCGCTGGGCGTTCGAAAAGGAGATCGCGAAATACGCCGCGCAATACGCGCTCTCCAAGGTGCCG
The DNA here is from genome assembly GCA_964566095.1 of uncultured Rhizobium sp. Lineage (GTDB taxonomy): Bacteria > Pseudomonadota > Alphaproteobacteria > Micropepsales > Micropepsaceae > Rhizomicrobium. The sequence goes on along the minus strand of CAZMHP010000356.1, from coordinate 2,362 downwards.
CGCCCGCCGCAATGGGGCGGCTTCCGCGTCACGCCGTTCGAGATCGAGTTCTGGCGCGACCGTCCTTTCCGCCTGCACGACCGGCTGGCCTATCGCCGCGACGGCGAGGCAGGCCCCTGGCGCACGGAGCGGCTGTTCCCGTGAACACCATCCCCGACGGCCATGGCCGGATGATGATGCGCGTGGCGATCGCCGCGGTCGGCGTCGCCGCGCTGCTCGTGGTGATGAAGACGGTTGCCTATATCGTGACCGACTCCATCGCGATGATGGCGTCGCTGGCCGACTCGGCGCTGGACGTCGTGACGTCGAGCGTCAATCTGCTCGCCATTCGCCACGCCCTTCAACCCGCCGACCGCGAGCACCGCTTCGGCCATGGCAAGGCGGAGCCGCTGGCGGGGCTGGGGCAGGGCGCTTTCATTTTCGGTTCCGCCGCCTTTCTCGTCATCGAGTCGGTCAGCCGGCTGATCGCGCCGCATCCGATCGAGCATCCGCTCGTCGGCCTTGCGGTGATGGCGGTCTCCATCGCAACGACGGTCGTCCTCATCATCGCCCAGCGCATCGTCGTGGCGCGCACCGGCTCGGTCGCGGTCGCCGCCGACCGCATGCACTATGTTGGAGACATCGTCACCAATGGCGGCGTCATTCTCGGCATCGTGGCGTCGTACCAGTTCCACATCCTGATCGCCGATCCGATCATCGGCATCGCTGTGGCCGCCATCCTGACCTGGAGCGCGTGGCACGTCTTCCGCCAGAGCTACGACCAGCTGATGGACCACGAATTGCCCGATGGCGATCGCGAGACGATCAAGGCCATCGTGCGCGGCCATGCCGAGGTCAAGGACATCCACGACCTGCGCACCCGCGCCGCCGGCGTCAACCAGTTCATCCAGTTTCACATCGAGCTCGATCCGGGAATCCGGCTGGTGCGCGCGCACGAGATCAGCGACGAAGTGGAGCTGGAAGTCTGCCGCGCCTTTCCGCAGGCCGAGGTGATCATTCACCAGGACCCCGCCGGGGTGGAGGAATTGCCCGCCCTGGCCGCGACGTGAGCGCGGATCCGCGCGATCTGCTGCTGCACCTGTGGAACACTGCGGTCGAGGCGGTGAGCGTCGGGCCACGCTTCGGCGGATTTCTGCCCGCTTCGCCCCAGGGCCGCATCGTCGTGGTGGGCGCGGGCAAGGCCGCCGCCGCGATGGCCGTCGCGGCGTCCGCGCGGTATGGCCCGGCGGCGCAAGGTGTCGTGGTCACGCGCGTTGGCCATGGCCTCAAACCCGGCGAGAGCGCCGGCGCCATTCGCATCATCGCGGCGCGTCATCCCGTGCCCGACGCAGCCGGCTTGGAAGCCGGCAAGGCGGTGCTCGCCGCGTTGCGCGGCCTTGGGCCGGACGATCTGGTGCTGTGCCTGCTTTCGGGCGGCGGCTCGGCGCTTTTGGAGCAGCCGCTGCCCGGCATCGCGCTCGCGGATATCGCCGCGCTCAACCGCGCGCTGCTCGCAAGCGGGGCCGCGATCGGCGAGATCAATTGCGTGCGCAAGCATCTTTCCGCGATCAAGGGCGGCCGCCTCGCGCTCGCCGCCGCGCCGGCCCGTATCGTCACGCTCGCGATCTCGGACGTGCCGGGCGACGATCCCAGCGTCATCGCGTCGGGCCCGACCGTCGCCGACCCCACGACGCGCGCCGATGCGCGCGCCATCCTCGATCGTTACGCCATTGCCGTGACGCCCGCCGTCTTAGCCGTACTGGACGATCCGCTCTACGAGACGCCCAAGCCCGGCGACCCGCGCCTGGCCCGTGCCGAGTATCGCCTCGCCGCGACCCAGGCCGACGCGCTGGCGGCGGCGGCGCGCCTGGCGCGCGAAGAGGGCCTCGCCGTGATCGATCGCGGCACGCGTATCGAAGGCGAAGCGCGCGCCGTCGCGCAGGACGAAGCGAAGCTCGCGCTGCAATGCACGACGCGGGGCGGCGGCACGCTGATCCTGGGCGGCGGCGAGTTGACGGTGTCGCTGGACGGCGAGGGCGCCGGCGGGCCCAACCGCGAATACGCGCTGGCGCTGGCGCTCGCCCTGAACGGCCATCCGCGCATCCACGCGCTCGCCGCCGATACCGACGGCATCGACGGCACCGACGACGGCGCCGGCGCCATCGTCGCGCCCGATACGCTGGCGCGCGCCGCCGCGCTCGGTCTCGATCCCACTGCCGCGCTCGCGGCGCATGACAGCGGCGGCTTTTTCGCGAAGCTCGGCGACGCCCTCGTCACCGGCCCGACGCGCACCAATGTCTCCGACTTCCGCGCGATCCTGGTGACAGACTAGGTTGGGAACCCAAACAGGGTATTGAATTATTGAGCAAATCAGTTGCCTTTT
>CAZMHP010000355.1:0-2827 GCA_964566095.1 uncultured Rhizobium sp. | reverse complement strand
CGGCGCGCGACGGCGCGCAGGTCGCGTTGCCGGCATAGCCGTTGGTGAAGGTCACCCCGTCATGCGCGATGGAATCGATAGCCGGCGTCGGCGCCATGCGGTGCGCCACGCCGCCGCCGTCGAAACTCGGATCGTTGTAGCCGAGGTCATCGGCCAGGATGAATAGCACGTTCGGCTTGCGCGGACCGGCCGGCGCCGTCGCGGGTCCCGGCTGCCACACGACGGGATGGTTCGCGTAGACCGGGTCCTTGATGCGGCCGATGATGCCGGGGAGGTAGTACCAGTAGCGCTCGAAGGCCGCGGTGCCCGCGATCGCGACGATCGCCACCGCGCCGAGCGCGATCCAGCGTTTCTTGATGGCCATGACGTTTCCCCTGGCGGTCGGCGGCGCTATAGCACGGCGGCCGGTGAATGGGAATGACCGTTCCGATTCCGGTTCAAACGATCCGGAACTGCCGGGTCTCGTCGTCCTGCCGCGCCTGAACGCCGCTGCGCGTGGTGAAGGCGCCGTCGGGCGCATATTGCAGGATATAGGCCTTGCGCACCGAGCCAGCCGTTAGGTTCGGGCCCGTGCGATGCGGCGCCAGCGAGGAGAAGGCGATGACGTCGCCGGCTTTGGCTGGAACGCATACCGCGTCTGGCACGTCTTCGAGGCATTTGAGGCCGAGCGGCGTCAGCCAATGCTCCAGCGTGCCTTTCCTGTGCCAGCCCGGCGCGATCCACGGACAGCCGTTTGTGTCGTCGACGTCGATGAGCGGAATCCACAGCGTGAGGTACTGCTGCGGCTCGATGAAGGTGTAGCCGTTGTCCTGATGCCAGGGAAATTCCTGGACCTTGCCGGTCTTCTTGTAGACCGACTGGTCCCAATAGAGCCGCACCGCGTCGCCGATCAGATCGCGGCAGATGCCGGCGATCCTGGGGTGTGCCGCGAAGCGCTTCAGGACATCCGATTTGGTGACGATATGCGTGGTGAAGGTGATGACGTCGGCTTCGGAGATCGAGATGCGGCCGCCCAGTTCGCGCAAGTGAGCCTCGCCCGCCTGCTCCAGGGGATCGATGGCGGCGATGACGGCGGCGATCTCGTCCGGCGCGAACACGTTCTCGAGCCGGCAGAAGCCGTCGGTGTCGAACTGCGCGTATTGCGCCGGCGTCAGCGCGCGCAGCCGCTCGCGCGCCGGCATAGACCAGGCGAAATCGGTGTTGAGCTTGTGCGGTTTGATCTCGCGGACCGCGGCGGACATCTCAGCCCCGCGTATAGGTCACGCCGCCGTCGACGATGATCGTCGAGCCGACGACGTAGTCGCCGGCGCGGCTGGCCAGATAGATCGCCGCGCCCGCCATGTCCTCGGTGGTGCCGATGCGGCGCGCCGGGATCATGCTGGAGACCGCGTCGCCATGGTCGCGCGCCTCGCGGTTCATGTCGGACGCGAAAGCGCCCGGCGCGATGGCGGTCACCGCGATATTGTCGCGGATCAGGCGCATCGCCATGCGCTTGGTCAGATGGATGAGCCCCGCCTTGGACGCGGCGTAGGAATAGGTCTCCTGCATGTTGACCGAGATGCCGTCGACGGAGGCGATGTTGATCACCTTGGCGAACCGCTCCTTGGAGCCGGCGGCGCGCAGCGCGGCGTGCAGCGACTGGGTCAGGAAGAACGGCGTCTTGACGTTCAGGTCCATGACCTTGTCCCAGCCGCTCTCGGGGAATTCGTCGAAATCCGCGCCCCAGGCGGCGCCGGCATTGTTGACCAGGATGTCGAGCTTCTTCTCGTGCCCAAGATAGGCGTCGGCCATCGCCTTGGCACCGTCGGCGCCGGAGGCGTTGATGGTGAGCGCGACGCAGGGCCCGATCTTGGAGAGGTCCTTGGCGGTTTCCTCGAGCTGCCCGCCCTTGCGCGCCGAGATGTAGACCTTGGCGCCGGCGTGGAGGAAACCTTCGGCGATCATCCTGCCGATGCCCCGGGAGCCGCCGGTGATCAGCGCCACGCGGCCGGCAAGCGAGAACAGGTCCTTCATCGTCGTCTCCCGTTGGCTGTCGCGGCGATCTATTCGCGCGGCGCTGTTGCTGTCAAACCGCGCGCTGGCTAAGAGAAGGACAGGAATTAGGGGCTGATGGGATGACCGATCCCGAACTGGCGCGCTTGCGCGAGAGCATCGACAATATCGATGCGGCGCTGATCCATCTGTTGGCGGAGCGCTTCAAGTGCACCCAGGCGGTGGGCGAGTACAAGGCGGCCCAGGGCCTTCCCCCGGCCGATCCGGCGCGCGAGGCGCAACAGATCGCCCGGCTGCGTCAGCTCGCCGACAACGCCAAGCTCGATCCCGATTTCGCGGAGAAGTTCCTCAACTTCATCGTGACCGAGGTCATCCGCCACCACGAAGCGATTCGTCAGCAGCGCAGTTGAGTGGGCGCCCCTGCGGAAAGGCGGCGGCCGATCGGTCGCCCTTGAAGGCAGGCGCGGTGTGGTTATCATGCTGACAAAATGTCGACAGTAGCGGGAGCCGCCGATGGACCTGACCTTTTCGCCCCAAGAAGAAGCCTTCCGCCAGGAGGTCCGCGCCTTCATCGCCGAAGCCAAGACCAAGCTGCCCAAGAATCTGGGGGCGCCGGAAGCGGCGACCCGCACCAAGGACGACTACCTCGCCTGGCACAAGCTTCTCTACAAGAAGGGTTGGGTGGCGCCGCTGTGGCCCAAGCAATATGGCGGCACCGGTTGGACGGTGACGCAGCGCTATATCTACAACGAGGAAGTCGCCGCCGCCGGCATGCCGGTGACGCTGCCCTTCGGCCTCAACATGGTCGCGCCGGTGATCTTCACCTTCGGCAATG
>CAZMHP010000354.1:0-2837 GCA_964566095.1 uncultured Rhizobium sp. | reverse complement strand
GTAGGTGATCTTGATGCCCTTCTGCGCGGTCAGCCGGTCGACCAGCTTCTGCACGTCGGGCTCGGGCACCACCTGGTCGCGGGTGCCATGCACGATGAGCCCCGACGCCGGACAGGGCGCCAGGAAGGCGAAATCGTACATGCTCGCCGGCGGCGCGATGGAGACGAAGCCGGTGATCTCCGGCCGGCGCATCAGAAGCTGCATGCCGATCCAGGCGCCGAAGGAGATGCCGCACACCCAGACGTTCGACGGATTGGGATAGAGCGTGTTCATCCAATCGAGCACGGCGGCCGCGTCCGACAGCTCGCCCGAGCCGGAATCGAAGGTTCCCTGGCTTCGTCCCACGCCGCGGAAATTGAACCGCACCGTGGTGCAGCCGAGCCGGTGGAACATGTGGAAGAGGTCGTAGACCAGCGGGTTGTTCATCGTGCCGCCGAACTGGGGATGGGGGTGCAGCACCAGCGCCATGGGCGCGCCGGGCGCCTTCTGGCGCTGGTAGCGGGCTTCGATGCGCCCCGAGGGGCCAGGCAGGATAATCTCAGGCATGCGGGTTTCCGTCGGGTGGATTTCGAGTGCGATAGTCGGGTTTCCGGGCCCGGAATGGGCCGGAAAACAAGGCGGTATTCAAAAGAATGCTGCTATGCAAAACGTGCGACACCCCAATTACTTGACCATCCAACTAGGGAAATCTATATCCAGCGGAGAGATTCCCGGCGCGGGGGCCTGTTCTTACACCGATGAGGCCCCAGGAAAGCAAGGCAAAACGCGCCACGCGAAAGGAGAACGGGCCATGCGCCTGAGCACCAAAGGACGATATGCCGTGATGGCGATGGCCGATCTGGCCCAGCACGAAGCCGCCAACAAGCCCGTGTCGCTGGCCGATATCGCGCAGCGCCAGGAGATTTCGCTCTCCTATCTGGAGCAGCTTTTCGCCAAGCTGCGTCGCGGCGGGCTGGTCAAGAGCGTGCGCGGCCCCGGTGGCGGCTACCGGCTCAGCCGTCCTTCGGGCGAGACCCGCGTGTCCGACATCATCGTGGCGGTCGATGAACCGATCACCGCGACTCGCTGCAAGCCCGGCAGCGCCAAAGGCTGCACGGGCCAGGGCGCGCGCTGCGTCACCCACGATTTGTGGGAAGAGCTCGGCCGTCAGATCCATGTGTTCCTGTCGTCGGTGTCGCTCGCCGATGTGGTGGAAAAGCGCGTGCTCGGCCGCAGCCAGCCTTGTGCCAACGCCGCCAACTACACCGAGCCGCGCGAAGAGGCGGCCTGATCCAGGCGTTGTCATGATTTATCTGGACCACAATGCCACGGCGCCCTTGCGGGCGGAGGCGAAAGCCGCCGCCATCCGCGCGCTGGAGCTATGCGGCAATCCCACGTCGATCCATGCCGCCGGCCGCGCCGCGCGTGCGCTGGTCGAGGACGCGCGCGAACAGATCGCCGCTTTCGCGGGCGCCAAGCCCGGCGACGTGATCTTCACCAGCGGCGGCAGCGAGGCCAACGCGCTGGCGCTGCGCGGTGCGATCGCCGGCGCGCAGGCGGGCGGCGCGCGCATCACGCGGCTCTTCGTCGTCGCCACCGCGCATGACAGCGTGCGGGCCGTGGCCGCGTCCCTGGCGGATGCGACGCCGGGATTGAAGCTGACCGAATTTCCCGTGAACGAGAACGGCCGGATCGAGCCCGAGCAGTTCCGAAGCGTTCTGATGAACGGCAAGGGCCGCGTGCTCGTCTCGCTGCTGTTCGCCAACAACGAGACCGGCGTGATCGAGGACATCGCGGCCCTGGCCGCGATCCTGCGCGCCGAGGGCGGCGAAGGCGCGCTGCTGCACATCGATGCGGTGTCGAGCGGCTATAGTCCGATCCGGTTTTCGGCCTGGGGCGCGGATTATCTGACCTTGGCCTCGCACAAGATCGGCGGACCACAAGGCGCGGGCGCGCTGATCGCGAGAGAAGGCGCCCCTCTGGCGCCTTTGTTCGACGGGGCGCAGGAAAAAGGCCGCCGCGCCGGCACGCAGAACGTTGCGGGCATCGCCGGCTTCGGCGCCGCCGCGAAGGCGCTTCAGGCGAATTTCGATTCCGAGAGCGAAACCGTGGCCGGCATCCGCGACAATTTCGAGTTCGCGCTGCGCCGCTTGGCGCCCAATGTCGTGTTCTTCGGAGGCGAGGAATTGCGCCAGAAGAACGTCTCTTGTTTCGCCATCCCGCAGCTTCAGGCCGAGACCGCGCTGATGGCGCTCGACCTCGACGGCATCTGCGTCAGTTCCGGCGCCGCTTGTTCGTCGGGCAAGGTCGGCTCCAGCCACGTCCTCGCCGCGATGGGCGTGCCGGAAAGCCTGTCGCGCTGCGCGTTGCGCGTGAGTTTCGGCCCGGACACGGGCCTGATGGCGATGAGCGATTTCCTCGCCGCGCTGAAGGCGCTGCTCGGCCGCAAGCTGTCTCTCGCCGCAGGAGGCCGCTGATGTCCGTCGCGCCCGACACCAAGAAACAGGTCGCCGAGATCGGCGAGAAGTACAAATACGGCTTTGTCACCGACATCGAGATGGAGCGCGCGCCCAAGGGCCTGTCCGAGGACACGGTGCGTTACATCTCGGCGAAGAAATCCGAGCCCGCCTGGATGCTGGAATGGCGCCTTGGCGCCTTCGCGCGCTGGAAGGAGATGCGCGAGCCGAACTGGGCGCGCGTCCATTATCCCAAGATCGACTACCAGAATTCCTATTACTACGCGGCTCCGAAGAACACGCCGTTGAAGCAGAGTCTGGATGAGGTCGATCCCAAGCTTCTGGAAACCTACAAGAAGCTCGGCATCCCGCTGCACGAGCAGATGGCGCTGGCCGGCGTCG
>CAZMHP010000353.1:0-2839 GCA_964566095.1 uncultured Rhizobium sp. | reverse complement strand
ACACGACGTCGAGATCGTCGAGCCAGCCATAGGAATCGAGCAGGTTGAACTGGCGGAAGTGCACCATGCGGCGCAGGCCTTCCTGAACGCGCCAGTTGCCGCCTTCCTGCGCGAAATGCGCCACCAGGCGGCGGATCGCCAGCCCGCGCTGGACCTCGAAATGCGAATAGAGCCCCTCCTCGCCACGTGCAATCATCTCGGCGCTGAGATCGGTGGCGATCAGGTCGATGCTCCAGCCCTTCGAGACCAGCTTGGCGTCGTCGAGCAGCATGGGGATGGAATACGGCTCCTGCCCCGCGGCGCAGGCGGCGCACCAGATGCGCAGGCGCTTGGTCGCGGCGCGCGCCTCGATGAGCTGCGGCAGGATGAGGTCGCGGAATTGCTCGAACGCCGCGCGGTCGCGGAAGAAGGAGGATTCGTTGGTCGTCATCGCTTCGGTGACGGCGCGGGCCAGCGTGTCGCGGCCGTGGCGCAGCTCGGCGAGCAACCCGTCGACGGTGCGGAAGCCGAAGCGCCGCATCACCGGCTCGAGCTGGCCGGCAATGAAGCGCGGCTTGTGCGGCGGCAGGATGAGACCCGACCGCCGGCGCACGACCTGCGCAAGAAAGTTGAGATCGTCCTCGGTCATCGCGGCCGTCTACATCAGCCCCACTTCGGCGAGCTTGGCCTCGATGATGCCGCGGTCGAACGGCTTCATGATGTACTCGTTGGCGCCGGCGCCGAGCGCCTCGGTGATGTGGGCGACATCGTTCTCGGTGGTGCAGAACACCACGATGGGACGGTCGCCATGGCGCTCGCCGCGCAGGGTCTTGAGGAATTCGATGCCGTTCATGTTCGGCATGTTCCAGTCGAGCAGGATGAGCTCGGGCATGTTCGCGCGGCAGGCGGCGAGCGCGGTCAGTCCGTCCTCCGCCTCGTCGGTGGCGAATTGCAGATCCTGCAAGATCCGGCAGGCGACTTTGCGGATGACACGGCTATCGTCGACGACAAGGCAGCTTCGCATGGCGCAATATCCCGAACCGGCCGACACGACGCTCGGCCCACATGAATTACAAGGATGTCAGACTAGAGTGTAAGACGTAAATGCGCCGTATAGAACGTTAACCGGCTGCAAGTTCCACCGCACCCTCGCGCGCGGTCAGCGTCAACCCGGCGTTGAGATCGCGGGACAATTTGTGGGTCAGATAGGGCTGGATCCCGCGGGCGTCGAGATGGGTTTCCTCGCCGCGCACGGCGTTGGCGACTTCTTCCAGGATCCGGGCATGCGGGCTGGTCGCCACGATCCTGAACGACGGGGCCGCCGGATCGTCGCTGACGATGACGTCGAGCTGGCCGCCGCGGGGCAGGCAATCGGCCCCGAGCAGCGCTGCGTTCATCAGCAATTTCGCCCAGTTCTTGGGCCAATTCACATGCGGAGACTGCCAGTTGAGCTGCACCTTGCCGCCTTCGAGCAGGCCGCCGACCAGCCGCCCGATCTCGCCGACGTCGAGTTCTGCGCCGGCCGAACCGGCCGCCCCGAAGGCGATCCGGAGAAATTGCAGCCGCGCCAGCGCCTGGAGCGCACTGGAGGACACAATCTTGAGCGCGTCGGCCCGCATCGCGGCGTCGCGCTCGTCCTCCATGACTTCCAGGCCGTTGACCACCGCGCCCAAAGGACCGACGAGGTCGTGGCACACCCGGCTGACCAGAAACGCAGAAAACTCGATATCGTCCATGGAGCTACGATCTCCGCACACAGGTTATGGTTTTCAATTGGTAACCATGCCCGGCGCCTCTTAAGGAATACTTAAGAGGCGCGCAACGGGTGCGACGGCACACCCGGCGGCGGATCGTTCGGCCTTCTAGGACCGGACCATGATGATCGAGGCGGTGACGCCGGCCGGCTCACCATTGTGCGGCACGGCGCGGATCGTGGTTCCGACCAGCGCCTCAACCTGGTGCACGCCATGCGGCCAGGTCGGCACGACAAAGGCCTGGTAGTCGTAGATCCAACCGGCGGTCGGCGTTCCGGCGCGCCCCGTGCCGCGCATGGCAATGTGCACCGGCGCGTTGGCGGGCCGCGTGACGGTGCCCGTCATGTCCAGAAGATAACCGCCGCCCATGTCGAACGGTCCGCTGATCGCACCCTGGGCCGAGACGGTGAGCTGGAAAACGCCCTCGCCGAAGATGAGCGCCAGCGCCTTGTTGGCGTTGCCGCCGACCAGCGACGGATCGTTGTGATAGCTGCGATAGGTCCAGCGGCCGCTGAGCGCGACGTTGGGCGAACTGTAAAGGCCGGACGGTGCGGACATGGGCGCCTCCTCTGACAGAGTCAAAAGACTACGCCCGCCAATCCAGTATTGGCAAGGAGAATTACAGTAATCGTGCCTTCCGGGTCGCTATTGAGAACTGCCCGCGCCGCGCATCGTCAGTGCGATCCGGCCAGCGCCGCGCGCAACGCGTCGAGATGGGCGATCAGGCCGGCGATGCTGCCGCCATTCTCGCCGAGGAAGGTGGTGAACTGGTCGCGCTCTTCCAACGCCAGCCAGACTCCGGCGACGCTTAGATCGACGATCTTGGGGCTGGCGCCATCGGAGCGAACGCGGAACGCGACCTCGAGCGGCCGGCCGCTGCGGTCGGGGTCGATCAGCGACGTGGTCACAATGTCGTCGCCCGGCGCGTTCTGCCGAGAGCCGGTCACCTTCAAACTCTGCCCGGCATATTTGCCGAGATAGGATTGGTAGACAGCCACGGCGTAGCGCTGAAACGAGTCGGCGAAGGCATCGCGTTCGGCCGGCGAAGCCGTGGCGCCGTAGCGGCCCAGCACGAAGCCCGAAACGCGCTTCAGGTCGGTGACGCC
>CAZMHP010000352.1:0-2851 GCA_964566095.1 uncultured Rhizobium sp. | reverse complement strand
TGGCGGATTCGCCCGGCGGCTGCTGCACCAGATGGGCGTCCCAGATCTTGTCGTAAAGCGTTCTCGGCATCGGGGTCTTCGGTTGTCAGAATGTTGCGTTGCCGTAACAGCCCGCGCAAGGACACGCAAGCCGGCCGATCCTCGCACCTTCATCCTTCGGCAAGCCCATCCTTCGGCAAGCCCATCCTTCGGCAAGCCCATCCTTCGGCAAGCTCATCCTTCGGCAAGCTCAGGATGAGGAGTGTTTCCAGTCCTCATGGTGAGCCCGTCGAACCATAGACCTAGCGATGGCTAAAATAGAGCACCGCCATGACGATGATGACGGCGATGAACTGCGCCAGCACGCGCAGGCGCATCAGCCGGTTCGACCAGGTCGCCGAAACGTCGCCGCCCTTGAAGAGGGTGTAGAGCCCGCCGAGCAGAATGGCGGCGACCACCGCGACCGCGACGCCGACCAGGATTTTGCCGTTCATGCCGGCCTATATCGGCTTGGCGGTCGGGCGGTGCAAGAGGACCGCCGAGGTCAGGCGCCGCACCATCCCGCGCGCCGGCCGCCGTCATAGGCGCGGGCGAGACGGGCGCGCAGCATCGCCGCCGCGACGTCGCCCCGCGCGTCGGCGACATGCGCATCGACCCGTCCGCCATATTTGTCGTAGCGCAAGGCGGTGAGCGTCACCTCGCCGTCGGCGAGACGCCTGGCGAGATAGTCGCGCGCGGCTTGCGCGCGGGTGCGCTCGGAATCGCAGCGGGCGCGCAGCTCGGGCGCGTCGATCCCCTCGATCCGCACACGGACGGCGATCCGCTGGTCCAGCCAGAGGCGGGCCGACGCCTCGAACGTGTCGCCGTCGATCACGCGGGTGACGGTCGCGCCGACGGGTCCCGGAAAAAACCGTTCCGGATCATAGGCTTGCGAATTTTCGGCAATATAATTGTTCCACAGGAGCAGCAGGAGGGGTACCCCCCAGCGCCTCATCCGAACCCGTGCCCCCACCGTCCTCGCGCCTCAATACACTCTAGGTTGTATTGAGAACGAATATGCAACCTTGTCAAGCGAGGCGGTCGATCATGGCGTCGGAGAAATTGCCCGGCACGATGGTGACGGGGATGGACTGCGCGCCGCTGGCGAACAGCGTGACCAGCGGACCGGGGCCCTCTTTTCCGGTACCGGCGGCCAGCACCAGGATGGAGATGTCGGCGTCGGACTTGATCAGATCGAGCAGCGCTTCGGTCTGGCGGCCCTCGCCGATGATGAGTTCGCTGACGATGCCGGCCAGCTCGTTCACGGTTTTCGCCGCGCCGTAGATCAGGCTTTCGGCTTCCTGGCGCGCCTCGTCCTTCATGATCTCCTCGACGCCGCGCCATTGCTGGAAATCCGCCGGCTGGGCGACGCAGAGCAGCGTCACGCGCCCGCCCGTGTGCTGGGCACGGCGCGAGGCGAAGCGCACGGCGACGCGGCACTCCGGCGTCTTGTCGATGACGACCAGGAATTTGCGCGGACGGTCGGGAGAGGTGTCGCTCATCGCGTCGATGCTGACATATTCGTCGATACCGCGCTATTCGGGCAGCAGCTTCTTGAGCGCGTAGAGCGCGTCCAGCGCCTCTCGCGGCGTGAGCGTGTCGGGCTCGATCGTTTTCAGCGCGTCGGCGAGTTCGCTCGTCTTCGCGGCGGGCGCCGGCGCGCTGGCGGCGAACAGCGGCAGATCGTCGATGCGGGCGAGCGGTTTGTGGCCTTCGCGGCCCTCGTCCAGCGCCTTCAGCACTTCCTCGGCGCGGCCGACCACGGTGGCCGGCAGGCCGGCGAGCTTGGCGACATGGATGCCATAGGAACGGTCGGCGGCGCCCGGCGTCACCTCGTGCAGGAAGACGATGCTGTCGTTCCATTCGCGCACGCGCATCGTCACGCAGGCGAAAGACGTGAGACGCTCGGCCAGCGCCGTCATCTCGTGATAATGCGTCGCGAACAGCGCGCGGCTTTTGTTCGTCTCGTGCAGATGCTCGGCCGCCGCCCAGGCGATGGCGAGACCGTCGAAGGTCGCGGTGCCGCGGCCGATCTCGTCCAGGATGACGAGGCTTTTCTGCGTCGCCTGATTGAGGATCGCGGCGGTCTCCACCATCTCCACCATGAAGGTCGAGCGGCCGGCGGCGAGGTCGTCGCCCGCGCCGACGCGCGAAAAGAGCCGGTCCACGATACCGATATGCGCGCTGTCGGCCGGCACGAAGGCGCCGGCCTGGGCGAGGATCGCGATGAGCGCGTTCTGGCGCAGGAAGGTCGACTTGCCCGCCATGTTGGGACCGGTGACCAACCAGAGCCGTCCGATCCCCGTGGGCGACAGATCGCAATCGTTGGGCACGAAGGGATGCGTGTGGTCTTGCGCCAGCGCCGCTTCGACCACGGGATGGCGGCCGCGCACGATATGGAAGGCGAGGCTGTCGTCGATCTTGGGGCGCACATGGCGTGACGCGACCGCGAGTTCGGCCAGCGCCGCGTTCACGTCGATCACCGCAAGCGCGCTTGCGATGCGGCCGAGCGCGGCGGCGCATTCCAGCGTCAGCGCGAGCATCGCATCGAACAATTCGCGCTCCAGCGCGAGGGCCTGGTCGGCGGCCTGAGAGATGCGCGTGGCGAGCGTGGCGATCTCGTCCGTCGTGAAGCGCACCGCGCTGCCGATGGTCTGGCGGTGGCGGAACAGCGCGCGGTTGTCGCCCGCTTGCAGCTTGTCGGCGTGCTGCGGCGTCACCTCGATGAAATAGCCGAGCACGCCATTGTGCTTGATGCGCAGCTGCGCGACGCCGGAATCGGTGCGGTAGCGCGCCTCCAGCGAGGCGATGACGCGGCGCGATTCGTCGCGCA
>CAZMHP010000351.1:0-2855 GCA_964566095.1 uncultured Rhizobium sp. | reverse complement strand
TTCGACATCATCTTCTTCTGGGTCGCCCGCATGATGATGATGGGCATCCATTTCATGGACGGCCAGGTGCCGTTCCACCGCGTGCTCATCCACACCCGCGTCTTGGACGAGCAGGGCGCCAAGATGTCCAAGACCAAGGGCAACGTCGTCGATCCGCTCACGCTGATCGATCAGTTCGGCGCCGACGCGCTGCGCTTCACGCTGGCGCTGGCGGCGGGCCTGTCGCGCGACATGCGCATCGGCCCCAGCCGCGTCGAGCCCAACCGCAACTTCGCGACCAAGCTGTGGAACGCCGCGCGCTTCTGCGAGATGAATGGATGCGTGACCGTGCCCGGTTTCGATCCGTCGAACCTGAAGCAAACGGTCAACCGCTGGATTGTCGCCGAATCCGCGCAAGCCGCCGCCGACGTCACCTCGAATCTCGAGGCGTTGCGCTTCAACGAAGCAGCCGCGGCCGCGTACCACTTTGTCTACGACGTGTTCTGCGACTGGTATCTCGAAATCGCCAAGCCGATCTTCAATGGCGCCGATGAGGCCGCGAAGGCGGAAACGCGCGCCACCGCCGCCTATGCGCGCGACCAGCTCCTCAAAATCCTGCACCCCTTCATGCCCTACATCACCGAGGAGCTGTGGGCCAAGACCGCCGAAGGCGAGGGCGCCGAGGCCCGCAAAACCTTGCTGATCGAAGCCGATTGGCCCCGCGCCTCCGCGGCTCCGCGCGACGACTCTGCGCGCGACGAGATGAACTGGGTCATCGATCTGGTGAAGGGCGTCCGCTCGGTCCGCGCCGAGATGAACGTGCCGCCCTCGGCGAAGATTCCGTTGGTGCTTACGGGCGCGTTGCTTGAGTCCGCGAATCGGCTGCAGAGAAATCGTGACATCATTCTAACGTTGGCTCGCTTGTCTTCTGCGGACATCGGAGACTTGCCCAAGGGTTCAGCTCAATTTGTCGTTACTGGCGCGAACGTTGCGCTGCCGCTTGGTGACATCATCGATTTTTCGAAAGAGCGGACTCGACTGGAAAAGGAAATGAAAAAGGCGAAGGAAGAAATCGCGCGGCTTGACTCCAAACTGTCGAACGACCGTTTCATTGAAAACGCCTCGGAAGAGGTGATTGGCGAACAGCGAACCAAATTGCAGGAGGCAAATGCCTTGAAAATTCGCCTGAATGCCGCATTGAGCCTATTCGAATTGTAGCTCGCCAGTCTGCCGCCATTGTCATCCCCGGCGAGCCTTGCGTGCGCAGCACGCGAGGCGAGGGAAGAGGACCCAGGTGGCGAAAAGGGACGGTGAATTTTATGATGCTCGAACATTCGAATAGCATGACGCGTTGCAACGCCTGGGTCCCCTTACCCTCGCATTGCTGCGCAATGCTCGGCCGGGGATGACAAGCTGAGATGCGCCTCTATCTCTCCTCTTACCGTCTCGGCGACCGCGCCGATCTGCTTTTCGGCATGTTGCCGAAAAACGCCCGCGCCGGTGTCATCACCAATGCCGCCGATCTTTATCCGCCCGAAGCGCGCGAAGCCTATTACCGCACCGTCCACAACCCCATCACCGATCTGCGCGATCGCGGCCTCGATGCGCATCGCCTCGACCTGCGCGACTATTTCGGCAATCCCGATGCGCTAAAGGCCAAGCTCGAAACACTCGATCTCGTCTGGGCGACGGGCGGCAATGCCTTTCTCCTACGTCGCGCAATGCGCCAAAGCGGGTTCGATGCGCTGATCGGAAGATTGCTGGCCGAGGATCGCCTGGCCTATGGCGGCGACAGCGCCGGTGCCTGCGTCGCCGGTCCGAACCTCAAGGGCCTCGAACTGATGGACGAGCCTTACAAGATCGCGGACGGCTATGACTCCGAGCCGGTCTGGGACGGACTGAACCTCATCCCGGTCCATCTCGTGCCGCACTACGATTCCGATCACCCCGAATCCGAAGCCGCCGGCAACGTCGCCGCCTATATGCTCGACCAGGCCATGCCGTATCGCACGATGCGCGACGGCGACGTGCTGGTCCGTGATGTGGCCGGCATCCGGGCCTATGAGAGGAAGATGGATTGAAAAAATGCCCAGACGGGAACGGGGGGTCGGGGTTCCTGCCTGGGCTTGAAGTGGTCCGGCGCCATCGGAGGGGGAAGACGGCACCGGTACATTGTTGGAATGAATCTAAGCTGTAACGGTTGTCGTTCAAGTAGCTCGGAATAATTCCAATCTGCCCCTTGAAATCCAGGAATTCGTACCTATGCATAGGCCCTGCGCTTTCGCTGCGCTTGCACCTTTTCCCCCATGAATTAAGGGAGGGGGTACCCCCATCGGGGTTTGACCGAACAATTAAGTTGTCGAAGCAAGCCGGTAGCGAGCAACAAATGACCAAGTTCGATAAGTCCAAGCTGCCTTCCCGCCACGTGACCGAGGGGCCGGAACGCGCGCCGCATCGCTCCTACTACTACGCCATGGGCCTGACGGAGGCCGAGATCCACCAGCCTTTCGTCGGCGTCGCGTCGTGCTGGAACGAAGCCGCGCCCTGCAACATCGCGCTGATGCGCCAGGCCCAGTCCGCCAAGAAGGGCGTAAAGGAAGCCGGCGGCACCCCGCGCGAGTTCTGCACCATCACCGTCACCGACGGCATCGCGATGGGCCATGAGGGCATGAAGTCGTCGCTGGTGTCGCGTGAAGTGATCGCGGACAGCGTCGAGCTTACCATGCGCGGCCATTGCTATGATGCGCTCGTCGGCATCGCGGGCTGCGACAAGAGTCTGCCGGGCATGATGATGGCGATGTTGCGCCTCAACGTGCCGAGCGTGTTTCTCTATGGCGGCTCGATCATGCCCGGAAAGTTCAAAGGCAAGGATGTCA
>CAZMHP010000350.1:0-2902 GCA_964566095.1 uncultured Rhizobium sp. | reverse complement strand
GCGACGACGCGCCGTTCGACAAGGCCTGCTATTGCGGCTGCGGCGTCACCACCGGCGTCGGCGCGGTGATCAACACGGCGAAGGTCAAGCCTGGCGCCAACGCCATCGTGTTCGGCCTGGGCGGCATCGGCCTCAACGTCATCCAGGGGCTCAAACTCGTCGGCGCGCAGATGATCGTCGGCGTCGATCTCAACGATGACAAGAAGTCGTGGGGCGAGCGCTTCGGCATGACGCATTTTGTGAATCCGAAGAAGGTCGAAGGCGATCTCGTCGCCCATCTCGTCGCGCTGACCGACGGCGGCGCGGATTACACGTTCGACTGCACCGGCAATGTGACCGTGATGCGCCAGGCATTGGAGGCCTGCCATCGCGGCTGGGGCGAGAGCGTCATCATCGGCGTGGCGCCCTCCGGCACCGAGATCGCGACGCGGCCGTTCCAGCTCGTCACCGGGCGGGTATGGCGCGGCACGGCGTTCGGCGGCGCGCGCGGCCGCACCGACACGCCGCGCATCGTCGACTGGTACATGAAGGGCCTGATCCAGATCGACCCGATGATCACCCATGTGCTGCCGCTGGAGAAGATCAACGACGCCTTCACGCTGATGGAGGAAGGCAAGTCGATCAGGAGCGTGGTGGTGTATTGAAGAAGTGATCCTCCCCCACCTTTGGCGGGGGAGGATCACACAATCCCCAGCGCCCGATCCACCGCGCCCGGATCGATATAGGGCCGTTCGCAGACGATTTTGTCCGATCCCGGCTTGAATTCGAACGTCGCGGCCATGCGCACGCGGAACGTCTTGCCCGTCGGCGCGATGGTGCGGACGCCGCGCTTGAGCGTCCCCAGATGCGTGCCCGTCAGCCAGAACTCGACCAGCACGGTGTCGCCGGCTGCGGCGATGGCGATGATCTCGTTGCCCTGGTCGGGGAAGGGCGTGCGCGAATTCTTGAAATAACGGCGCACCGCCTCTTCTCCGTCGAACACCGCGCCGCCGTCGTTGATGTCGTAATGCGGATGCTCGAAGGTCGCGAGCACGCCGTCCCAATCGTGGACGGTTTCCAGATACATGTGATCGCGCACCACCTGAATGCGACGTTGTTCGAGATCGTTCACACTGTGGTTCCCTGTCTTGAAGTTGGAAGAATATCCCAAATTCGTCATCGCCGGGCTTGTCGCGGCGACCCATGAACACCCATGCTAGGTGTACATTCTCGATGGCTGCCGCGAGAGCAGCCTCGGGGCCGGGGACGGAAATGCGAACGCTCAGCTATTTCAGCGCCACCTCCGACAAGCCGCTGGTCTACGAGACCATCGGCCGGTGTTTCGACCGCATCGCCGACAGGCACGGCGGCCGCGACGGCCTCATCGTCCGCCATCAAGACATCCGCTGGAGCTACGCCGAATATCGGCATGAGGTCGATCGGCTGGCGGGCGGCCTGCTTGCGCTCGGCATCGGAAAGGGGATGCGCGTGGGCATCTGGGCGCCCAACGGCTATGAATGGTGCCTCACCCAGTTCGCCACCGCCAAGATCGGCGCCATCCTCGTCTGCATCAATCCCGCTTATCGCGTCTACGAACTGGAATTCGCGCTCAACAAATCCGGTTGCGTCGCGCTCGTCACCGCGCGGAAATTCCTCACCAGCGATTACGCCGGCATGTTGCGCGACCTGGCGCCGGAACTCGCCTTCTGCGAACCCGGCGCGCTGAAGTCCGAAAAGCTTCCGAACCTCAGACACCTCATCGCGACCGGCGATACGCCGCCGCCCGGCATGTGGAGCTTCGCCGGCGTCCGCGCGATGGGCGACGGCCGCGCCGCCGAGGTGGCGAAGGCCGGCGCCGGATTGTCGCCGGACGATGCCATCAACATTCAGTTCACCTCCGGCACCACGGGCATGCCGAAAGGCGCCACGCTCAGCCACTTCAACATCCTCAACAACGGCCGCATCGTGGGGGAGGGGATGCACTTCACCGAGCGCGACCGGCTCTGCATTCCGGTGCCGCTCTATCACTGCTTTGGAATGGTGATGGGCAATCTCGCCTGCATCAGCCACGGCGCGGCGGCGGTGTTCCCGAACGACGGCTTCGACGCGGCGAAGACGCTGGAAGCGGTCGCCGCCGAGCGCTGCACCGCGCTGCACGGCGTGCCGACGATGTTTATCGCCGAGCTCGAACATCCGCGCTTCCGCGACTTCGATCTCTCCAGCCTGCGCACCGGCATCATGGCCGGCGCGCCGTGCCCGATCGAAATCATGAAACGCGTCCAGGGCGAGATGCACATGAAGGACGTGCTGATCGCCTACGGTCAGACCGAGACCTCGCCGGTCAACCACCAGACCGCCCAGGACGATCCTCTCGACAAGCAGGTCGAGACCGTCGGCCGCCCCGGCCCGCATCTGGAGATCAAGCTGATCGACGAGCGCGGCGCCGTCGTGCCGACCGGCCAGCCCGGCGAGATCTGCTGCCGCGGCTATTCCGTCATGCAGGGCTATTGGGACGAACCGGCGCGCACCGCCGAGACCATCGATGCCGCCGGCTGGCTGCACTCGGGCGATCTCGGCGTCATGGACGGCGAGGGCTACACCCGTATCGTCGGGCGCCTCAAGGACATGATCATCCGCGGCGGCGAGAACGTCTATCCGCGCGAGGTCGAGGAGTTCCTCTTCACCCACCCCGCCGTGCTGGAAGTCCAGGTGTTCGGCGTGCCCGACAAGACGTACGGCGAGCAGGTCTGCGCCTGGATCAAGCTGCGCGCCGGTCGCGCGCTCAGCGAGGACGACGTGCGCGCCTTCTGCAAGGACCGCATCGCGCATTTCAAGGTGCCGCGCCATGTGCGCATCGTCGCCGAGCTTCCGATGACCGTCACCGGCAAGCCGCAGAAATTCAAGATGCGCGAGGCGATGGAGA
>CAZMHP010000349.1:0-2916 GCA_964566095.1 uncultured Rhizobium sp. | reverse complement strand
GCGAGGCCTTCGACCAGCATCTGCATGCCGATGATCTTCTTGTAGACCGCCGGGCTGTCGATGATCTCGATCAGAAGCGCCTTCAGCGCGGCGCCGCAGGGCACCGGGCGTCCCCAACGCGCCTTGATGTACTTGGCGAAGCCCGTGACGTGGCGGGCTTCCTCGCGGGTCTGGTTGGCGGCGTATTCCTGCGCCCCTTGGTCCTTCAGCACATGGCAGAGCGAGGCCGACAGGTTCAGCGCGCCCTGTTCGCCGTGCAGGATGGAGGAAAAATTCCACAGCTGCATATAGTTGATGAAGCGGATGCGATCCTTGGGATCTGACAACTTCTCCGCAATGTAGGGAAGACGCAACAGAGGCTGCTGCTCCTCCGGCATCATCGCGACGTTTTCGAGGTCGAACGGTTCGTCGAAGTCGATGTATCTCTTGTCCAGCGGATCCCAGAAATGGTCATGGGTGGCGCTGATGATCTTGTCGAACGCGGTCGAACGCTGTTCGTAGCGGTCGAGCTCGATCATCGATTCGAAATCGTCCGGCGCCACCGCGCCGTACATCTGATCCTTGGTGATGTTGGTGTCGGACATCGCTCTCTCCCTGAACGGCCGCGCGGAATTCTTAGTTCCGCTTCGGTATTACCACATGAAAATGTTCATATCCCTTAACGAAGGTCGAATAGGTGCGCTTGGGCTCGGCAACCTGCTCGATCACCGGGAACCGCTTGAAGATTTCCTCCCAGATGATCTGGAGCTGCAGCTCCGCCAGGCGGTTGCCGACGCAGCGGTGGATGCCGAAGCCGAAGGAGATGTGGCGGCGCGGATTTTCCCGATCCACGATGTAGTCGTTCGGCCGCTCGATCACCTCGTCGTCGCGGTTGCCCGAGACGTACCACATGACGACCTTGTCGCCCTTTTTGATCTGCTTGCCCCGGAACTCGAAGTCCTGCACCGCGGTGCGGCGCATATGGGCGAGCGGCGTCTGCCAGCGGATGGTCTCCGACACCATCGACGGGATGAGTTCGGGATGGTCGCGCAGCTTCTGGTACTGGTCCGGGTTCTGGTTGAGCGCCAGCACGCTGCCGGTGATGGTGTTGCGGGTGGTGTCGTTGCCGCCGACGGTCAAAAGCACGACATTGCCGAAATATTCGCGCGGCGCCATGTTCCGCGTCGCCGGGTTGTGGGCGAGCATCGAGATCAGATCGCCCTTCGTTTCGGTCGAATTCACGCGCTGATTCCACAGCTCGGTGAAATAGGCGTGATATTCCTGAAACACCTCCATCTTCTGCTCGAAGGTGTCGATGAGGCCGTGGCCCGGCACGGCGGTCACGACGTCGGACCAATAGGTGAGCTTGCGCCGGTCCTCGAACGGAAAATCGAACAGCGTCGCCAGCGTCATGGTGGTGAGCTCGATCGAGACCTTGTCGACCCAGTCGAACGGCTCGCCGATCGGCAGCGAGTCCAGGATCTTGCCGGCGCGCTCGCGGATGATCGGCCCCAGATATTCCAGATTGGCCGGCGAGACGACCGGCGTCACCACCTTGCGCTGGATGTCGTGGCGCGGCGGATCCATGGCGATGAACATCGGCAGCGGCTCGAAATTGGCCTGGCCGCCGCCGATGGTGATGCCGCCATAGGTGAAGTCGGAGCTGAACACCTGATGGTTGGTGTCGACCGCCATGATGTCGTTGTACTTGGTGATCGACCAGTAGGGTCCGAACTCGCTGTCAGCGGTGTAGTGGACCGGATCTTCCTTGCGCAGGCGCTCGAAATACGGCCACATCGTATCGGTCTGGAACAGGATGCCCTGCGCCGGATTGATCTGATCGAGCGGCAGCGCATAGGCGGCGTCGCGCGCTTCCTCGAGATTGCCTTTGACCGCGATATTCATGACGGGCCTCCTTTGGTTGGCCGTTTCTTCTAGTGCTGACTGTGCGGCATGCGGACGACCAGGCCATCCAGCTCCGCCGTGACCTTGATCTGACAGGAAAGCCGGCTGTTGGCCGCCGTCTCCGGCGCGAAGTCGAGCATGGTCTCCTCCATGTCCGACTTGGGCGGGATCCTCGCCTCGAACGCCGGATCGACGAAGACGTGGCACGTGGCGCAGGCGCAGGCGCCGCCGCAATCGGCATCGATGCCGGGAATGAGATTCTTCACCGCGCCTTCCATGACGCTCCAGCCGAGCGGAACCTCGACCTCGTGTTCCTTGCCGTTGTGCTCGATGTATCTGATCTTGGGCATGTCGATCCGTCTGAACCGGTTGCGATGGAAACAGGTGAACGGGCCGCGCCGTCCAGGCACGGCCCGTTCGGCATCGGCTATTCCGCGGCGATGCGGATGGCGGCGGCGTTGCTGCGGTCCTTGAAGTTGATCTCCTGGAGGTACTTGATGCCTTCCTCGGCGATGTCGTCGCCGACCATGCGGTCGCCTTCCGACTTCAATTCGTCCATGTCGACATAGGTCGCATAGAACGCCTTGGTGCGGTCGCTGATCAGCCCCGCCTTGAGCAACGTCTTGATCAGCACGCGGAAGATGTTGGTCGATTCGCGCAGCCGCTCGCGCGTGCGCCCGTTGGAGCGCAGCTCGATCAGCCCGGCGACCACCTTCTCCGGATCGAGACCGAAATCCTGATACATCTGCGCCTGCTGCTGGGGGCTGCCCAGATTCATGATCAGCGACTGGAAGCAATGCGCCGCCCAGTCCTCGACCACGTTGCGCTCCTGTTCCGACATGCGCGGGATCGTGCGGTCGGCCCAGATCTTTCCGAACTTGTGGTGGAACGCCTCGTCGGTCATCACGAGCTGGAACAGCTTTCGCGCCAGCGGGTCCTGGTTGTACTTGTAGCCCGTCGCGAAGGCGCCCATGGCGAGGCCCTCGACCAGCATCTGCATGCCGATGATCTTCTTGTAGACCTCCGGCGCCG
>CAZMHP010000348.1:0-2920 GCA_964566095.1 uncultured Rhizobium sp. | reverse complement strand
GATTTCCCGCAGATGGCGGCGGGCGCCCTGCCCCACCGCTTCCGCCTCGCCGCCGACGATCTGAAGCGTCTGATCGCCAAGACCAGCTTCGCGATGGCGACCGACGAGACGCGGTTCTATCTGATGGGCATCCATCTGCACGCCACCAAGGATGGCAAGACCAAGGTGCTGCGCGCGGCCGCCACCGACGGGCACCGCCTGGCGCGCTTCGAGCTCGACCTGCCGGAGGGCGCGGGCGAGATGCCGGGCATCATCGTGCCGCGCAAGACGGTGACGGAGCTGCGCCGGCTGCTCGACGACGCGGACGGCGCGATCGAGATCTCGCTGTCGGACACCAAGATCCAGTTCGTCTTCGACGGCGTGGAGCTGACCTCCAAGCTGATCGACGGCACCTTCCCCGACTATCAACGCGTATTCCCCACCGGCAACGACAAGTCGCTGGCGCTGGAGGCCAAGGAGTTCGCCCATTCCGTCGACCGCGTCTCCACGATATCGGCCGACAAGACGCGCGCGGTGAAGCTGACGATGACGAAGGACAAGGTCACGCTTTCGGTCGTCAATCCGGAGAGCGGCACCGCGACGGAAGAACTCGGCGCGACCTATAACGCTCCGGGCATGGAGATCGGCTTCAACGCCAAATACCTGCTCGACATCACGGGCCAGATCGAGGGCAAGGACATCCGCTTCCTGCTCTCCGACGCCGGCTCGCCCACCATCATCGAGGACGCCGACGACCCGCGCTCGCTCTACGTCCTCATGCCGATGCGGGTCTGAGGTTGAACACCCCATTTCCACAGCGCCGGGAGGGCGCGGCGTCAGCCATTGAGGGCCATGTCGACCAGGCGCGCGCGCGCCTCGCCGTCACGCGCCTGACGCTGCGCAATTTCCGCTCCTATGCCGAAGCCGAGCTGGGCGTCGGAGCCACGCCGGTGGTGCTGGCCGGGCCGAACGGCGCGGGCAAGACGAACATCCTGGACGCGATCTCGCTGCTCTCGCCGGGACGCGGTCTGCGCGGCGCCAAGCTTGGCGAGCATGTGCGGCGCGGTCCCAGCGCACCCAGCGACGCGCTGTGGGCCGTCGCGGCGCAAGTGACGCGCGGCGGCGAGACCTATGATGTCGGCACCGGCCTGACGCTCGGCCCCCAGGGCGGCGAGCGCCGCCAGGTGCGCCTCAACGGCGCGCCGGCGCAAAGCTCGGCCGAGCTGGGCGAACTGGTGCAGATGCTGTGGCTGACGCCGGCGATGGACCGGCTGTTCATCGAGGGCGCGAGCGGCCGGCGCAAATTCCTCGACCGGCTGGTGCTGGGCTTCGACGCCGGGCACGCGCGCACGACGACGCGCTACGAGACCGCGATGCGCGAACGCGCGCGGCTGCTCAAATACGGGCCGCGCGATCCGGCCTGGCTGGATGCCCTGGAGGCTGAGATGGTCGACGCCGGCATTGCCATGGCGATGGCGCGCGCGGCGACGGTCGAGCGGCTCAATCGGGCGCTGGACGCGCGCGGCGGCGCCGGCGCATTTCCCGCCGCGCAACTCGCGCTGGACGGCGAGACCGACGCGCTGCTGACCGAACTCGGCGACGGTGCGCGCGAGGCTTTGCGCGAAAGGCTGACGCGCGCGCGCATCCGCGACGCCGAAGCCGGACGCACGACCTTCGGGCCGCATCTGACCGATCTTTCGGTGCGCCACACCGCCAAGCGCGCCGACGCGCGCGAGTGCTCGACCGGCGAACAGAAGGCCCTGCTGATCTCCATCGTGCTGGCCGACGCCTGGGAGTTGGCGGCGGCCCGCGACGGTCACGCGCCGCTGCTTCTGCTGGACGAGATCGCGGCGCATCTCGACGCGACGCGGCGCGCGGCCTTGTTCGAGGAAATCCTGGCGCTCGGCGCGCAGGCCTGGATGACGGGCACCGACCTATCGCTGTTCGAAGGCCTCGGCGCCCGCGCCGAGGTGTTTCACGTCAAAGACGGCCAGTTCGTCCGTCAGGAGTAAAGCTTTGGTCTTCACCCATCCCCTTACGATCCACAGCATGGCTTCGCACTGATGTCCGGCGACAACACCAACGGCCACGGCTTGAACGGCGGCACCGGCGACGGCGCGGAAGAATACGGCGCGGACAGCATCAAGGTCCTGAAGGGCCTGGATGCCGTGCGCAAGCGGCCGGGCATGTATATCGGCGACACCGATGACGGCTCGGGCCTGCACCATATGGTCTACGAGGTCGTCGACAATGCGATCGACGAGGCCCTGGCCGGCTATGCGACGCGGGTCGACGTCACGCTGAACGCCGACGGATCGTGCACCGTGCGCGACAACGGTCGCGGCATCCCGACCGGCATCCACGAAGGCGAAGGCGTCAGCGCGGCCGAGGTCATCATGACCCAGCTCCACGCCGGCGGAAAGTTCGAGCAGAACGCCTACAAGGTCTCCGGCGGGCTTCACGGCGTCGGCGTGTCGGTGGTCAACGCGCTCAGCGAATTTCTGGACCTGCGCATCTGGCGCGACGGCAAGGAACACTACATGCGGTTCCGCCACGGCGACCGCGTCGACGAACTCAAGGTGGTGGGCGACGCCAAGCCCGGCCAGCGCGGCACGGAAGTGACCTTCCTCCCCTCGACCCAGACCTTCACCAAGACCCAATTCGATTTCGCGACGCTGGAGCACCGCCTGCGCGAGCTCGCCTTCTTGAACTCCGGCGTGACGATCGTCCTGGCCGACAAGCGCGGCGTCGAGGCGAAAGAGGCGACGCTGCATTACGAAGGCGGCCTCAAAGCCTTCGTGCAGTATCTCGACCGCGCCAAATCCTCGCTGATTTCGGCGCCCGTCATGATTATGTCCGAACGCGACGGCATGACGGTGGAAGTGGCGCTGACCTGGAACGACAGCTACCACGAGAGCATGCTGTGCTTCACCAACAACAT
>CAZMHP010000347.1:0-2942 GCA_964566095.1 uncultured Rhizobium sp. | reverse complement strand
CTAGAAGGCGCGATCAGTCGCGGAAGTGCCAGTTGCCGTCGCGCGCGTAGCAGGCGGTGCCGTCATGGCGGTATTCCTCGCCGTGCCGGTAGGTGACCGTGGTGAATTCGCGGCAGCGCAGGCCGTCGTCGGTGAATTCGCGGGTCGGCGTGAAATAGCCGTAGCTTTCGCCGTGGCGCCATTCATAGCGATGGCCGATCTCGCCGTTGAGGCCGGTGGCATATTGGTCGAAGGCGTAGCGCTGGTCGTCGCAGTCGATGTCGCGCGTGAGCGTGTTGCCGAGCAGGCCGCCCAGGAAGATGCCGCCGATGATCGCGGCGGGATTGCCGCGGCTCGCCGCGCCGCCGATCAGGCCGCCGCCGGCCGCGCCGAATATCGTGCCGGCCGCCTGGTTGCCGGAGCGGCAACTGCGCTCATAGTCGCCCTCGCGATAATAGTTGGGCGGCGGGCCGGCGTCGTCGTCGGGATAGGCGCGTTCGCGATCGAAGTGGCGATAGTGGCCGTCGCGGTCGTAGTAGCCGTCGTGATCGCTGCGGCTGTAGTAACCGTCGGGATCGGGCGGGCCGTCCGGCGGTTGGGCGAAAGCGGTGCCGGCGCCGATGGCGATCGCCGCGGCGCAAGCCAGCAACATGGTCCTGGATGTCATGCGTCACTCCCGATACGACGCCGAAGCGCCCTCAGGGGTTGAATACGCGAGACCCCGGGAATTGTTCCGGTTTGCGGGCGCGGATCTGAAGCACGCCGGGCGAGATGACAAGTGCGTTAGGATCGGCTTCCGCGCGTTCCAGCATCCGCGCGATGGGGTGCGCCTCATTGTCGTCGATGTCGCCCGATTGCCGCAGCGTGTTCAGGAAATCGCGCGCAAATCCCATCGGCCAGCGCGACGCGAAATCGTTCATCGCCGCGGCGAAGACGACCGGCCGCGCCGCTTCGATCGTCAGGCCGGCCTGCGCGAACAGAGAGGGCAGGGCGAGCGCGATATCGGGCTCGCCGCCGCTGGCGCGCCAGCGCGCGATGATCCGGGCGACATAGTCCTCGAACACCGGCTCTCGCGGCGCCAGATGCCAGGAACCGTAATCGTAGTATTCGTGCACGAGCAGCGCGCCGCCCGGCCGGATCGCCGACGTCATCTCGCGCGCGATGCGCAGTGGTTCGTCCACGAAGGCCAATACCCAGCGGCACCAGAGCAGGTCGGCGGACAGGCTCGACCAGTCGAAAGTCGTGAGATCGGCGTCGACGACCTCGATGTTGCGAAGGCCGCGTGCCCGCGCCAGCGTCTCCAGCGCGTCGAGGAAACGGCGCGAGCGTTCCAACGCGATTACCTTGCCGGTTGGGCCGACGATCTCGGCGAGATCGAGCGTCGCATGACCCGGGCCGCAGCCGGCGTCGATCACCGTCATACCTTCGGTCAGACCGCCTAGGCGCCAGAATTCCAGGACGCTCGGCCGCCACACGCGGTGCTGCACGCCGAGCCGTTCGATCTCGGCGTCGTGCGTGCCGATGACATAGGATTTTTCGTCTTTCATGGCGGCGAGGTTGAAGGCGGCCGCGGTGCGTGACGACCCGTTTCTTGCGCAAGACTTTGCGGCCCGGCCCGGCGCGGCGGGGCGAACACCTTTTCGCCAAGTTCGCGGCCTATGTGGTGAAAGCTTGTGCAGCCCTGGGGTCCGGCAAGGGAAATTGCAGTAGATCTCAAAGGAAAAGCGGAAGTGAACAGAACTCGTGGCGTGGCGATTGCAATGTTTTCGGCAGTTACCCTATGTTCCCTGTCTATCGGCGGGCGGGCGGCCGGTAGCGATCCTGACCTTTCCACGGATTCGCGTATCGACCAGATGAGCACGGAAGATGCGCGTCATGCGGATCAGCCGCCGAATGCTGGGGGGCATGAAAAGGATGAGACGGGCACAAAACCGGCCGACGCGCCGAACTGCCGGGGGCAGGCGGATGCGCCATCCGTGGGCGGCGATAACGGCAATTCTGGCGGCGATGCTCGCGGTCAGCATGCCTGCCCGGGCACAGAACGTCGACCTACAGACCGATCTGGCGAAAAGCCAGAATGACTTAGCGGCCGAACGCGAACCGCAGGCCCCGCCGCTGCCCGGCGAAACTATTTTTGTGATCAATCCTGCCGTGGGCAAGACGAACTTTCTTTGGGCGCAGATCGGGCTTCCCGAAACCTACAACAGCAATCCGGCCACGGCGACGACGGGATTGCTGGGCTCCGACCGGTTCGATCCGAAGCTCCAGCTCAATTTCGGGTTTCAGTTGGGCTCACTTCAGCTAAGCGGGAATTCCGCCCTGGACGCGGATCGTTACGGCATACCGTCGCCGCCCAATGCCAATGCGTGGCTATCGACCGTGAAACTCGCGTGGAACCACAACACCCTCACGGACCCTTCTGTCGCGAACGCGATAGTTCCCTATCTGCAGTATCAGCCTTCGGTGCGCTTCGCCTCCGACTTTTCATCGACGAGCAGCCGGTCCAACGATTTCGGCGGCGGCGTGACGCTGGACGAGCGCGCGCTGTGGTTCAGCAAGCACGACAAGAATTCGTGGCAGATCTCGCTCGACATCACGGCCAGCCGACGTATCGCGAACACGGGTGATTCCACGTCGTTGGTATTAAAGCAGTCGGTGACGTTGACCGACGGGGCGGCGAAACTGCAGTTCGCACCCAGCCTGAGACAGCGCTGGTTCGACGACGCGCTGGGCGTCAGCCGCCGGGACACGACGCTGACCGTTCCATTCGTTCTCGAATACGACGCGCCATTCCTTCAAAGCGTGGACGGCGACATTGCTTTCGCCGTCACCTACACGCGGAATTACTCGAACCTTTCGACGAAGAATTCCGAGCAGTGGAACGTCGGCCCCATGCTGGAGCTGTCCCATCTGTTCTGGTCGGACGGCTAATACGTCCGCGCCTTGGGCGGGATGTATTCGAC
>CAZMHP010000346.1:0-2947 GCA_964566095.1 uncultured Rhizobium sp. | reverse complement strand
ATGGGCGCGATCAGCGAGCCGCCGGAAGTGCTGGGCGGCATGATCGGCTCGGCGCTGGTTGGTACGTTCCTGGGCGTGTTCCTCGCCTATGGCATCGTCGGCCCGATGGGCGCGCGGCTCAAGGCGATCGTGGACGAGGACGCGCAATTCTATCACGTCATCCGCGACATCCTCGTCGCGCATCTGCACGGCAATGCGGCGCAGGTCTCGGTGGAGATCGGCCGCGGCAGCGTGCCAAGCGAGGCGCAGCCCTCCTTCGCCGAACTGGAAGAAGCGCTCAACACCATTCCGCCGGATAACGGCTGAAGCGAATAGCGAATGGCGAGTGGGGCAGCAAATCTTCCCTATTCGCTATTGGCTACTCGCTATTCGCCTTTCATCGGCAAACGCCACGAAGAACGTCGCCAGGGCGCCCGCCACGATGCCCAGCGGAATGGCGGTCAGCACATCCACATCGGCGCCGAACACGACGATCGCGGTCACGAGAATTCCGGCGAATTGCGCCACGGTCTTGGGCATCCCCACGCGTCCTTGAAAGGAACGCGCCGAGGCTAGGCGATGGCCACGCGGGAGAAAAGAATCTGGTGAAGAAAGCGTTAATCCCGCGAGTTTGTTTGGTCGCAATTCCAACGGAAAACCGCGTTACACTTTTCCTGGAATTGCTCCGGTCAACCACCCAGATCGCGCTTTTTCTCCAGATATTCCTCGCGCTGGATTTCGCCCTTGGCGTAGCGCTCCTCCAGGATGGAGCGGGCGTCGGTGCGGCTCATGCCGTGCCACCAATAGGGATGGCCGTAATAATACCGGCGCCGGCCGAAGATCAGGCTGAAGATCAGGACCAAAACGAGCAGGCTCGCCAGGCCGTGGAACGGCCCGAAGAACCAGAAGGCGAACGGCCAGAAAAGCAGAGCGTGCAGCATCGGAACCCCTTCCGAAGGTGGTTCACCACATATGGGGAGGGGATACCGCCCTGTCTAGACCGCGAATTCGATTCCCTGGGCCAGCGGCAGGGCATCGGAATAGTTGATGGTCGCGGTCTGGCGCCGCATATAGGCCCTCCAGGCGTCGGAGCCGCTTTCGCGGCCGCCGCCGGTCTCCTTTTCGCCGCCGAACGCGCCGCCGATTTCCGCGCCGGACGGGCCAATATTCACATTGGCGATGCCGCAATCGCTGCCCGAGGCCGCAATGAAGCGCTCGGCCTCCTGCATGTCGCGGGTGAAGATGCAGGACGACAGGCCCTGCGGCACGGCGTTGTGCTGCGCTAGCGCGGCATCGAAGTCGGTATAGCGCATCACATAGAGGATCGGCGCGAAGGTCTCGTGGCAGACGGTCGCCGTCTGCGCCGGCATCTCGACGATGGCGGGGCGGGCGTAATGCGCATTGGGGAATGCGTCCGCCAAGGCGCGGCCGCCGCCGGTGATCACGCCGCTTTCGGCCTTCGCGGCCGCCAGCGCGCGCTCCATGTTCTCGAACGACGCCTTGTCGATCAGCGGGCCGACGAGGGTGCCCTTCTCCAGCGGATTGCCGATGGGGAGCTTGGCATAGGCCGCCTTCAGCGCCGGCACGAGCGTGTCGTAGATGCTGTCATGCACGAAGAGGCGGCGCAGCGTGGTGCAGCGCTGGCCGGCCGTGCCGACCGCGGCGAACAGGATGGCGCGCACCGCGAGGTCGAGCTTGGCCGACGGCGTCACGATCATCGCATTGTTGCCGCCGAGCTCGAGGATCGATTTGCCGAACCGCGCCGCGACGACGGGCGCCAGCTCGCGCCCCATGCGCGTGGAGCCGGTGGCGCTGAGGACGGGGATGCGCCCGTCCTTGGCCAGCAATTCTCCGATGTCGCGCAAGCCGAGCACGACCTGGGAGAGATGGGCCGGCGCATCGCCGAAGCGCTGGACGGCGCGTTCGAACAATGCCTGGCAGGCGAGCGCGGTGAGCGGCGTCTTCTCGCTCGGCTTCCAGATCACGCTATCGCCGCAGACGAAGGCCAATGCCGCATTCCACGCCCACACCGCGACGGGAAAGTTGAAGGCCGAGATCACCGCGACGGGACCGGCCGGATGCCAGGTCTCCATCATGCGGTGGCCGGGACGTTCCGACGCAATGGTGAGGCCGTAGAGCTGGCGCGACAGGCCGACCGCGAAATCGCAGATGTCGATCATCTCCTGAACCTCGCCCAGACCCTCCTGGACGATCTTGCCGGCTTCCAGCGTGACGAGGCGGCCGAGCGCCTCCTTGTTGGCGCGCAATTCCTCGCCGAACAGGCGCACGAGTTCGCCGCGGCGCGGCGCCGGCACGTCGCGCCAGGCGCGGAAGGCATCAGCAGCGGCGGCGATCTTCGTCTCGACCGACGCCGCATCGTCGAACGCGACGCGGCCGATCTCGGCACCATCGATGGGCGAGCGGACGATGTGGTCGCCGGCGGGGGAAATGCCGAAGCGGTTCAGTAGTTCGAGTGTATCCATCTTTACCTCCGCCCGTCATGGGCGGCCCTGAGCCGCCCATCCATCTGGCGCGCTGGCGCGCCCACAAGATTCATATGTGCCCGCATATGCGGGCGCGATGGATGGCCGGGTCAAGCCCGGCCATGACGGTATTTGTTAAGAGCCCGCATAATACCGGCCGAAGCGATTGGCGAGGAAGTCGGCGAGCTTGGCCTCTTCCTGGCGCACGAAACCCTTCTGCGGCAGCTTGCCGTCGGCCAGCATATCGCACATCGCGCAGATGCCGGCGGCGGTGGTGATCTGGATGGCGCTCATCAGGCGGTTGCCGACGGTCTGGGCGTAGATCTTCTTGGCGTAGCTTTCCTGCGTCAGCAGCCCGTCGCGCATGCCCGACACCGTGACGAAGATCAGCACCACGTCCTGATAGGTGATCGGGATCGCGGTCTCCAAGACGTCCTTGAAGATGTCGCGGCGGGTGCCCAGGTGCAGGTCGCGCACCAGCATCT
>CAZMHP010000345.1:0-2974 GCA_964566095.1 uncultured Rhizobium sp. | reverse complement strand
GCTTGACCTTCACGGCCTGGCCTTCCTTGACCACGTCGGACGGCTTGTTGACGCGTTGCTGCGCCAATTCGCTGACATGGACGAGACCGTCCTTCGGACCGAAGAAGTTCACGAAGGCGCCGAAGTCCATGACCTTGACGATCTTGCCGTCATAGATCTCGCCGACCTCGGGCTCGGCCACGATGCTCTTG
Source organism: uncultured Rhizobium sp. (assembly GCA_964566095.1). Taxonomy (GTDB): domain Bacteria; phylum Pseudomonadota; class Alphaproteobacteria; order Micropepsales; family Micropepsaceae; genus Rhizomicrobium. Next base: position 2,783 of record CAZMHP010000345.1, on the reverse strand, counting down.
ATCCACTTGAGCGCCGCCTTGATCGACTCGCCATCGGCGCTGGCGATCTTCACCGTGCCGTCGTCCTCGATGTTGATCTTGGCGCCGGTCTTCTCGACGATCTCGCGGATCACCTTGCCGCCCGAGCCGATCACTTCGCGGATCTTGTCGGTCGGGATCTTGATCTGCTCGATGCGCGGGGCGTGTTCGCCGAGCTCTGAACGGGCGTGGTTGATGGCCTTATTCATCTCGCCCAGGATGTGGATACGGCCGCCCCTGGCCTGGTCCAGCGCCACACGCATGATCTCCTCGGTGATGCCGGAGATCTTGATGTCCATCTGAAGCGCGGTGATGCCGTCTTCGGTGCCGGCCACCTTGAAGTCCATGTCGCCCAGATGATCCTCGTCGCCCAGGATGTCGGAGAGCACCGCGAAGCGCTCGCCTTCCAGGATGAGGCCCATCGCGATGCCCGCGGTCGGCTTCTTCAAGGGAACGCCCGCATCCATCAGCGCCAGGCTGGTGCCGCAAACGGTCGCCATGGAGGACGAGCCGTTCGACTCGGTGATTTCCGACACCACGCGAAGCGTGTAGGGAAATTCCTCCTTGGTCGGCAGCATCGGATGGATCGCGCGCCAGGCGAGCTTGCCGTGGCCGATTTCGCGCCGGCCGGGCGCGCCCATGCGGCCCGTCTCGCCCACGCTGTAGGGCGGGAAGTTGTAGTGCAGCATGAAGCTCTGTTTGATCGTGCCTTCGAGCTGATCCATGAACTGTTCGTCCTCGGTGGTGCCGAGCGTGGTCACGACCAGGGCCTGGGTCTCGCCGCGGGTGAACAGCGCCGAGCCATGCGTGCGCGGCAGGACGCCCACTTCCGCAACGATCGGACGCACCGTGACGAGATCGCGGCCGTCGATACGCGTCTTGGTGTCGAGCACCGCGTTGCGCATGACCTTGGCTTCGAGATCGTGGAACAGGTTGCCGAACTCCTTGGCCGACACCTTTCCGTCGCCCTCGCCGACGAAATATTCCGCCGTCTTCTTCTTGATCTCGGCGATGCGGTCGCGACGTTCGAACTTCACGGGGATCTGGAACGCCCCGGCCAGATTGATCCCGGCGACCTTTTCGATCTCCATCGCCAGCACATGCGTGCCGGTTTCGGGAAGCGGCCGCGGCTCCTTCGCCGCCTTTTCGGCAAGCTTGATGATCGCCTTGATGGCGTGCTGCATCTCGCGATGGCCGAACATCACCGCGCCGAGCATGACCTGTTCGGACAGTTCCTGCGCCTCGGACTCCACCATCAGAACCGCATCGGCCGTGCCGGCAACGACCAAATCGAGCTTGGAGTTGACGTAGTCGTCGACCGGCGGGTTCAGCTTGTACTCGCCGTCGATGTAGCCGACGCGCGCGGCGCCGATCGGACCCATGAACGGAATGCCGGACAGCGTGAGCGCCGCCGAGGCCGCGACCAGGGCGACGATGTCGGGATCGTTTTCCATGTCATGCGAAAGCACCTGCACCACGACCTGAGTCTCGTTGCGATAGCCCTCGGCGAACAAAGGGCGGATCGGGCGGTCGATCAGGCGCGAGATCAGCGTCTCGCGCTCGGTCGGCGCGCGCTCGCGCTTGAAATAGCCGCCCGGAATCTTGCCGGCGGCGTAATAGCGTTCCTGGTAATTCACGGTGAGCGGGAAAAAATCGATTCCCTCGCGCGGGCTGGGCGCGCCGACCACGGTGGCCAACACCACGGTCTCCCCATAAGTGGCGACGACCGAGCCGTCGGCCTGACGGGCGACCTTGCCGGTTTCGAGCGTCAGCGTTCTGCCGCCCCATTCGAACGATTCCTTGTGTACGTTGAACATCTTCAGTCTTCTTTCTTCGTGCACCGGCGCCGGATTGCGGCGGTGCTTTGCGCGCCAGGCCTCATGCCCAGACGTGCGGATGCATCCGCCCGGCCCATGCCGGTGGACGCGTATGCGCGCGGGCCCGCGACCATCGCGGGCTCGACGCGAATTCTATGATGATGGAAACCAGGCGGTTCAGCGGCGCAGGCTCAAGCGTTCGATGAGCGAGTTGTAGCGCGCCACATCGGTCGCCTTGACGTAGTCGAGCAATTTGCGGCGCGTGGAGACCATCTTGATCAAACCGCGGCGCGAATGATTGTCTTTCGCGTGCGTCTTGAAATGATCGGTCAGATTGTTGATGCGTTCGCTGAGCACCGCGACCTGGACTTCCGGCGAACCGGTATCGCCATCCTTGATCGCGTATTGCGCAACGACTTCCTTCTTGCGTTCAGGCGTAATCATGTTCGGCGTCGGGTCCTTCTAGAGGTTGAAAACACGGAACGGGCGGAGCTCGCCGGACGCGAATTCCGCCAGTGCCACCGGCTCGCCCTCAGATGACTGAAGAAAAACCGTGAGCCCTTGAAGATCGTCCGTTTCGGATTGGCCTTCCGTGATCTTCGCGAACTGGTTCGCCCGGATCAGGATCGGATTGCCGCTTCGGAGGCGGAGAGCTTCTTGACCTGTCACGGCCAGCGCCGGGATGCCGTCCAGCGCGGTCGCAATGGGCCTCAAGTGCTCAAAAGCGGCGGGAATATGCACAGAACCCCCCTCCCGCGCCAGCTTATTTTCTGGTCGCGACTCCGGGTGGGCTTCGCCCTGGAGCCGCTCCAAGGGGATCGCCATTTCCTCCGTGAAGCCGCCAACGCTGGTGCGCCGGAGGGCCGAGACATGGCCGACCGTGCCCAGAGCCTGGGCCAGGTCGCGGACCCAGGCGCGGACGTAAGTCCCTTTGCCACAACGGATTTC
>CAZMHP010000344.1:0-2990 GCA_964566095.1 uncultured Rhizobium sp. | reverse complement strand
AAGGTCTCGAACACGGTAAGCGTCGAGGTCAGCGCAACGTGATGGGCGATGAGCAGGGCCATCAGCGCTTTGATCTCCTTGCCGTTCACGTCGAGGTTTTCGAGCGACAGGATCGAGCGGTCGGGACAGACGTCCGGCTTCTTGTCGGGCACAAAGTCGGTCATCGCCGCGAAGCCATGCTCGAGATTGTCGATGCCGCGCTCGGCGGCTTCGCGGAACGTGACCGAACAGAGATGGCCGGTGATCTTGAGACCATGCGCGTGCGCGGCGATGACCGCGGTGGCAAGCTCGTCGCGCGTGATCGTCATATAGGCCTTGAACGAAGTGGCGCCTTCGGCGGCCCAATAGTCGACCGTGCGCGTCGCGTCGGCCGGGTCTTTCAAGATGTGCATCTTGTAGATCGGCTGACCGGGGCCGTTCAGATAGGGCGCGGTGACGTCGAGATCGGGGCCGATCGCTTCGCCCCGCGCGATGGCGTCCTTGAGATTGAGATCGCCGTCCGCCGAAAGCGTGCCGCCGGTGCGCGCCGTCGTGGTGCCGCCGGCGAGATAGAGCGCGGGAAAACTGTAGAGCAGTTCGTCGTAATTGCCCGGACCCATCGGATAGAACAGATGCTCATGCACCATGACGAAGCCGGGCAGCAGGGTTTTGCCGCGCATGTCGAGCACCGTGGCGCCCTTGGGCACGCGTACGCTGCGCGAAGGGCCCAGCGCGCGAATGGTGCCGTGATCGGAGATCAGCGTCATGTCGCGGCGCGGCGGCGCGCCGGTGCCATCGACGATCTGCGCATGGGTGAAGGCGATGACGTCCTGGGTGTAGACCACCGACGGCGGCCGTTTCGGCGACGGCGGCGGTGGAGCGGTCTGCGCGTCCATCCAATCCACTTGCGCGGAGACCGCGCCAGCGGCCGCCAGCACCACCGTCATCGCCAAGATTCCGGCCGACCAGGTCCGCATGATGTCCCCCAAAGCAGAATTCGGCCCGACTATAGCCAAGCGGCTCGACCGCTCCAGTCACGAGGCTGTCACCTCGTACGGATGCTGCTATAAGCCCGGCAAAGGGCGGTTAGCTCAGCTGGTAGAGCATATCGTTTACACCGATAGGGTCGGCGGTTCGAGCCCGTCACCGCCCACCACCCTGCGCCGCGCAGCAGCGGAGGTTGCCTTCCGGAGCTCCGCAGGGGCGTAGGAGGACAGGTCCAGTTTCGCGCGGCTTCGGGCGACGGGCCACCCCGTGCGGCTTCGGATGGCAGGCCAAATCGAACTGGGGAATCCGCGCATGTCGGCATTGAATGAGTGGGACAGCTTCTACGTCATCGTCGGATCGGCCGCGGGCGCGCTGATCGGCCTGCAGTTCGTGGTGATGACCTTGATCGCGGAACGCCCGCAACCGGGCCTGTCGGAGGCCGGGCGCGCCTTCGCCACGCCGACGGTCGTGCATTTCGGCGCCTGCCTGCTGCTGTCGGCGCTGGTGCGGGTGCCGTGGCCCGCAGCCGTCCACGCCGCCTGGGCCGCCGGCGCGACGGGCGTTTGCGGCCTGCTCTACATGGCCGTGCCGGTGGCGCGCATGCGGCGCCAGCGCGTCTACCAAATGGACCTGGAGGACCGGGTCTTCCACGTCCTGCTGCCTTTCGCGGCTTACGGCCTGCTGACCCTGTCGGGGTTGCTGGCGCAGTGGCATCTGGAGCCGGCGCTGTTCGGCATCGGCGCCGCGGCGCTGATCCTGCTGTTCGTCGGCATCCATAACGCGTGGGACGCCGTCGCCTACCAGGTCTACGTCCTGCGCAACAAGCCGACCCAGGAGCCCTAGCACCATCGTGGCGGCGCTGGGCCGCATATCCCCATCGGCGCAATCCTTCGATAAGGTAACGCTTGCGGCACGGGAGCGGTCATGAAGGAAATCACCGTCTTTGGCGGGCATTCTCATCCGGAGCTCGCGGCCGAGATCTGCCGCATCCTCGGCGTGCCGTTGTCGCCGTCACGCCTGAGCCGCTTCGCCAATGACTGTCTGGAAGTCCAGCTCGAAGCCAATTGCCGCGAGCGCGACGTCTTCATCATCCAGACGCTGTGCGCGCCGGTCCAGGAGAACCTGGTCGAGCTCCTTCTCATGTGCGATGCGGCGCGCGGTGCCTCGGCGGCACGCATCACGGTGGTGATGCCGTTCTATGCCTATGCGCGCTCGGACAAGAAGGATCAGCCGCGCATCTCGATCGGCGGACGGCTGGCGGCGGATCTGCTGGTGACCGCGGGCGCCAATCGCGTGCTGACCATGGCGATGCATTCTCCGCAGGTGCACGGCTTCTTCAGCGTCCCGGTCGATCACCTGCATGCCCTGAAAGAGATCGCCGGGCATTTCCGCCAATACGACCTGTCCAACGCCGTGGCGGTGTCGCCGGACCTCGGCAACGCCAAGGAGACCGCGTCCTTCGCGCGCCTGCTGGGCATCGGGGTCGCGGTGGCCGCCAAACAGCGCATCTCGGACAAGGAAGTGCGGATCGCGTCGATCATCGGCGACGTCGCGGGCAAGGACGTGATCGTGCTGGACGACGAAATCGCGCGCGGTACCACGACGCTGGAACTGCTGCAGCGGCTGCGCGAGCAGAAGGTGCGCTCGATCCGCATCGCCTGCACGCATGGGCTGTTCGCAGCCGGCGCCGCGGCGCGGCTGAGCGAGCAGCCCGACGTGCTGGAGATCGTCTGCACCAACACCGTTCCGGTTCCGCCGGACAAGCGCGGTTCCAAGCTGACGGTGCTGTCGATCGCGCGCCCGCTGGCGAACGCCATCCAGCACATCCACAACGGCGAATCTGTCAGCGCGCTGTTCCACGCCTGAACTTGGGCGACGCCGCAGCGCCTAGGTGTTCAGCGAGTCCTTGAGCTGCTTGCCGGGACGGAACCGCGGCTGCTTGGAGGGCTTGATGGTGATCTCCTCGCCCGTCTGCGGATTGCGGCCCTTGCCGCCGGCGCGGGTGGCGACCACGAAAACGCCGA
>CAZMHP010000343.1:0-3009 GCA_964566095.1 uncultured Rhizobium sp. | reverse complement strand
GACCAGAAAACATGGTCGAAGATAGAAAAGGACGCGTGAGCTATGTCATCGGGCCCGATGGCAGCCCGCTGACGCTTGCCGATCTTCCGCCGCCGGGAACCAGGCGCTGGGTGATCCGTCGCAAGGCCGAAGTCGTCGCGGCGGTTCGCGGCGGCCTCTTGAGCCTTGACGATGCGTGCAAGCGCTACACGCTGACGGTCGAGGAATTCCTCGCCTGGCAGCGCGCGATCGACCGTTTCGGCATGCCGGGCCTGCGCGCGACACGGGTGCAGCAGTACAGGAACTAGCGGATGCGAGTAGCGAATAGCGAATAGGGAGCGCGGGACGGAAAGCGTTACCAAATCCCTACTCGCCATTCGCTATTCGCTATTCGCGTTTGACGCGTCCGCCGTTAATCGCAGCTTTACCATCGACACGGCAATGTTTGCCTAGCACGGAGCGAGACCGGTCGGTCATTCGCTTCGAGAGCGGAGGGCACGTTGCCGGAATTCGTCAAAGCAATTGGAGCGGCGCGGTTCGGCGTCATGGCGGGCGTCGCCGCGGCGCTAACCGCCTTCTTCCTCTATGTCGCCGGCGCGCTCACCGAGCCGCCCAAGTCGATCCTGTTCTCCGGGCTGGAGCCGCGCGACGCGGCGGCCGTGACGGCCAAGCTCGACTCGATGAACATCAAATACGAAGCCAAGGGCGATGGCGGCACCATCCTGGTGCCGGCCGACGACGTCACCAAGCTGCGCATGTCGTTGGCCGCGGAAAATCTGCCGGCCGCCGGCGTCGGCTACGAGATCTTCGACAAGTCGGACGCCTTCGGCGCCACCGCCTTCGTGCAGAACATCAATCGCCTGCGCGCGCTGGAAGGCGAACTCGCGCGTTCGATCCAGACCATCGACGGCATCGACGGCGTGCGCGTGCATCTGGTCGTTCCGGAGAAAGAAATCTTCTCCCATGACGATCAGCAGCCGACAGCATCCGTCGTCCTCAAGACCAGAGGCGTGCTCGGCCGCGGCCAGGTGCAGGCGATTCAGCATCTCGTCGCCGCCGCGGTGGCCGGACTCGCCGCCGATCGCGTCGCCGTGGTCGACGACAAGGGCGATCTTTTGGCCGGCGGCGACGACAAGAACGGGCCCAACGCCGCGTCCATCGGCGAGACCAACGAGACCTCGGACTTCGAGGACCGCCTGCGCCAGCGCGTCGAATCGATCGTCGCCTCGGTCGTCGGGCCGGGCCATGTCCGCGTCCAGGTCACGGCCGACATGTCCTATACCCACACCAGCACGACCAGCGAGCATTACGATCCCGACAGCAAGGTCGTGCGCTCGACGCAGACGGTCGAATCCAACAACACCGACAGCGCCGGCGCCGGAAACGCGGTGTCGGTCGGCAGCGCGCTGCCGGGCGCAGCCCCCGCGGCGGCCGGCGACGGCAACAAATCCGACGCCTCGCGCACCGAGGAAACCACGAATTACGAGATCAACAAGGACATCGTCACGAGCACGGTCGACGGCGGCGCGGTGAAGCGGCTTTCGGTCGCCGTCGTGGTCGATGGCGCATCGGCGGCGGGCGGCGCCTACAAGCCGCGCACGCCGGCCGAGATGAAGCAGATTTCCGACCTCGTTAAATCCGCGATCGGCTTCGACGCCAAGCGCGGCGATCTCGTCCAGGTCGACAACATGGAATTCGCGCGGATGGACGTCGCCGGGGGCACGCCGCCGCCGACGCCGCTGCTGGGCCTCGACGGTCAGGACTGGCTCAAGATCATCGAGGTCGCGATCCTGTCGCTCACCGCGCTCCTGATCGGCTTCTTCGTCGCGCGGCCTCTGATCTCGCGCATGTTCTCGCCGCTCGCCATCACCACCATGACCAGCAACGGATCGGTTTCCGCCGGCGCGTTGTCCGCGCCCCAGGGTGCGGCCGGCCAGCTGCACGCCGACGCCAGCGGCCAACCACTCGCCATCGCCGGGCCGCAGCGCTCCTCGATCGACATCTCGCAGATCGAAGGGCAGGTCCGCGAATCCTCCATCAAGAAGGTCGGCGAGGTCGTCAGCGCGCATCCCGAGGAAGCGCTTGCGATCATCCGCACCTGGCTCCACGAACCGGCTTAAGAACCCATGGCACCGCGCGGCAAGATATCGGCCAAGGAAGACATCCGCCAGCTCACGGGCGCCGAGCGCTCGGCGATCATCATGCTGTCGCTGGGCGAAGAACACTCCGCCAAACTCTGGCAGATGATGGACGAGGACGAGGTCAAGGAGGTGTCGCAGGTCATGTCGACGCTGGGCACGGTCAGTTCGTCGCTCGTCGAAAAGCTCCTGGTCGACTTCGTCTCGCAGATGTCGGGCACCGGCTCGCTGATGGGTTCCTACGAATCCACCGAGCGCCTGCTGACCCGCTTCATGCCGGAAGACAAGGTCGGCCAGATCATGGAGGAAATCCGCGGTCCGGCCGGCCGCACCATGTGGGACAAGCTCGCCAACGTGAACGAGACGGTGCTGGCGAACTATTTGAAGAACGAATATCCGCAGACCGTTTCGGTCGTGCTCAGCAAGATCAAGCCGGAACACGCCGCGCGCGTCCTTGCGGCGCTGCCGGAGGAATTCGCGCTCGAAGTCGTGCAGCGCATGCTGCGCATGGAATCGGTGCCGAAGGAGATTCTCGACAAGGTCGAGCAGACGCTGCGCGTCGAGTTCATGTCGAACCTCGCCCGCACCGCCAAGCGCGACGCCCATGAGCACATGGCCGAAATCTTCAACAATTTCGACCGCCAGACCGAAGGACGTTTCGTCACCGCGCTGGAGGAACGCTCCAGAGATTCCGCCGAGCGCATCAAGGCCTTGATGTTCACCTTCGAGGATCTGGGCAAGCTCGATCCGGGCTCGATCCAGACGCTGCTGCGCCATGTCGAGAAGGACAAGCTCGGCTTGGCGCTCAAAGGCTCGACCGACAGCCTGCGCGACGTGTTCTTCTCCAACATGAGCGAGCGCGCCGGCAAGATCCTGCGCGAGGACATGGAAG
>CAZMHP010000342.1:0-3021 GCA_964566095.1 uncultured Rhizobium sp. | reverse complement strand
TGGCTCGACCGCGTCACCAACATGTTCGAGCACGCCGTGTGGCTGAACCCGGTGGCGGAAAAGCACTGGGAATACACGCCGTCCATCGCGCTGATGAGCCAGCTGTTCAACGGCCGGATGTATCCCCTGACCCTCGCCGGCCTCGACAACGCGATGCGCGAGCTCAATCGCTGACCGCCGGCCGGCGCTACAGCACCGGCCCGTCCTTGCCCAGCATTTCGCGACGGATTATCGCGATCGGCACGAGGCCCGCGTTCAGGAACGCGTCGTGGAAGCGGGTGAGGCTGAACGCCTTGCCCTGCCTGGCCTGAACGTCAGAGCGCAGCTTGAGGATTTCGAGCTTGCCCAGCGTGTAGGAGTAATAGCCCGGATCGGAGGTGCCGCGCTTGGCCTCGTTGGGCCCGACGGCGGCAGGCTGGAAGCATTCGGTCTCCATCAACTGTGTCGCCTGATCCAGCGTCATCCGCCCGGTGTGCATCTTGATCGAGGCCACGAGACGGCAATCGCGCAGCAGCGCATCCTCGAGCTGCGAGAGCTTGATCTTGGGATCGCCTTTGCTCAGCCCTTCGTCCAGCATCATCTGCTCGGTGTAGTGCGCCCAGCCCTCGGTCGCGGTGTAGGACTGCGCCGTCTTGCGCACCAGCGACCAGCCGGGATTGGCATGGGCGAAGAGATATTGCGTGAAATGTCCCGGCAGCGCCTCGTGCACCGACAGGTTCTGCAACAGCGCGCGGTTGAAATAGGAAAGAAGCTGGTTCTGCTGCGCCGGCGGCGATTTCGGATCGGGCGGCGTGACGAAGTAGTAGGCCTTGGTGGCGTGGGTCTCCAGCGCGCCCGGCCCATCCATCTGGCCGAAGATCACCGCCCGCTCGAAGGGCGGCGTCTCCGCCACGGTGGGCAGCATCGCCGACGGCAGCGTCACGATATGGTGCTGCATGATGAAGCCCTGAAGGGCGGCGAGCTGATCGCGCGCGGTCGAGATCAGATGCGCGGCGTCGGGATGATCGGCTTCGACCTCGGCCAGCGCATGCGAGGGGTTCTTGGGATCGATCAGCTTCGCGGTCGCGAGGAAGTCGGCGTGGTCGCGCGCCATCTGCGCCTCGCCCGCCGCCAGCACCTTCTCCACCGGCACATCGACCATGTCGCTGGCCAGCAGCCGCTGCAGCGACGCGCGGCCGAGCACGAACGAGCCATGGGCATTCGGCTTCTGCGCGATCAGCCAGGCCTTGAAGGCCTTGGCGGCATCGACGACCGATTTCGTGGACGCCGCCAGCTGCTTCTGGAGCGCGGCATCCTTCACGTCCGCGAAGGCGTCGGGGACGTCCTTGCCGAGAAACGAAATGCCGCCGTCGAGATTCGCCAGCGCGATGTCGATATAGACCGGCGGAATGTTCGTCAGATTCCGCTTACCCCCGGCGAGCATCGCCGGGAGGCGAGCCTCGCGCGCGATGAGACTGCGCATGCGCTGATCGAGCGGCGCGAAATCGCGTTCGACCAGCTGGAACGCAGCGGTGGTGAGCAGATTGACGTAGGTGCTGGGATCGTGCCGCCAAAGCTGAACCGTTTCGTCCGCCAGCAATTGCCCATCGATCTGCGCCAGGAGGATGTCGCGGTCGTCGCGGTCCATCGCCGTAAGTCCGGCGCCGTCGATCGCGCGCAACTTGGCTGTCGTGTCCTTCAACCGCGCGATCTCCCGCGCATACGCCGCGGCGGATACATCGTCCAGCTCGGCGTCCCAATCGTGCAGGCCAACCGCGGTCGCGAAGGTGGGGTGCGCCTTCCACTGGGCATTGAAAAAGTCCTGGACGGCCGCTTGATACGCCGTGGCGGCGCTGGCCGCGTCCGCTGCCGCCGGCCAGGTCAGGATCGCCATCGAACAGATGACAAAAGCGCGGATCGTTCCAAGGCGCATGCGTCCCCTCCGTCAAGTTATCGGAAGGGCAACCTCACAACATCCGCCGCCCGATGACAACTCGACATGCGTCTCGGCTATAGTGCGGGAATGGCCAGCGGGAGCGGAGGGACCATGTCGGAAACATCGGTACGCTTGGCAACGCGCCGACATGAAACCCCTTTCACCGACTTGGGCCTGCAATCACGATCAGGTGATGATGCACCCGCTGCCCGGGTGAGAGGCAAGGCCATGAATTTGATCGTCGCGCTCCTCGCGCTGGTTGCGGCGACGCCGGCCTTGGCCGACGGCGTCACGCTCGCCGGTGCCGTCCAGCATCCGGCGCATTTCACCATGGCCCAGCTCCGCGCCATGCCGGAGATCGACGTCAAGGTCGATCAGAAGACCGAGAAGGGCGCCTTTGCCGGCACCTTCCACGGCGTGCTGCTGTGGACGCTGGTGAACGGCGCGGGACTGGTGAACGGATCGGCGCGCCATGCCATCCTGCTTCACGGCATCATCGTGTCGGCGGCTTCGGACGACTACGGCGCGCTCGTCAGCCTCGGCGAAATCCATTCGGAGCTCGGCAATGAACGCGTGATCCTCGCCACCGAAAAAGACGGCCAGCCCCTGGCGCAGCCGATCCTCATCGTGCCGGGCGACGCCAAGGCCGCGCGCGACGTGCGCAACGTGACCGATATCTATGTGCAGCCCGTGCCGTCCCCTCGTGGGCCGCAGGCGCCGCACGACCATCTGAACTGACGGGAGCCAGCCATGACGATCAAGATTCACCATCTCAACAATTCGCGCTCGCAGCGCATCCTGTGGCTGTTGGAAGAGCTCGGCACGCCGTACGAGATCGTCAAATATCAGCGCATGTCGCCGATCCCGCTGGCGCCGCCGGAGCTCAAAGCCGTGCACCCGCTCGGCAAGTCGCCGGTGCTGGAAGACAAGGGCCGCGTCATCGCCGAGTCCGGCGCCGAGGTCGAGTATCTGATCGACACCTATGGCCAGGGCCGCCTCAAGCCCAAGGCCGGCACGGACGCGTATTGGAAATATGTCGAGTGGATGCATTACGCCGAGGGTTCGGCGATGCTGCCGCTTCTGTTGGCGCTCTACACCGGCATGCT
>CAZMHP010000341.1:0-3029 GCA_964566095.1 uncultured Rhizobium sp. | reverse complement strand
ATCTGGGAGATGATGCGCTGGAAGGCCGAGCATCTGAACGATCCCGACATCAAGGCCGGACCGGTCTCGCCGCAGTGAAGGGATTTGCGCGCAGCGTCGGCGAGGACGACGCGCCGCTGCATGTCGCGGCGCACAGCCATCATCCCTGGCCGGACGTGACCTATGACGCCCAGATCGCGGCGTGGAACGATGCCGCGCGGCTGCTCGACCGCAAATGGGAGCATGTGTTCGGCGCCGTGATCCCGGCGGCGCAAGCGCATGTCGCACGCCAGCTTGCCCTGCCCGATCCGACAACCGTCGCGTTCGGACCCAACACCCATTCCTTCGTGCTGCGCATCCTTTCCTGCCTGCCGCAGGGCCGCCCGTTGCGCATCCTCACCACATCGTCGGAGTTCATGAGTTTCGCGCGGCAATTGGCGCGGCTGGAAGAGGACGGGGCGGCCGTGACCCGTATCGCCACCGAACCGTTCGACAGCTTCGAAGCGCGCTTCGCGGCGGAAGCGACCAAGAGCGGCTGGGATCTCGTCTATGTCAGCCAGGTGTTCTTCGACTCCGGCTATGCCGTGCGCGATCCGGCGGCGCTGGTCCGCGCCGTCGCTGACGCCGCGAGCTATGTCGTGGTCGACGGCTATCACGGCTTCATGGCGGTACCGACGGATTTCAGCGCCGTGGCGGACCGCGCCTTCTATCTCGCCGGCGGCTACAAATACGCGATGGCGGGCGAAGGCGCCTGCTTCTTGCATGCGCCGCCGGGCTATGGCCTGCGCCCGCGCGACACCGGCTGGTACGCCGGCTTCACCGCGCTCGAGACCGGCGCCGCCGGCGTGGCCTATGCCCGCGACGGCAGCCGCTTTCTCGGCGCCACGTTCGATGTCAGCGCGCTCTATCGCTTCAATGCGGTGCAAGACTGGTTGGCCCACGAGGGTTGGACCGTCGCCAAGATGCTGGCGCATGTGCGCGGGATCGAACGCCGCTTCCTGGCCGAGAGCCGCGCATCCGATGTGAACACCGACACGCTTGTGGTGGCGGACGAGGCGCGGCGCGGCCGTTTCCTCGCCTTCCGCACGCCGCGCGCCGGGGCCATCGTCGAGCGGCTGGCGGGGCAGGAGATCATCGCCGATCATCGCGGCGACCGCCTGCGCATCGGGTTCGGGATCTATCACGCGGAAGACGACGCATTGCGTCTGGCGCGGGCCCTGGCCTGACGGAACTATCGGAACTCCCGCGCATTCTCTATTCGAACCGGCACGGGAAGAGCCATGACCCTGATCATCATCATATTGCTCGTGCTGCTGCTGGGCGGCGGCGGCTTCGGCTACAGTCGCTATGGTTATGGCGGCGCCGGCGGCATCGTCGGCACCATCCTCATCATTTTCCTGGTGCTGTGGCTTCTCGGAGCCGTACACGTCTAGGCCAACGCCGCCGACAGCGCCGCATAGAGCGGGTTGGCGGTGTCGAAGACGTAGTCCGCGTCCTGCGTGGTCGCGGGCGCGTCGCAGCCTTGCGCGCGCAGGGACGCGATCGCGTCCATCAGCTTGGGCCGCGGGCACAGGATGACGTATTCGCCGCCGGCATCGGCCGGGCGCGACATCAGCGAGGCGCCCGCGTCGCGTTCGAGCCGCGCCAAGACCTGATCGGCATTGGCGCCGAGGCGCACGCGCAGCACCTGCGATTTGCGCGCCCGGTCGCGCGCGTTCATCCGGTCGAGCAGCGCCGCGACGGCCTTGCGCGCGCCGTCCGTCCATTCCGCGCGCAGCGCGGCGGCGAGCTGCGCCTCGCTCTTCAGGATCGGTCCGTCGTCCAGCACTTTGAGGCCGTTGGCCTTGAGCGTGGCGCCGGTGGTGGTGATGTCGACGATGATCTCCGCCGTGCCGGCCGCCGGCGCGGCCTCGGTGGCGCCCGCGCTTTCCACGATGCGATAATCCGAGATGCCCATCTGCGCGAAGTAGCTGCGCGTCAGATGGACGTATTTCGTCGCCACGCGCAGGCGGCGGCGATGGTTGTGCGCGAAGCCGGCGCAGACATCGTCGAGATCGGCCATGGTCGTCACGTCGATCCAATATTGCGGCACCGCGACCACGACGTCGGCATTGCCGAAGCCGAGCGGTTTGATCAGATGAATGCGACCCGCCAATTCCGGCGCCTGTTCCAGCAGCAGATCGTGGCCGGTGATGCCCAGATGCACGTCGCCGGCGATCAGCGAGGACGCGATCTCCGACGCGGACAGAAGCATGACTTCGATATCGGGGAACCCGTTCAGCGTGGCGCGATAGCCGCGCGCGCCGCTGGTCTGCACCAGCGCGGCGCCGGCATCGGCGAAAAACGTGTCCACGTTTTCCTTCAGGCGGCCTTTCGAGGGCACGGCGAGCGTGAGCGCGGCCATCACGCACCCGCCTTCGCGCGGCGCGCCGCGAGCAGGGCCTCGGTCGACAAGGCGACGCCGACCGCCGGGACCGGCCGTCCCGCGCCCAGCGCCTCCAGCAGCGTGTCGTAGCGACCACCGCCCGCGACCACGACGTTTTCGTCGCGCGCGCGCAATTCGAACACGAAGCCGGTGTAATATTCCAGATTGCGTCCGAAATGCGCCGCGAAGGTCACGCGCGCCGGATCGATGCCGAGCGCCTGGAGCGCGTCCAGCCGCACCTCCATCGCGCGCACCGGCGCGTTCAAATCGATGCCGGCCTTGGCGGTGAGATCGCGGATTTGCGCCAGCGCCTCGTTCGCCGGGCCGGACACGTCGAGCAATCCGGTGATGACGCGCACCACGTCCTCGTCCAGATGCGAGGCTTCCTCGTCGGCCGCCTGCTCCATCAGCCGCTCGACGACCTCATCGAGCGAACGAACGCCCTGCGGCGTATAGCCGGCGGTGGCGAGGCGCTCTTCCACGACGCGGCGCGCGTCCGCATGGCCAAGACCGCTCAGCGATGCCAGCAGGCTCTTGCGGTCCGCGGGGCCGCCATGCGTCAGCCTTCCGAGCAATTCCTCGAAATAGCCGGCGCGCCAGAAATGCCGCTTCAGCCGCGCGCGCC
>CAZMHP010000340.1:0-3031 GCA_964566095.1 uncultured Rhizobium sp. | reverse complement strand
TCTGGCGCTGCAGGTTGCGGGTATAGGTCGAGATCCAAAGCCCCGGCCCGTTCTTTTCCGCCCACACGCTGGCGGGCGCGAGATAGCCCAGCGTCTTGCCGACGCCGGTGCCCGCTTCGACCAGCGCGACCTTCGGCGCGCCCGCGGTCTCACGCGGCCCGAACGCGTAAGACGCGGCGTCGGTATAGGCTTCCTGCTCGGGCCGAAGCTCGCCCATGCGGTTCACGAGTTGCGCGAGACGCGCACGCGCTTCGTCCGCCGTCACCGGCAGCGAGCCCGGCTTGTCGGGCGCCGCGCTGTCTTCCCATTCGGCCAAGCCGCGCCAGGTTTCCAGGCCCGCGATCGGCGAGCCCTTGCCCTCCGCCTCGCCGAGAACATCCAGGATCGGCGGTGCCCATTTCCATCCCGCGCGTGCCATCGTGCCGGCCAGCGCCCGCATCGGCACGCGCGCCGCTTCGGGCGCGTGATGCAGAAGATCGATCAGTGCGATCGCCGCCTCGCGCAGGGCTGCGGCCTGTTCCTCGGCGCTGTGCGGGATGGAAAGTCCCAAGGCGCGCGCCAGTCCCAGTGCGCTTGGAATGCAGGGCATGCCGGGGCGCATGAACGCGAACAGTTCGAGCACGTCGTACAGCGCGGCCGCCGGCGGCGCCTTCAGCCGGCCCGACACGAACGCGGCATGCGCGACCAGCACGTTGCCGCCGCGAAAAAGCCGCTTGGCCTCGTCAAGCGCCACGCGTCGGCATTCGCCGTCGCCATCGCACACCACCGCTCCGCCCGGCGCGGGCACAAGCGCGGGCAGCAGGCGCCATTCGCGCGCGGGAATCGGGGCGGAGGACATGCGCGCAGTCTAACCTCCCCCTTTGTGGGGAGGTCGAAAAACATCGAGCGAAGCGAGATGTTTTTCGGGAGGGGGGCGGTGCCGGCGGAGTGCGCGGTCCCCCACCCGAAATTCACTTCGCTGCGCTTCGTGAATTTCGACCTCCCCACAAAGGGGGAGGTGATTCACGCCACCAACGCCGGATACAGATTGCCCAGCGCCTGTTTGGCGCGCTCCTGCTCGCCGACCACCGCCTGTGCCGCGTTGTGCAACTCGTGGCGGTTCTCGCCGCTGCGGCTCTTCTGGGTGAAGCCGCGCGCCGCCGCGGTCACGGCGATCAGGCCGAGCCCGCCCGCCGAACCCGCGATGTCCTGCGCCAGCCGCGCCGCGTCGTCCCATCTCTCCGCGGCGCAGGCATCCGCCAAGCCGCTGCACAGAAGCTCGGCGTTCTCGATGTAGGATTGCAGGATCTCGAGCAGCGATTTCAGTCCGACCGATTTCTCCAGCGCCGCGAAGGCGTCGGCGTCGATCGGCGCGAGGTCTTCCGGCTCGGGCTCGCCCGCCGGTGCCGCGTCGGCACGGCTGCGCTCGGCCAGCGCGGCGAGCACGCAATAGAGTTCCTGCGCCGCCGCCGGCCAGCGCAGCACTTCACTCGCCGACATCGGCGCGCGCTCGCCGCGCGTCAGAAGCGCCAGCACCGGCGCGCTCACGCCGGGCGCCGCGGCCCAATTGTCGGCGTCGCGGGCGCCCACGATGATGGCGTCGAACGGACCGCGCGCCGATTGGGCGATCGCCTCGGCGAGATCGGATGCGAACTGCACCTGGTTGCCGAACGGCTCGAGCAGGCGCGCGATCTGCGCGTCCGCCGCCGGATCGCGCGTGAAGACGAGGAAGCTCTGCTTGGCCGGCGGCGTGGCGGGCTCGCCCTGCGCCGCCGCTTCCGCCGCGAAGCTGCCGGTGCCCGAACAGGGCACGGAGAACCAGAAGGTCGCCCCCTCGCCCGCCGTGCTGTCGAAGCCGACTTCGCCGTGCACCGACTCGATCACGCGCTTGACGACGGCCAGGCCCAATCCCATGCCCTGCTGGCGCCGGGCATAGGAGGCGTCGCCCGGGCTGAACGGCTTGAACAGGCTGGCCGCGACTTCGCGCGGCACGCCCTGGCCGGTATCGCTGACCGAAAATCGGACCATGTCGCCATGCGCTTCGACGCGGATTTCGACGCCGCCGCGTTCGGTGAATTTGAGCGAATTGTCGACCAGCTTGAGCAGCGCCTGGCGCAGTCGCCGCCCGTCGATCGCGACATGGGGCAGATGCGCCGCGGCGGTGACGGTCAGGCGCAGCCGCTTCTCCCAGGCGCGCGGCTGCAGCAGGCGGCCCACCGCCCGCGCCGCCTGGGCGGGATCGCTTTCCTCTTCGGCCTGCATCTCGTTGTCGTCGCGCGCCAGCGCGATCACGTCGTCGAGCAGCATCTGCAGGCCCCGGCCCGCCTCCAGCATCACCTTCACATGGTCGCGATGCGGCTTGTCGAGTTCGGCGCGGTCCAGAAGCTGTGCCATGCCGAGCAGCGCGTTGAGCGGCGTGCGCAATTCGTGGCTGATATTGGCGAGGAAGGACGACTTCACCCGACCGCTCGCCTGCGCCGCGTCGCGGGCCGCTTCCGCCGCCTGCTTCTCGCGCGACAGCGTGGCGACAAGGCCGAGATTTTCGAGCTTGAGGTAGATGCTCTCGTCGAGCAGCCGCGCCATGCCGCTGCAATAGGTGATCAGCACGCCGCCGAACAGCGTCACCAGAACGCCGGTCATGATCTGATAGAGGCCCCCGGCCAGGAACAGCACCATCACGAGCGGCCCGAGCGAGAAGATCGCGTGCGCGACGTAGGCCGGACGATAGGCGGAGCGGGCGATGAACTCCGTCGCCGTCATGCCGAGGAAGGCGAGGCTCAGATAGGCCTGCGCCGGGAAGGATCCGGGCACGAACCAGAACAGCACGCCCACGCCCCAGGTGGCGCCGGCGATGGCGGAGACGAAGGTATAGCGATACGCCCAGAAATGCGGGTCGTCGGAGCGGTTGCGGCGCTTATAGGCGGTGGTGAGCTGCTCGGCGGCGATCACCACGGCGATCTGCAGCACCAGCGGCATCATCGGCAGCCAGCCGGGCGTGCGTCCGGCGAACAGCGTCGCCGGAATGCACAGCGCCGCGAATGGCAGCGACAGA
>CAZMHP010000339.1:0-3037 GCA_964566095.1 uncultured Rhizobium sp. | reverse complement strand
GCGGTGAACCTGCCGCTGCAGAACGCGCTCAACTTTCCCGCCGCGATCCTCGATCCGCCCTTCTTCGACGCGCTGGCGGACCCGGCTTTCAACTACGGCGCCATCGGCACGGTGATCGGGCACGAGATCAGTCACAGCTTCGACGACGAAGGCAGCCAGTTCGACGCGCGGGGCCGGCTGACCAACTGGTGGACGCCGGCCGACTTCGCCCATTTCCGCGACGAGGCGCGGCGCCTCGCCGAGCAATACTCGCTCTACGCGCCGTTCCCCGATCTGCACATCAACGGGCGGCTGACCTTGAGCGAGAACATCGCCGACGTCGCCGGCATCTCCGCCGCGTTCGACGGCTGGCGCGCCTCGCTGGGAGGGGCGCCCGCGCCGGTGATCGGCGGATTGACCGGCGAGCAACGCTTCTTCATCGCCTACGGCCAGACGCGCCAGCAGGCGACGCGGGCGGAGATTTTGCGCCAACAGGTCCTGACCGACGGCCATTCGCCGGCGATGTACCGCGCCCAGGCGGTGCGCAATATCGATGGCTGGTACGAGGCGTTCCACATCACGCCGGATCAGAAGCTCTATCTGGATCCCGCCCGGCGCGTGCGGGTGTGGTGAGCCATGATCGGGCGCGAGCCGGTGCGTTGGGTTGGCGGGCGGCAACGCGCCGGCTCGCCATCAAATTTGGTGATTTACATACCAGTGTGAACTAGCGTAAAACGCTTCGTACGGTGATTCCAGGGGGCAAGATGCCCGACAGGTCCCACGCCCTCCATGAGGGGCACTTGTAAGACTGGTAAATCGGAAAGATAGCGGGCTAGAGCCGTCACGGCGGATATCACCCGGAAACTGTAATCGACTGGAGCCGATGTAATGGCTCCTAAACCTGCGGTTCGCAGGCGGTTGCTGTCTTCCGGTGATTTCCAGACACCCAGGAAAACAGCAACCAACCTGCCGGATCGCCAACCACGAAAGGCGTTCCCATGATCTGGGTCGATCCGTACTACCGAGTCCGTTTTTGCCGCGTAGAGCACGTCTGCGGTTACTGGCGGAGACTTCCATTACGCCACACCGCGCCTGCGAAGCGAGGCCTTTCGGTCCTTCAATGAAACAACATTCTCTGACTTAGCCGCCTTGCCGGGCGGTGAACGCTTTTTCTTTTTGCCGCCCGGCGGCTTTTTCTTCTTCGACTTGTCGATGTTGGCCTGCATCTGCTTCGGATCGACGCCGATAGATCGCTCCATCGCTTCACTGAACGGCATGTTCAGGCCGAATTCCTCGCCCATCGGCTTTCTGCCCATCATGCGATCAACTCCGCATAGCGCAGGCGACCGTCAGTCATCGCCAGCAAGTCGTTAAAGCGCGGGGCCTCGTCGCGCTCACGGCGGTTATAACGCCATGCGCTTTCATCGACATAGCGGCCCAGATGCTTGCCCGATACCCAGTGATGGATACCGAAAATCTGGCGCTTCAACTGACTCCAATAGCCCTCAATCGTGTTTGTATGGGCGCGTCCACGGACATATTCGCCGTCCGCGTGATCGACGGTTTCGTGCGGAAATTCCTTGCCTAGATGCTTGTAGCCAACCCACTTGTCGGTCACGACTAGATCGACATTGGCGGACACTGCATCGCGGACAAATTGGGTGAGGGTATCGGCCCGGACGTTCTCGACAACCTGCGCCACGACGCGCCCCTTGCGCTCCACAGCGCCCGCAACGATGGCTTTGCCATCACCTCCTGTAGTGCCGCTAACGCCGCACTTGTCCTTGTGACGGTTCTTCGCTTTGCCGCCGATAAATGTCTCGTCCACTTCCACTTCGCCATCAAGCGGACGATTGAAAGAGCGGGTGCGGGCAGCATGACGCAGGCGGTGCATAACGAACCAAGCAGTCTTTTGCGTAACGTTCAAGTCCTTCGCCAGCTGAGTGCTGGAAATGCCCTTCTTGTGCGAAGTGATAAACCAGACGGCCAGCATCCATGTGCGGAGCGGCAATTTGGAGTCCTCAAAGATCGTTCCGACTTTGATCGAGAACCGCGCCTTACAGTCCGCGCATTTGTGGTTTTTCTTATCCGACAGATGGTAGAGCCGAACCGACCCGCAGTAGGGGCAGAACTGGCCGTCCTTCCAACGGATAGCCGTAAAATGGTCGATTGCCGCCTGCTCGTCCGGAATGGTCCGCATCAATTCGAGAAGGCTGGAAAATTCCTTTTGCTTTGAAGGCATTGTGTCCACCTGTCCAATTCAGATGGTGCACTATAATATATAAATCCCCAAATTTGGTGCGGGCGGCCGGACTTGAACCGGCACGGGCCTTTCGGCCCTACGGATTTTAAGTCCGGTGCGTCTACCATTCCGCCACGCCCGCCGACGCGGATTTCGTTCTATCGCCTCGGCGCGGGCGCCGTAAGAGGCGACCGGCGACGCCTTGCGCCGTCTGCGGTCCGGCCTCTAGAATTCACGCCATCGACTGGGAGATCGTTGTGCACGGCCCTGGCTCTTCCATCGCGCTGGCCGGCCTCGTGGTCGCGGTCCTGGCGCTCGTCATCCAGGTCATGTCCTATCGGCGCGGAAAATAGTGCTCCGCAGCGCACAATCACAGGTTGAGTATCGGACGGAAATCCAAATATATCCAAGGCTTAAGCTGAATTCGTCTGGCATTGACACGGCAAAGTCGGCGACTATAGTGCGCCGCCTTCGCGGAAGGCATCTCCGCCGAGCGTGGGGGACCCCCCTCCCCGAAACTGAGGTTCAATTGGGCAAGCGCCCGCGGAAAGCCTGGAAAAGAGATGAGCAAGCGCCAGAGTTCGAAGTACAAGATCGACCGCCGAATGGGCGAGAGCATCTGGGGCCGGCCCAAAAGCCCGGTCAACAAGCGCTCCTACGGCCCCGGTCAGCACGGTCAGCGCCGCGCCAAGAAGCTGTCGGACTACGGCACGCAGCTCCAGGCCAAGCAGAAGCTCAAGGGCTATTACGGCAACATCACCGAGCGGCAGTTCCGCCGCTATTACCAGGAGGCCTCGCGCCGCCAGGGCGACACCG
>CAZMHP010000338.1:0-3058 GCA_964566095.1 uncultured Rhizobium sp. | reverse complement strand
CCTTGTTGACGACCTTCATCTTGGTCTTCATCGGGACGATCTCGTCCTTGAACTTTCCGGCCTGCTGCGCGGCGGCCATGCGGCGCTGGCTCTCGAGCGAATACTCGTCCTGATATTCCCGCGAGACGTTGTAGCGCTTGGCGACGATGTCGGCGGTGTCGATCATCGGCATGTAGATCGCCGGATACGCCGCGGTCAGCGCCGGATCGGAATTGTTGGGACCCTGGCCGGGATTGGGGATCGAGATCGACTCGGCGCCGCCCGCGACGATGCAGTTGCTCAAATCGCCGCGGATCGAGTTCGCCGCCATGGCGATGGACTGCAATCCGCTCGAACAGAACCGATTGATCGAAACGCCCGAGGTCGACACCGGCATGCCGGCGAGCAGTGCCGCCTGGCGGCCGATATTGCCGGCGCCATGGGCGCAATTGCCCAGATAGCAGTCCTCGACATAGTCCTTCTCCACGCCGGCGCGCTCGACCGCGTGCTTCACGGCGTGCGCCGCCATCGACATGGTCGGCGTGATGTTGAACCCGCCGCGGCCCGACTTGGCCAGGCCCGTGCGCGCGTAAGAGACAATGACGGCTTCTCGGCTCATGGAAAAACTCTTCCTTCCCGGTGGTGGATTGTTGGCGCGGCGGACATTAGAAGGCGTGATCGCGGGGGTCTAGCGCATTTCTCGGCCCGCCCCGTGGCTGCCGGGAACCGGATGGGTTCCGTAGGGTCAGGGGGAGCCGACATGGCAGATCGCAAAGCCGTCTTCATCACCGGCGCGGCGTCGGGCATCGGTCTTGGAACGGCGAAACGCTTCGCCCAGGAAGGCTGGTTCGTCGGGCTCGCCGACATCAATGCGGGCGGCCTCAAGGCGGCGTTCGAGGCGATCGGTCGCGACAACGGCGCCACCTATCTGCTCGACGTGCGCGACACCGCCGCCTGGACCGACGCGCTGTCGGTGTTCGCGTCCGCCAGCGGCGGTCGGCTCGACGTCCTCATCAACAACGCCGGCGTCGCGTCCTACGGCTATATCGAAGAGCAGAGCGAGGACGAGGTGGCGCGCCAGCTCGACATCAACATCAAGGGCGTGATCGCCGGCGCCCGCGCCGCGCTGCCGTTTCTCAAGAAGACGCCGGGCGCGCAGCTCATCAACGTCTCGTCCTGCGCCTCGCTGTTCGGCGCGCCGAAACTGTCGGTCTATTGCGCCACCAAATTCGCCGTGCGCGGATTGTCCGAAGCGCTCGATATCGAGTTCGCCCGCTTCGGCATCGGCGTGAAATGCATCATGCCGTGGTTCGTCAACACGCCGATCCTCGACTCGGGCGCGCACAGCACCAACGAGAAGATGTCGGACGTGCTCAAAGCCGGCGGCACCGAGGTCTACACGGTCGAGGAATGCGCCGGCGTGATCTATGACAGCGTCGCGTCGAAGGCGCTCAAGCACATCGTCGGCCGCGCCGGCAAGCGGCTCGCCTTCATGATGCGCTTCTTTCCCGGCACGGTGCGCAAGCAGCTCGCGCTGGCCGAATTCACCGGCGAGGCGCTGTCCTGACGCACGCCCCGGCGGCGCATTAATCGCGTTTTCGCAAGGACCGTCCCGCGCCGCACCTTCTGCTGCGGCGCAGCAGGACGCGATGTTGCTCTGCGCACCGTCATGCAGCCGTGATAGGATGCGCGCATAACAAGCTGCGTATCGCAGTCTAGGAGGGGAAATATGCATTGGATCGTGGGCGCCGTCATGCACGCCACCGTGCTCGGCATTGTCGCGTTTTTCTTGTTGTTCGCCGCCAGCAAGGCGGAAGGGCTCGTCGCACTGCTCGGACGTTTGCTCGGCTACTGGGTGTTGCTGGTCGCGATTCTCAGTCTGGTCTGCGGCATCTATGGCGGGGTCACCGGCAAGCCGGGCGACGTGCCCGGCATGGGATGGATGCACGAGCACGGTCCGGGCTGGATGCATCATTGGGGGCCGCCGCCAGGCGGACCGACGCCGCCGCCGCCCGCTGCCGCGGCACCTGCCGCGCCGGCGCCGGCACCGGCCAAGCCGTAAGACTGACCTAGCCGTGATGAGGGAGCGGGCACGCGTGCCCGCTCCCTTCCGCGCGCGCGCAGCGCTGGCGCGCCAGACTTGCTTCGGCGTTCGAACGGATCGCGACCTCGGCCGCGCCATCGCGAAATTCGCGGGGGAAGATCAAGGAAATGTGGCGACGACTTCGATGCTGCCGATGATCGCCTCATTGAAAAGCGCGAGATCCTCCGCGGGAATCCAATATTCGCGGTGCGCCCGCCCGCCTGCGCCACAGGACGATGGTTTCGATATCGTCCATGACGTCGCGACCGTCTACTTCTTCGCGCGCGGATCGTAATGCGCCTTCCAGCTTTCGATGAACTTCGTCAGCTCGGTGTCGGGAGGGTCGGGCAGGGTGACGACCAGTTTCACATAAAGATCGCCTGCCGTGCCGTTCGGCGGCGCGACGCCCTTGCCTTTGAGCCGCAGCGTCTTTCCGCTGTTGGAGTTGGCCGGCAGGTTCAGCTCCACCGTGCCGCCGGCCGGCGTCTGCACCGGCACCTTGCCGCCCAACACCGCCTCTTTCAGCGTCACCGGCAGATCCATGCGGATGTCGTTGCCGTCGCGCGTCATGCCGGGATGCGGCGCGACCGTGATGTCGATCAGGACGTCGCCCGGCGGCCCGCCATTGCGGCCCGCGCCGCCGCGACCTTTCACCCGCACCTGCTGTCCGTCCTTCACGCCGACCGGGATCTTGACGTCGATCTGCTCGCCATTGGGCATCATCACCCGGCGCGTGCCGCCCTTGATCGCCTCGTCGAAGGAGATCGTGGTCGCGACAGCGAAGTCCTCGCCCCTGGCCGGTTGCCGCGCCCCGCCGCCGCGCCGGCCGCGCCCGCCGAACAGATCGGAGAACAGATCCTCGGCGCGGAAGCCTTCCTGCGTCTCGGCCCCGGCATTGTCCCAGGTGAAGTGGAAGTCCCGTGCCCCGGCGCCCTGACCGGCGCCGCCGCCGAACGGCCCGCCGGGATGAAAGCCGCCGCCCTGGCGCGGATCGAA
>CAZMHP010000337.1:0-3064 GCA_964566095.1 uncultured Rhizobium sp. | reverse complement strand
GGATCGCCTCGCCATTGGTCTCGTTGTAGAGCGAGCAATTGCCGCCGATCACCGGAAAGTCGAGTGCCCGGCACGCTTCGCCGATGCCGTCGATGCCGCGCACGATCTGCGCCATGATCTCCGGCTTCTGCGGATTGCCGAAATTGAGATTGTCGGTGACGGCCAGCGGTTTGGCGCCCACGGCGGTGATGTTGCGCCAGGCCTCCGCCACCGCCTGCTTTGCGCCCTCGTAAGGATCGGCCGCGCAATAGCGCGGCGTCACGTCGGTGGTGATCGCCAATCCCTTTTGCGTGCCGTGCACCCGCACGACGGCGGCGTCGCCGCCGGGGCGCTGCACCGTGTCGGCCATGACGGTGTTGTCGTACTGCTCCCACACCCAGCGTCGTGAGCAGATGTCCGGTGATGCGAGGATCGTTTTCAACGACGCGAGTACGTCACGCTTGCCCACCGTCACTGCGCCGGACGCGGCGGGCTGCTCGGCATAGGGCCGCTTGTATTTCGGCGCCTCGTCCGACAACGCCGTGACCGGCAGATCGGCAACCATCGCGCCCTTGTGCTTGACGACGAGTCGGCGGGTGTCCGTGGTGACGCCGATCACCGCGAAGTCGAGCTCCCATTTCCTGAAGATGGCCTCGGCCTGTGCCTCGCGGCCGGGCTTGAGCACCGCCAGCATGCGTTCCTGGCTCTCCGACAGCATCATGTCATAGGCCGTCATGTTCGCTTCGCGCTGTGGCACCTGGTCGAGATCGAGCTCGATGCCGCTGCCGCCCTTGTCGGCCATCTCGGCGGAAGACGAGGTCAGCCCCGCCGCGCCCATATCCTGGATTGCGATGATCGCGTCGGTCGCCATCAACTCCAGGCACGCTTCCAGCAACAGCTTTTCGGTGAAGGGGTCGCCGACCTGCACCGTCGGGCGTTTCTCTTCGCTGTCTTCGCTGAACTCGGCCGATGCCATGGTGGCGCCGTGGATGCCGTCGCGACCGGTCTTGGAGCCGATATAGACGACCGGGTTGCCGGCGCCCTTGGCGGCGGAGAGGAAAATCCTGTCCTTGCGCGCCAGGCCGATGCACATCGCGTTGACCAGGATGTTGCCGTTGTAGCTCTTGTGGAAGTTGACCTCGCCGCCGACGGTCGGCACGCCCATGCAGTTGCCGTAGCCGCCGATGCCGCTCACCACGCCGCCGACGAGGTGCCGCGTTTTCGGGTGCGACGGCTCGCCGAAGCGCAACGCGTTCATCATCGCGATGGGGCGCGCGCCCATGGTGAAGACGTCGCGCATGATGCCGCCCACGCCGGTCGCCGCGCCCTGATAGGGCTCGATGAAGGAGGGATGGTTGTGGCTCTCCATCTTGAAGATGCAGGCGTCGCCGTCGCCGACGTCGATCACGCCAGCATTCTCGCCCGGCCCCTGGATCACCCAGGGCGCCTTGGTCGGGAGGCGGGCAAGATGAACCCGCGTGGATTTGTAGGAGCAGTGCTCGCTCCACATCACCGAGAAGATTCCGAGCTCCACCAGATTGGGCTCGCGGTTCAGCAGTCGCTTGATATGGGCATATTCCTCGTCCGAGAGACCATGCTCGCGGACGATATCGGGTGTGATGGCCGTCACGATAAAGTCTCGATCAAACTCTCGAACATCGCGCGGCCGTCGGTGCCGCCGAGCAGCGGGTCAACCATTCGCTCGGGATGCGGCATCAGGCCCAGGACGTTGCGCTTTTCCGATAGGATGCCCGCGATGTCGCGCGACGAACCGTTGGGATTGTCGCCCGGCGCGTAGCGGAACACGACGCGTCCCTCACCTTCGAGCCGGTCCAGCGTCTCCTCGTCGGCGACGTAATTGCCCTCGCCATGCGCGACCGGAAAGGTCACCTTCTGGCCCTTGCTGTATTTGCGCGTGAAGACGTTCTGCGTCTCCTCCACCGTCATGGTCACCGGCCGGCAGACGAATTTCAGATGGGCGTTGCGCATCAGGGCGCCGGGCAGCAGATGGCTCTCGGTCAGCACCTGAAAGCCGTTGCAAACGCCGAGCACCGCGCCGCCGCGCTCGGCATGCGCCTTCACCGCGCGCATCACCGCCGACTGGCTCGCCATCGCGCCACAGCGCAGATAGTCGCCATAGGAGAACCCGCCCGGCAACACCACGAGGTCCACGTCGGGAAACTCGCTCTCCTGATGCCAGACCATGTGCGGGTCCTTGCCCGTCATTTGTTTGAGCGCCACCTGCGCATCGCGGTCGCAATTGGAGGCGGGAAAGACGACGACGGCGGACTTCACTTCAATGTCTCCACACAAAGGCTGTCATGGCCCGCGAATGCGGGCCACCCAGTTAGGTTCTGCACGCCATAGTGGATTCGCACGCGGAGGCGCGGCTACCGGGGGGGTGTTGGCCACCACCCCGGGGACGGGGGCACCGCGGGGCGCGGTTGGGGGCCCCCCCTCTTCGGTGGTCCCCCCATTTGGGTTTCCGCCGGGGGGGGGGGGTCGCCCGCCGTTTGGTTCCAATCCTCTGCGTCCTCCGCGCCTCCGCGTGAATCTGTTGCGAAAGTTCGGCAGGGGTCACCTGGGTGGCCCGCATTCGCGGGCCATGACAAGTGTGAGGTGTCATCCCTTCAACTCGATCTCGTATTTCTCGATCACGGTGTTGGCGAGCAGCTTCTCGCACATCGTCTTCAGATCGGCCTTTGCTTTCGCCGCGTCGGTCTCGTCCAATTCGATGTCGATCACCTTGCCCTGACGGACTTCGCCGACGGCGCCGAAGCCCAGCCCGTTGAGCGCATGGCCGATCGCTTTTCCTTGGGGATCCAGAACGCCGTTCTTCAGGGTGACGAATACGCGCGCTTTCATCTGACCAGCTGCGGCCCCTTGCTCTCGCCCTGCACCTGTTCCGGCATGATGCCGAGCCGGCGGGCGACCTCCGAATAGGCTTCGACCACGCCGCCCAGGTCGCGGCGGAAGCGGTCCTTGTCCATCTTGTCGTTGGTCGTGACGTCCCACAGCCGGCACGAATCGGGGCTGATCTCGTCGGCCAGCACGATGCGCATATAGTCGTTTTCCCACAGCCGGC
>CAZMHP010000336.1:0-3069 GCA_964566095.1 uncultured Rhizobium sp. | reverse complement strand
GAAATCGCTGGTCGACAGCGCCAAGGCGCAGCTCGGCTCGGGCGTCGTCGCTTTCGTCGCCGTGGCCGACGGCAAGGCGTCGCTGGTGGTCGGCGTGACCGACGATCTGACGGCGCGGGTGAGCGCGGTGGACCTCGTCAAGCTTGGCGCCGAAGCGCTGGGCGGCAAGGGCGGCGGCGGACGGCCCGACATGGCGCAGGCGGGCGGTCCCGACGGCGCCAAGGCGCAGAGCGCGCTCGACGCGATCGCGAACCGCGTGAAGGCGCTGCCGCCGGCGGCGTGACCAGCGGTTGCTGCACATGGCAGGTTGCCGTCAGATTGAATCCATAACCGGAATCGTCGTCGCCGGCTTTGCGCCGGCGACCCATACACACATCTGCCGCAGTTAGGAGCATGGGTGGCCGGCACAAGGCCGCCCATGACGATTTGATGGATAAATCCGATCGCACCTCACGCTATGGCGTGAAGAACACCGCGATCTTGTTGCCGGTCGGATCGCGCAGATAGGCGCCATACCAGCTTTGCTTTTCCGGTGGACGATAGCCGGGCGCGCCCTCATCCGTTCCGCCATTGGCGAGGCCGGCGCGGTGCGCCGCATTCACCGCCGCTTCCGAATGGGTCTTGAACGCGACCATCATGCCGTTGCCATGACAGGCCGGCTCCTTGTTGTAAGGCGGACACAGATAGACGCAGTGCGAATCCTTGCCCTTCGGGCCGTAGCCGATCCATCCGCCATCGGCGAATTTGCGCTCACTTCCAATGGCGCCGAACACCGCATCATAGAATCGCCCCGACGCCTCGCTGTCCAAGGCGCCGATCGTGACATAGCCAATCATCATCCCTCTCCTGAGCTGGCGGCCAAGCCTAAAGCAGAGGATTGGAACGAATCAAGAACAATCTATAGCCGCCGGATGTCGCGGTTTCCGTCCTCCGGAGTCAGGCGTGCGTCGGCGCGGCGTACTCGTCCAATCCATCCAACAGCGGGCGCAGGATCTCGGCGGAAGGCCGCCAGCGGCCGACGGAACTGCTATAGAGGGGCCGGCGGACCTGCGCAGCACTGGCGGTCCAGACCGCGCGGGGGGATTTGTCGAACGCGAGAACGACGGGGTCCCATTCCAGGCCGCAGAAGTCGAGCAGGCGGCGCGCCTGGCCTTCGATGTCCGCCACGACGTCCTCATAACGGATTTCGAAAAAGGCATTTCGCGGCAGCAGGCGGCGCCAATACGCCATCATCCGGCGCTGGGCACGATAAATGCGGCCGAGATCCGACAGATCGGTGGTGTAGGGATAAGCGGCACCGAAATTCGTCGCAAAGGCGGAGAGGCAGGTATCCACCGCGTCGCGCACGACATGCACGATCCGCGCATGGGGCAGCGCGAGATGGATCAGCCCGACGAACACGTCGTTGTTCAGCGTCTTGTCGGTGATGCGCACCGCATCGCGCGCGCCGGCGCCGGCAAGCCGCATATAGTCCTCGCCGATGCGGCGCAGATCGGCGGCGCCCAGCGTCGGGACCTGTTCGGGAAAGACCTGCATCGGCCGCGATGCGGCGGCGCGGAAATCCGGCCTCTCGCCGAGGCCGTGGACGCGCGGGTGCGCGGCGAGGATCTGCTCCACGAGCGTCGTTCCCGACCGCATCACGCCGACGATGAAGACCGTGCGGTCCGACGGATCGCCTGAACCCCGGCGGGTTCGCATCAACTCCGGCGTGAAGACCGTTTCGAGCCGCCGGAATTCCGACAGCGTATGGGCGACGTCGTAGTCGAGCATGCGCCGGCGCAGGCGATTGGCTTCGAGATAGAGGTCGAAGGATTCCGCATGCCGGCCGACATCCGCATAGGCCCTGGCCAGGGCATAGCGGAGCACACAATGCTCCTCCGCCGGCGCGTTTCGGTTCGCAGCCGCTTCGAGCGCCGCGAAGTGCGGGTCGTCCGGCGTGTAGGTCTTCATGTCGGACAGGAAGGCATGCGCCAGCCCGTTATTCGGATCGAGCGCGATCATCCGGTCCATGGCCGCCACGGCCGCATCGAGATGCCCGAAGGCAAGCAGCTGACCGGCCAGCATGCCGTGCAGCATCGCGGTATCCGGTTCGGCCGCGATCGCCTTCTTGAGCCAGTCCTGCAATTCGCCGCGCCGGTCCAGACGCGACAGCGCGCCGCCGAGCGCGAGCAGCGTCTGCTGATCCGCAGGACGCAGCGTCAGCGATCTTTCGAAGGCCGCAACGGCGTCTTCCCATTCCAACAGGCGGTCCAGCACCCGCCCCAGGGCGGCGTGGGCCTCAGCCGATCCGCCGTCGAGTTCGACCGCGCGCCACAGCAGCGCCAGCGCTTCGTCCGCCTTACCGAGCTCGAACAGCGCCGCGCCCAGGCCGAAGGTCGCGGCGAAGTTTTCGCCGTCCACTGCGAGCGCCGCGCGATAGCAGAAAACAGCCTGACCCCATTGGCACTGGTCGCGAAACCTATCGCCGCGCCGAATGTTGGCATCGTCATTCGACGAAAACGCCGTGCGCGTCTGCCCGGAATTTCGTTGCGCCACGACGCTCCGCCCTGTTCGCACGCGACCGTGCGATGCGGGCAGCACGCGCTACCGGATGCACGACGCGATCAATCGATCGGAGGTAAACGGAGCACAACGGAAAATCCGGCTTACGCTGTCAGAGACAACATGGCGTCCTGATTCCGAGGATCGCTGCCGAGGCTTACAAGCCGCCGAGTTCGGTCAAGCGGTCGCGGCGCTCCGCATAACGCCCGCCCAGGAATTTGGTGGTGAGGAAAGTTTCGAGCACCTTCACCGCCTCTTCCGGCGTCATGAAATCGGCGCCGAGCGCCAGCACATTCGCATCATTGTGTTCGCGGGTCGTCCGCGCGGCCTCGACACTCGTGCAAAGCGCGGCGCGAATCGTCTTGTAGCGATTCGCCGTCATGGCCATGGCCTGACCTGAGCCGCAAATCAAAATTCCAAATTCCGCGGCGCCTGAGTCAAATTCACCCGCCATCTTCCTGGCGAAGTCGAACGCATCGCAGCGTTCCGCGCTGTCGGTGCCGAGATCCCGGACGGCATAGCCGTGTG
>CAZMHP010000335.1:0-3070 GCA_964566095.1 uncultured Rhizobium sp. | reverse complement strand
CGAAGACCAGGAAGCGCAGCGTCACGCGGTTGACCGTGTTCTGGACCAGCGAGTGCACCACCCGCAAGGCCACATAGGCCCAGGCGAGATCGACCGCGAGCGCGTCGGTATGGCCGGCGAGCACGATATAGAACGCCAGCGCGTAGAAGATCGTCGGCTGTTCCATCAGGTGGTTGTAGTTGTCGGCCACCTGGCGGGCCGACGACGGCAGCACGTCGAGCGAGCCGGGATGGGCGCCGGCCTGCGGATCGATCTTCAGCCGCTGCATCGCCGGGATGCGCGTCGCATACATCCAAATCCAGACGATCAGCGACCAGACGATCAGCGCCAGAACCGGCGTTAGCAGCGATGTCATGACAATGCCCTCCCCTGTTGGGCCGCCAAACTAAGGAAAAACAGGTCCGACGGAAGCCCCCGGACCCACGGCGGCAAAGTGTCATAGTTGCGACTAATTCGCATTGACAGGCTGGTTTTCGGCGCTATGGTCCCGTCAGTTGCGAACGATTATCAATTTCAGTCGAGGGAATTCATGCCGCCCGTCAAATCGAGCGACCCGCTCGTGCGTACCGCCATCGGCCTCACCGGGGTCGGCATCACATCCATGGCCGCGCTCGGGGGCGCCGATGCGCAGCAACTCGCGCTCAACACCGCAAACGCGAACACGATCGAGACCGTGGTCGTCACCTCGCAGCGCACCGGCATCGACCTTCTGCCGCAGAAGATCCTCGATACGCCGCAGTCCATAAATGTGATCCCCGCGGAGGTGATCAAGGAGCAGGGCATCAACAATCTGCAGGATGCGCTGCGCAACGTGCCGGGCATCACGCTCAACGCCGGCGAAGGCGGCACGCACGGCGATCTCGTCAATCTGCGCGGCTTCTCGGCCGGCGACGACTATTTCATGGACGGGCTGCGCGACACAGGGCTCTATGACCGCGACACGTTCGATTACGAGAGCGTCGAGGTCTACAAGGGTCCCGCCTCGACATTGTTCGGCCGCGGTTCGACTGGCGGCGTGATCAACCAGATCCTGAAGAGCCCGCAACTCTATCCAATCGACGATCTGCAGGTGACCGGCGGCACCAACGCCGAAATCCGCGCCACCGCCGACGTGAACTATGTGCTGGGCGACACCAGCGCGGTGCGCATCGACGTCATGGGCCAGCGCAACAATCAGGAAGGACGGCCGTTCACGCGCACCCAGCGCTACGGCATCGCGCCCTCGATCGCCTTTGGCATCGGCACCGACACGACCTTCACGCTGAAATACCTGCACCAGCAGGAAGACAACATCCCCGACTACGGCATCCCGTTCCTGTTCGACAAGCCGGCGCCGGTGCCGCGGAATTCCTATTACGGCCTGCCCAGCGACGACCGCTTCAAGACCGAGGTTGACGTCGTCACCGGCCGGGTGGAGCACAAGTTCGACGATACCTTCTCCATCAGCGATACGGCACGTTTCGGCCATTACTGGTTCGACAGCCGCCAGACCGCGGCGACCTACGGCTCGGCGAACTGCTTTAATACGACAGCCGACGCCGGCTATTTCGCGGGCGCGCCGCTCTGCGCCTCGCTGCCGCCGGCGAGCCGCGCGGCGGTGAGCTTCTCCAATCCCTATTATCCGGTCCTGAGGACGCCGCTGTCCGCCATCTTCGTCCAGCGCGACCGGCCGAGCTCCAAGGGCACCATCGCGACCGCGATGAACAGTCTCGACGGTACGGCCAAATTCTCCACCGGCGCGCTCGATCACACGTTGATCGTCGGTTTCGAATACGACAACGAAAGCGCCGATCTGACGCGCTTCACCAACCAGAACACCATGATCGCGGCGACGCCATTGCTGGCGCCCGATCCGTTCGAAAGCTTCCCCGGTACGCAGACCACGATCCGGCAAAAGCCGATCACCAAGACCGAGACGCTGGGCCTCGTTGCCACAGACTCGATTGCCTTCGGGACGCAATGGCTGTTCACCGGCGCGCTGCGCTACGACCATTTCCATGCCCGCTTCGACCAGGCCGTCGGCACCCCATCGCATTTCAAGCACACCGATGACGTGTGGAGCCCGCGCGCCGCCCTCGTCTACAAGCCGACCGAGGGGACGAGCGTCTATTTCTCCTATGGCACGTCGTTCAACCCGTCGGCCGAGACGCTGTCGCTGTCGGCCAGCAACCAGGCGCTGCCGCCCGAAGAGGACCGTACCTATGAGATCGGCGGCAAGGCCCAGGTGCTGGAAGACAAGCTGTCGCTGACGGTCGCGATCTTCGACACCGAGATGACCAATGCGCGGATCACCGATCCGCTCAATCCGACGCTGCAGACGCTGGCCGGCACGGAGCGAGTCAACGGTCTCGAGTTCGGCGCGCAAGGGCGCATCACCGAACGGTGGGAGATCGTGGCCGGCTACACCTATCTGGATCCGACCGCCGTCGGGCTGGCGGGCGTGGGTGTGCACGGGCCGGTGCCGAACACCGCGCACAACCAGGCGAACATCTGGACGACCTACGATTTCGACGACGGGCTGAAGCTGGGCACCGGCCTCAACTATGTCGGCATGCGCCGGGCGGGCACCGACAATATGACCGTGCCGGGATCGATCACGGTCGCGACCGTTCCGGGCTACGTCACCTGGGACGCGATGGTCGGCTATCAGATCAACGACACTTTCGCGGTGCAGCTCAACGCGTATAACCTGACGGACGAATATTACTTCGTGAACGCGTATTTCACGCGTCCGGGCGAGAACCACACCAATCCGGGCCCAGGACGCACCTTGCTTCTGACCGCGACGGCGTCGCTCTAGGACCCTCATGCTGCTCCACGTTCCCCAGGTGCTGACGCCGGACGAGCTCGCGACGGTGCGCGCGCGTCTGGCGGCGGCGGCCTGGGCCGACGGCAGGGTCACGGCGGGCCATCAATCGGCACGGGTGAAGGCCAATCTGCAGCTTGCCGAGAACGGAGCGGAGTCGCGCGAGTTGGGGGCGCTGGTCCTCAAAGCGCTGGAGCGCAGCGCACTGTTCATGTCGGCCGCCCTGCCCGCCTTCGTCTATCCGCCGCTGTTCAACAAATACGA
>CAZMHP010000334.1:0-3104 GCA_964566095.1 uncultured Rhizobium sp. | reverse complement strand
CCGTCGGCGGTGATCTCGGTCAGCAGCTTGACGATGCCGCGCACCAGATCGACGGCGGCGCCGCGCGCGTCGTCGCGCTTCTTGAAGGGAAACCGAGCGGAATCGTAGAACACGATGAGGTCGATGTCGGAGGAATAGTTGAGCTCGAAGGCGCCATATTTGCCCATGGCGAGGACCACGAGGCCCGTCGTTTCCTCGAGGATCGCGCCGTCCCGCTCGGCAAGCTCGGCCCGCGCCGCGGCGGCGCGCAGCAGGAAACGCAGCGCACCCTTGACGCAGGCATCGGCGAACTCGGTGAGCGCACGTGTGACGCGTTCCAGTTCCCAATGGCCCGCGATGTCGGCCAACGCGACGGCGAGCGCGGCACGGCGCTTGGCCTCACGCAGACGCGCCATCGCCCCGGCCTCGCTCTGCGCCTCGGCGGCGGAGAGCGCCAGCGCGATCGCGGCGGCGACGGCCGGATCCGCGCCATCGGCAAGCAGTGCGGGCAGCGACGCGTGCTCGCGCAGCACCAGCCGGCCGAGAAACGGGCTATTGCCGAAAACCGCATCCAGCAGCGCGCGGTCGTCGGCACGCGGCATGAAGCCGCGTTCGGCCAGCGCCTCGAAGACGCGCGCCGCGCGGGCGGGGTCGAAGGGACGTGGTGGCGGGGGCGACGCGGTCGGCATGACCGCAGTCTAGCGCATCTGGGACCGGCGAGGCGGCGCAGCGGCGCCAAGTTGCATGAGGCGCCGCCGACCGTCCCGGGCGTGTGCTATTTGCCGCCCGCCTGACCATCGCACCGTTGGGTCGGTGAGTTCGGACAGGCAAGGAACAACGACCAGACGAAGTCGCGCGCGACCCATTGCGCGGGCGGCTTGAATGGGATGCCGATCGGCTCGGGCGTGCCGATGTATCGAATACCGTCCGATCCGTCGGCTTTGACCGAGGAAACCGAGTGGCACGTGATGCACGAGGCGCGGCCGGGCAGGACGCCGGCATTTTCGCCTTCGATGACCGAGTTGCCGAGCAGCGTAGGCGTACCATCCTTGTTGACGAAATCGACCTGCGCGCCGTCGAGCCGATAGTTGGCGAATTCCGCCGCCAGCTTCGCGCCCTTCATGAGCTTGGCGATGCCTCCCGACTGCTGCGTGAAGCCGGTCGAGCCGCCATAGCTGATCGCGGGAACCGAGCCCCAGGAATCGTGGCAAGGACCGTAGCTGACACAGCGACCGGGATTGGTGAGCATGCTTTGCGGCTCGAAGGTCGCCCACAGCCAATCCTTCAGCAGCTTGGACGAGATATGCATGCCCACCATGGCGTAGCAGACGCCGTCGAACGTCTCGACGTGAACGCCCGGCGGCGGAGCGCTGCACGAGAAGGAATTCTTGAAATCCGTCGCGGGAATCCAGTCCACCTTCACTTCGATGGAGGGGTTGGAGAACTGGATGTCCGTTCCGTGCTGGGCGGCGGCGGCCTGCCCTCCCCGCAACTGATACCCCTTGGACGAGATGAAATTCGTCGTGTCGGGATTGAGGTGGGTCTCTTCGCAGATCGTTGCCGTCGACACCACATTCGCCGGCAGAAACGCCGGACTCATGGGATTGCACTGGGTGGCGGGCTGAAGCGCCAGAGCGAAATTCTTATTCCCCGGTGCGGCCTGTATCGCACGGAGCGCCAACGCGAGCGGAGAGCCGTGCAGGCGATGACCGATCAGGTGGGTCGACAGCGCCGCGACCGCGGAGCCCTTGCCGCTGCTGGTTGGATAGTAATCGGACTGCTCGATCCAATTCTCCCAGACGAGCTTGCCGTTGCCGGCGGTGCAATTCGCGGCGACGAACAAACGCCAGGCCGTTTCCTGCGGCGTGGCGGAAGCGCGGGTCGGGAAGCTGCACGCGTTCGCGGCCGGCGGCGCCGTCATCTGCGCCTGCGACGGAGAAATTCCCGCGGTGCCGACGAGTACCAGCGAGGTCGCTGCCGCGGCCGCCGCGACGAGAATGCCCGATGCGATCCTGATCATGCGTGTTTCCCCTCTTTCGATCTGGGATCGAAGCCGGCGGATCCAACACGGAACGGCAAGAACGCAACGTCCGATCACGGCCGGGACGGCGGCGACATCGACCAATGGGTGTTGGGACGGTCAAGACGATTACGCGCACGCACCGCCGGCTGCGATCGACGCCAGCCCCAAGCGGAAATTCACATGTACGGGCGGTTTATACCAATAATATTGGAAATAGTGAACCGGCAATTCGCGCGATTCTTTCAAATGACGACCCAGGCAAGACATCCGCGTCATGGCCCAGCACTTCCCGTTCCTTGCCGCACATCATTGCCGGACGATCCGTTTATCGGACTCGCGGCGCCGGCCTCGGAAAGCGGATGACGGCACGCAGGCCCGGTTGATTGTCGTCCAGAAGCAATTTGGCATCGTGCAGACGCGCCACGGCGGCGACGAGGCTAAGCCCCAGACCGGTGCCGGGCGAATTGCGGCTGGCTTCCAGGCGGACGAAGCGTTCGACGACGCGGGCGCGTTCCCCGTTCGGGATTCCCGGCCCCGTGTCGGCCACGCGCAGCTCCACCCCCATCGGCGTTTCGGAGGCCGTGACGGTGACGGTGCCCCCGGCCGGCGTGTATTTGATCGCATTGTCGACCAGATTGGCGAGCGCCTGGGAAATCAGGCTGCGATTGCCGTCGATCATCGTGGCGCCGGCCGGCGCGATCTTGAGGGTGACGCCCTTCTCCTCCGCCAGCGGCGCATAGAGCTCGGCCATGTCTTCGGCGATCGGCGCCAGATCGATCGGCGCCATCTCGCCGCGCGTCACACCGGCATCGGCCTCGGCAATCAGGAGCAGCGCGTTGAACGTGGTGATGAGCTGATCGGTTTCGGCCACCGCGGCCTCGATCTCCGGCGCCTGATCGTTGGCCGGATTGGCCTGATCGTTCGCCGGCGTCATGTGGCGCAGCGTGGATTCCAGCCGATTGCGCAGCCGGTTGAGCGGCGTGCGCAGATCGTGCGCCACCGAATCGGTCACCTCGCGCACGCCCTTCATCAGCCGTTCGATGCGATCGAGCATGGCATTGAGATTCTCGGCCAGCGCGTCGAATTCGTCATGCGCGTCGCT
>CAZMHP010000333.1:0-3111 GCA_964566095.1 uncultured Rhizobium sp. | reverse complement strand
TCGTCGTGACATGCGCCAGCACGCAGGATTGCGTCGGGATGTCCCAGCGCCGCCGCATCTCGTCTATCATCGCGAGCAGGTTCGTCACTGATGCGACATTGTCGCTCGCCGGATTGATCCCGATCACAGCATCGCCGCTGCCGTTGAGCAGCCCGTCGATGATCGATGCCGCGATTCCCTTGGCGTCGTCGGTCGGATGGTTCGGCTGCAGCCGCACCGACAGCCGCCCCGGAAGTCCGATCGTGTTGTTCAAGCGGGTGACGACCGACACCTTGCGCGCCGCCGCGATCAAATCCTGGTTGCGCATCAGCTTGCTGACGGCCGCCGCCACCTCCGGCGTCAGCCCCGCCGCCAGCGCCGCCAGCGTCTCGGCGGTCGTCTCGTGCGCCAGCAGGAAATCGCGGAATTCGCCGACCGTTTTCGACGCAACGGGCGCGAACGCCTCGGCGTCATGCGTGTCGGCGATCAGCCGTGTCACCTCGTCGGTCTCGTAGGGGACCAACTCGGTTTTGAGGAATTCGCTGAGCGGCAGCTCGGCGAGCGCCATGCGCGCCGCCACCCGCTCCTCGCCGCTCGCCGCCGCGATGCCCGCCAGCCGGTCGCCCGACCGCGCCGGCGACGCACGTGCCAGCAGCGTCTTCAAATCGTCGAAGACATAGCGGGTCGCGCCGAGGGTTTGGACGTATGGCACGGCCCTAGCTAGCCGGTCCGCCTTCGCAATGGCAACTCAGTGCCGGATTTCCACCGCGATGCCGTCGGGCACCACCCGCCAGATCTCGTCCATCTCGCCGTCGGTGACGGCGATGCATCCATCCGTCCAGTCGATCAAGCGATGCCAGCCGCCGATCCAGCCCGTGTGGTTGCGCAGGCCGTGGATCATGATGTCGCCGCCTGGCGCCACGCCACGCGCCGCGGCGGCTTTGCGATCCATGAGGGAGGGATAGGAGATGTGCAAAGCGCGGTAGAACGCGCTGTGCGCGTTGCGCCGGTCGATCTGAAAACGACCCTCGGGCGTCAGCCCGTCACCTTGCCGCGTCTTCGCGCTCAGGCCGCCATGTCCCAGCGCAACGACATAACTCCGCAATATGCGGTTGTGTGCGTAGAGTGTGAGCCGGTGCGCCGATTTGTCGATCACGATCAGATCGGCTCGTGCTCCCGCGGGCAGGGGCTTGGCGCGCGTGGAGAAAACGCCGTCGGCCTCGATCACGAGCACCAACGCAATGGCGGCAATGGCCAAAAGCAGAATCCGGATCATGGCTTATTTCTTATTCTTCGCCAGCCACTGCTCCAGCCAATGGATGTTGTAGTCGCCGTCGATGATGTCCTTGTCGCGGACCAGAAGCTGGAAGAGCGGGATCGTCGTCTCGATGCCGCCGACCACCAGTTCGTCGAGTGCGCGGCGCAGGCGCAGCAGGCATTCGTTGCGGTTGCGCGCATGCACGATCAACTTGCCCGCGAGGCTGTCGTAATAGGGCGGAATGCGGTAACCGGAGAACACCGCGCTGTCGAAGCGCACGCCCAGGCCCCCCGGCGTGTGGAAATCGGTGATCAGGCCCGGCGAGGGCTGGAAGGTGAAGGCGTTCTCCGCGTTGATGCGGCACTCGATGGCGTGCCCGTTGAAGACGACATCTTCCTGGCGCATTTCCAGCGCGCCGCCGGCCGCGATGCGGATCTGCTCGCGCACGATGTCGATGCCGGTGATCGCCTCGGTGATCGGATGCTCGACCTGCAGCCGCGTGTTCATCTCGATGAAATAGAAGCGGCCGTCCTCGAACAGAAACTCGATCGTCCCGGCGCCGAGATAGCCGAGCTGTTTGAGCGCTTTGGTGACGATGCCGCCGATGTCGTCGCGTTGCTCGGCGTTGAGGGCGGGCGACCCTGCTTCTTCCCAAACCTTCTGGTGGCGGCGTTGCAGCGAGCAGTCGCGTTCTCCCAGATGGATGACGTTGCCCACCGCGTCCGCCAGCACCTGAATTTCGATATGTCGGGGCTTCTGGAGATATTTCTCCATATAGACCTGGTCGTTGCCGAACGCCGCCTTGGCTTCGTGGCGCGCGGTGGAGAGCGCAACCGACAGTTCGGCCTCGCTGTTCGCCACCTTCATCCCGCGCCCGCCGCCGCCGGCCGTCGCCTTGATCAGGACGGGATAGCCTATCTCCCGCGCGATGCGCGCCGCGTCGGCGTCTTCCACCGCGCCGCCCGACCCGGGCACGGTCGGAATGCCAAGCTCCTTCACCGCTTTGATCGCGGTGATCTTGTCGCCCATCATGCGGATGTGCTCGGGCGTCGGGCCGATGAAAGTGATGCCGTGCTCGCGCACGATCTCGGCGAAGCGGGCGTTCTCCGACAGGAAGCCGTAGCCCGGATGGATCGCCTCGGCGCCGGTGATCTCGCAGGCCGAGATGATCGCGGGGATGTTGAGATAGCTCTGCGCCGTCGGCGGCGGGCCGATGCACACGCTCTCGTCGGCCAGGCGCACATGCATCGCGTCGGCGTCGGCGGTGGAGTGGACCGCGACCGTGGAGATTCCCATCTCCTTGCAGGCGCGGTTGATGCGCAGTGCGATCTCGCCGCGATTGGCGATGAGAACCTTCTCGAACATCAGCTCAAAATGCAGAGGGCCTGGCCGAATTCGACCGGCTGGGCATCGTGGACGCAGATCTCGCTCACCGTGCCGCCGCGCGGCGCGGCGATGGGATTCATCGTCTTCATCGCTTCGACGATGAACAGCGTATCGCCTTCCTTGATCGTCTGACCGACGGAGACGAAAGGCTTGGCGCCGGGCTCCGGCGCGAAAAAGACGGTTCCCACCATCGGTGATGGCACCGCGTTGGGATTTGGTCCGGCGGGCTTGGCAGGAGCCGATGCTGCGACCGGCGCGCTCGCCGGCGCCGCCGGAGCAGACGTCGCCGCCGTGCCGCCGGTCTGCTTCGACACGCGCAGCCGCGCGCCGCCCTGTTCGATCTCGATCTCGGTCAGGCCGGTTTCGGCGAGAAGATCGGCCAGCTCGCGGATGGCGGTCGCATCGACCAAGCCATCCTTCGGACGTCCGCCGCCCTGACGCGAACCCATCGACTTCATGACGTCCTTCATGCTCATGACTGTCCCTTG
>CAZMHP010000332.1:0-3119 GCA_964566095.1 uncultured Rhizobium sp. | reverse complement strand
ACCGCCTGCGCCTTCGTGGTCGCGGCCTGCGGCGTGCCGGTGGCCAAGCACGGCAACCGCAACATGTCGTCCAAGAGCGGCACCGCCGACTGCCTGGAGGCCCTGGGCGTGAAGATCGATCTGTCGCCGGCGCGCACCGCGCGCTGCCTGCGCGAG
The DNA here is from genome assembly GCA_964566095.1 of uncultured Rhizobium sp. Classification (GTDB taxonomy): domain Bacteria; phylum Pseudomonadota; class Alphaproteobacteria; order Micropepsales; family Micropepsaceae; genus Rhizomicrobium. The sequence continues at coordinate 2,963 of CAZMHP010000332.1, read as the reverse complement.
GCGGGCCTGTGTTTTCTGTTCGCGCAGGCCTATCACCCCGCGATGAAATACGCGGCGCCGGTGCGCAAGGAGCTGGGCTTTCGCACCATCTTCAATCTGCTGGGGCCGCTCTCCAATCCCGCGCGGGTGCGCAGCCAATTGATCGGCGTCTACGATCCGAGTTGGTGCGTGCCGGTGGCCGAGGTGCTGGGCAAGCTCGGCGCGCAGAGCGCCTGGGTGGTCCACGGCGACGGGCTGGACGAGATCGCGACCTCGGGCCCGAGCCATGTCGCGATCCTGAAGGACGGCACGGTGACGACGCGCGACATCGGCCCGGAGGAAGCCGGCATCAGCTGGTCGCCGCGCGACGCGCTGGCGGGCGGCACGGCGCACGAGAACGCGGCGGCGCTGAAGCGGCTGTTCGACGGCGAGACCGGCGCCTATCGCGACATCGTGCTGATCAACTCCGCCGCCGCGCTGATCGTGGCCGGCAAGGCCGAGGATCTGCGCGCCGGCGTGGCCGAAGCGGCGGCGGCCATCGACGGCGGCGCGGCCAAGGCCAAGCTGGCCCACCTCATCCAAGTGTCGAACGCGCCATGACGATCCTGGACGACATCGCCGCCTACAAGCGCCGGGAAGTCGCGCAGGCGAAGGCGCGCGTGCCGACGCGCGAGATCGAGACCGCGGCCAGCGCGGCGCCGCCGGTGCGCGGCTTTCGCGCGGCGCTGGAAAAGGCGAAACGCGAGGGCCGCTATGGCCTGATCGCGGAGATCAAGAAGGCGAGTCCGTCGAAGGGATTGATCCGCGCCGATTTCGATCCCCCTGCCCTGGCGCGGGCGTATGAAGTGGGCGGCGCCGCGTGCCTTTCCGTGCTGACCGACACGCCGTCGTTCCAGGGCGCGCCGGACTATCTGATCCAGGCGCGCGCGGCGACGCATCTGCCGGTGCTGCGCAAGGATTTCATGCTCGATTCTTATCAGGTGGCGGAAGCGCGCGCCTGGGGCGCCGATTGCATCCTGATCATCCTGGCGATGGTGAGCGATCTGACCGCCAAGACGCTGATGATGGACGCGGCGCATTGGAGGATGGACGCCCTTATCGAGGTGCACGACGAGGCGGAACTGGACCGCGCGCTGGCGCTGGGCGCGGACCTCATCGGCATCAACAACCGCGACCTCAAGACCTTCGTCACCGATCTGGGCGTGACGCTGCGCCTTCTGCCGCGCATCCCGAAGGACAGACTGGTGGTGGCGGAGAGCGGGCTTGGGAACCCGGACGACCTCGAACGCCTGGCCGATGCCGGCGTCAGCACGTACCTCATCGGCGAGAGCCTGATGCGCCAGGACGACGTCGCGGCGGCGACACGCGCGCTGCTGGGCGCTAGACTATCGGCATGACCAAGCTCACCCATCTGGACGAGGCCGGCGCGGCGCGCATGGTCGATGTCTCGGCCAAGGACGCGACGGAGCGCGAGGCGGTGGCCGAAGCGACCATCGTCCTCAACGCCGCGGCGTTCGCGGCGGTGACGGGCGGCACGGCCAAGAAGGGCGACGTGCTGGCGGCGGCGCGGATCGCGGGCATCATGGCGGCGAAGAAGACGAGCGAGCTCATCCCGCTCTGCCATCCCATCGCGCTCACCCAGGCGAATGTCGATTTCGAGCCGGACGCGGCGCGGTCCGCGATCCGCATCCTGGCCAGCGCCAAGACCACCGGCCCGACCGGGGTGGAGATGGAGGCGCTGACGGCGGCGAGCATTGCGGCGCTCACCATCTACGACATGGTCAAGGCGGTCGACCGCGCGGCGGCGATCGAGGGCGTGAAGCTGGTCGCCAAATCGGGCGGCAAGAGCGGCGATTACGCCGCCGAGGCGCCCAAGCCTACGAAGCCGGCGTATCGCTCGGCGGGCATGATCGGGCGCGCCATGCCATCGACCTTGATGGGCGAGGTCGCGGCGCCCAAGCCGCCGGCGGCGCGCGACGGTCAGCGCGAGGCGTTCCGCGCCTTCATGACCTCCAACCGGCTGCGTGCCACGCAGTGGGCGAAGGATGCGGGCGTGCCGGCGTCGGAGATCTATGCGTTCCTGACCGGCAAGAGCCGCGCGCTCTCGCAGGGCGCCGCCGAGCGCCTGGCCAAGGCGGCGCGGGTGCGCGTCGGCGACATGTTCAAATGATCTCGGTCGACGAGGCCACGGCGCGAATCGTCGCCGCCTTCGCGCCGACGGCGGCGGAACGCATCGCGCTGCGCCAGGGCGCGGGGCGCGTGCTCGCGGAAGATGTGCGGGCGCGGATGAACCAGCCGCCCGATCCGGTGTCGTCGATGGACGGCTATGCGGTGCGCGCCGCCGACGCGGCGGCCCCGGGCGCCGCGCTCCGCGTGGTCGGCGCGGCGCCGGCCGGGCATCCCTACGGCAAGATGCTGAATGCCGGCGAATCGGTGCGCATCTTCACCGGCGGCGTGGTGCCGCAAGGCGCCGACAGCATCGTCATCCAGGAGGATGCGCAGCGCGACGGCGATACCGTCAGCTTCACGGTCGCGGCAATCCCCCATCGCCATATCCGCGACGCCGGTCTCGATTTCAAGCAAGGCGACGTGCTGGCCGCGGCCGGACAGCGCCTCACCGCGCGCGATCTGGCGCTGATCGCGGCAGGCGACAATGCGCAGATCGCCGTGCGGCGGCGGCCCAAAGTGGCGATCGCGGCGACGGGCGACGAGCTGTCGCCGCCGGCAAGTCCGCGCAAGCCCGGCGGGATCGTCGCGTCTTCCGGCTTCGCGCTTTGCGCGATGATCGAGGGCTGGGGCGGCGACCCGATCGATCTGGGCATCCTGCCCGATACCACCGAGGCGGTGGCGAGCATCGCGGACAAAGCGGCGGGCGCCGATCTGATCCTCACCATCGGCGGCGCCTCGGTCGGCGAGCACGATCTGGTGCAGAAGGCGCTGGGACCGCGCGGCTTCGAACTCGATTTCTGGAAGATCGCAATGCG
>CAZMHP010000331.1:0-3127 GCA_964566095.1 uncultured Rhizobium sp. | reverse complement strand
CAGCGCGCTGCAGATGTGGGCGCCGATCCTGAAAGTCCCCGGCGTCACCTTCGTCAACCTGCAATATGGCGATGCGGCGGCGGAGATCGCGGCCGTGCGCGAGACGCTGGGCGTGGACATCCACGCCATGGACGTCGATCTGAAGGACGACATCGACGGCGCGGCGGCGCTATCGGCGGCATTGGACCTGGCGATTTCGGCGCCGACGGCGGCGGCGGCGAATGCCGGCGCAGTGGGGACCGAGGTGTGGTTCCTGACGGCGGGCCGTACCTGGCCGCAGCTCGGCACCGACGAATATCCCTGGTACCGCAAGACGCATGTCTATTCGCCCGAGCGGTTCGGCGATTGGGCGAGCCTGATCCCGCGGGTCGCCGCGGATTTGACGGCGTTTGCGGCAACATAGTCGCGCCAGTAATTCCCACCGTTGTCATCCCGGACGGCGCGACAGCGCCGATCCGGGACCCATTGCGCCGCTTGTTCGATGGGTCCCGGCTCTGCGCGCTGCTAACGCATCGCTTGGCCGGGATGACAGTCGAGATTTGAGTGGCAAGTCTGCAGCGTTTGTTTTCAAGCGCGCGGCGGGACGACCCCACCATCTCTACCCGCACGATCAGCGCGCGGGCACCGGCGATCAGCGCCTTGACCTCGTCGCGCCGGGCGCGCGCGGCCTTGGTATAACGGCCGTGGCGGAGACGGTTGGTATTGCCGGGCGGCGCGCCGCGCGGCCGCCCCGTTCGCACGCCCAATTGAACCTCAATCCTGGGGAGGGGGTGGGGGTGCGCCGTCCGCCGTCAGGCGGCGGACATTGATGTCGTGGTGGAAGCGGCCGTTGAGCTTGGCCAGGGCCAGGACGATCTCCGCCGAGGTCTTGGCGATGGCGATGGCATTGTTGAATTCCGCCGTTCGGCAATGGCCGTATTGGTCGTAGTCGGCCGTGATCCGGCCGGCGCCTTGGAGCGCGTCGCGCATGCCTTCGGTCAGAAGCTGCAGCTGTTCGTCGATCCGCGCTTCGATGGAGCCGGGCCGGGGAAGATGGGCCGGCGCACTGCCGGCGGGGTCCTTGGTCGTCGTCATGGGAGGAATCTTGGCCTCCCACCCGGTCATTTCAAGGGGTAACAGGAAAAAATACTTATCGACGCGATTTTATACTAACATACTGAACATACGACATTTTTAATCGCGTCTGCGTCGATAAATCGGTCAGCGCGCGGCCTTGCGGAGATTTTGTTCCACCGAGATGATGCAGCGGCGATAGCCTTCGGTGTCGGGCTTGTAGCCGCGCGCGATGCAAAATTGCGGCGCCTGTGGGCAGCCTTGTTGGGTGCAGCCATTGGGCTGGACCGCCGAGGAAGCGGACGAGGACGAGCTATCGGACGAATCGTCGCCGAACGGATCGTAGTCGGCATTCAACGTGTCGCAACCGCCGAGGAAGCCGGCCAAGCTGATCGCCAACAGTGCCGCGCGCAAATTCATGCTTTCACCCCTACCCTGCGACTCTTTTTATAGCCCCCCGGGGCGCCACTGCCTACGCGGTGCGGCGCTTGTGCACATGATGCTTGCGTCACGTGCGGCGCAGGCCTTCGCAGCCGTGCCGGTCCCCATCCTTCGACAGGCTCAGGATGAGGACCTATCTCACAATCCTCATGCTGAGCCCGTCGAAGCATGAGGGTTACGGCTCTTATTGCTGCTGTTGCTGGTGATAGAGGTGTTCGGGCATGGAGGGCGTGGGCCGGGGCGCGCTCATCGGCCGCGCCACGCGCAGGAAATCCTCGTGCCGGACCGGCGCCGCCGTCGGTTCGACCGCCACCGAGATGGCGAGTTCGCTCTCCGCGCCGCCCTTGTAGGTGCCGCGCGTCGGCGGCACGTCGGCATAGTCGCGGCCGACCGCGGCGCGGATGTGCCGCTCCGCCGCCAGGATGTCGTTGGTGGGATCCAGGCCGACCCAGCCCAGGCTCGGCAGATAGGCCTCCACCCAGGCATGAGTGGCGTCTTCGCCGGAACGGTCGCGGCCGCGGCCGTGATGCAGATAGCCCGAGACATAGCGGCAAGGGATGCCCCAGCCGCGCGCGATCGCGATCATGATGTGGGTGAAGTCCTGGCAGACGCCGCGCCGTTCCTTGAGCGCCACGTCGATCGGCGAGGAGGCGTCGGTGACGCCGGGCTTGTATTCAAAGGCGTCGTGGATGGTCGTGCGCAGATGCTTGAGCGCGGTCAGGGGATCGTCCTTGGGCGTCTTCAGATCGCTCGCCGCGATGAAGTCGCGCAGCGACGGCGTCACATGCGCGAAGGCGGACGGCTCCAGCAGGTCGAAATGATCGTCGTCCAGATTGTAGCTGTTGTAGCGGCCCCATTCGAGCGCGTCGGCGCGTTCGGGCAGCGGCGGCAGGTTGGCGATCTCGACCACCGCCTGGGCGTCGATGCGCAGCTCCTCGTGGTCGCGCAGCACGTTGAAGTGGTAGACCGCGTTGCCGAGATAATCCGTATACGCATAAAGCTGGGCGCGCGGATTGGTGGCGATCTGGAAGCTGCGCAGCATCTGCGGCCCTTCCGAGCGCGGCTGCATGCGCAGCTCCATCACGCTCTCGCGCACGGAACGGGAGTAGCGGAAGCGGGTGATGTGCCGGATGGAGTAGAACATCAGCGCTCCTTCGGAGCGCGCGAATGGCGAATAGCGAGTAGCGAATAGGGACGCTTGCGCCGACCCGCCCCTACTCGCCATTCGCTATTCGCTATTCGCTTCATAGGACGGTCTCGGCTCCATAAGAAATATACGCCAGATGCACGCTCTCGTGGATCTGTTCGCATTGGCGCGTGATGTCGGCGAGGAAGGGCACGATGCCGCCGGCCATCAACTCCTCGATCTGGCCGAAATCGACGGTGGCCTTCAGCCGGCCGGCGAGGCGTTCGACGCCGGCGCGGCGCGCCGGCGGCGCGGCGGCGGCGACTTTGGCGAGCGAATCGCAGACGCGGTCGATGGAAAAGCGCACCGAATGGGGAAACTCGCCGTCGAAGACGAGGAACTCGGCGATCTTCTCGGGCCGGATCTGCGCCGTATAGGCTTTGCAATAGGGCTCGAAGGCGCAGCAGAATTTGAGCAGCACCAGCCAGTCGAAATATTTCGGCGCCG
>CAZMHP010000330.1:0-3142 GCA_964566095.1 uncultured Rhizobium sp. | reverse complement strand
AGCTGACGAGCGCGCCGGCCGACGAGCTGGAGGCGGTATTGTCGAAGCCGATCGAAGAGGCAGCTAAAGAAGAAACTTCATCCGCGTCCGCGCGCGCATACGCGCCGACATCCGACGAGGTACGCGAACACACGCCCACATCTTCTTTAGCTGCTTTGTCCGAGCCGGTGCACGACGCCGATCCATCGGCCGGCATGCCATCGATCCCCGACTCCACGATCGCAACGCCGATGCCGGCAGGGCCGGTGGACGATCCGGTGTTGAAGAAGACGGCCGAGGAGCTGGTCTTGATGCAGGGCGACCGGCAATACCGGATACGCGGCTGGATGAAGCCACTGAATCCGGAATCGATGAAGATCAACCTGCTTGTGCATCGCGGCGAGCGCTTCCATGTGGACACGTTCGATCTCTACAACGCGAAGGCGCGCACGAGCTTCATCAAGCAGGCGGGCATCGAGCTGGGCGAGGCCGAGGACACGATCAAGCACGATCTCGGTCGCGTGCTGCTCAAGCTGGAGGCGTTGCAGGACGCCGAGCTGGTCAAGGTGCTGAAGAAGGACGAGCGCCCGGCGCTCACGGAAGAAGAGCGGCGCGAGGCGCTCGCGCTTCTGAAAAACCCCAAGCTGATGGAACGCATCCTGGCCGACTTCGAGGTGTGCGGCGTTGTCGGCGAGGAGACCAACAAATTGACTGGGTATCTGGCCTGCGTGTCGCGTCTGCTCGACCGGCCGCTGGCGGTGATCATCCAGAGTTCGTCGGCCGCCGGCAAATCCTCGCTGATGGATGCGGTGCTGGCGCTGGTGCCGGCGGAAGCGCAGGTGCGCTACAGCGCGATGACGGGCCAGAGCCTGTTCTACATGGGCGAGACCAACCTCAAGCATCGCATCCTGGCCATTGCCGAGGAGGAAGGAGCGCAGAGCGCGGGCTATGCGCTGAAGCTGTTGCAGTCGGATGGCGAGGTGACGATCGCCTCCACCGGCAAGGATCCCACGACAGGGCTTCTCGTCACCCACGAATACCGCGTCGAAGGCCCGGTGATGCTGTTCTTGACGACGACGGCGATCGACATCGACGAGGAATTGCTCAATCGCTGTTTGGTGCTGACCGTCAACGAGAGCCGCGAGCAGACGCGCGCGATCCACGTCTTGCAGCGCCGCCGGCAGACCTTGGAGGGATTGCTCCAGGAGGAAGATCGCCGCGCGATCGAGAAACTGCACCGCAACGCGCAAGGCTTGCTGGAGCGGCTGCACGTGGTCAATCCCTTCGCCGACCAGCTCTCGTTCCTGGACGACAAGACCCGCACGCGGCGCGATCACATGAAGTATCTGACGCTGATCAAAGCCATTGCCTTGCTGCATCAGCATCAGCGGCCGATCCAGACCGTGCAGCATCGCGGCCGGCCACTGCGCTATGTGGAGGTGCAGCCGTCCGATATCGCGCTCGCCAACAAATTGGCGCATGAGGTGCTGGGCCGCACGCTCGATGAGCTGCCGCCGCAGACGCGCACGCTGCTTGAGACGTTGCACAGATGGGCGCGCGCCGAATGCGAGAAACGCGCCGTCAAACGCTGTGACTTCCGCTTCGGCCGGCGCGAGGTGCGCAGCACAACCGGCTGGGGCGACACGCAGTTGAAGGTGCATCTGAACCGCCTCGCTGAACTCGAATATGTGCTCGCCCATCGCACCAAATCCGGCTTCGAGTACGAGCTTGTGTATGACGGCGACGGCAGCGCACGGCCGCATCTTTGCGGGTTGATCGATGTCAAAACGCTCAAGAACTTCACGTATGACAGCGATCAGTCGGGAGTAAAAGCGGAGCGGTCGGGGTCCGGTCGGTCCCCGGTCGGGGGGCAGTCGGGGCGTGGTCGGAGTGCGAAAAATGGCGAAAGCATCGATGCGGCAACGGCTTCGGCTGAATCCGTCGCGAACGGCGCTGAAACGCACATTATAGAGAGTGCGTCGTCCGTCGTGTCATACGTCAATGGCTCGTCACACACGCACGCATCGCGCGCGGACTCTTCTTCTTTAGCGGCTTCTTCCTTAGCTGCTCTGGCGGCTGAAACAGACCCGTCCGCCGTAGCTCAGGGAGCGAAGGCGGATGCCGCTTAAAGGCGCGCGCCACCCGCACAAGGGCATCTATCACCCCAAGCGAGCGCCGGTGGAATGGTCGGCCGACGCGGGCGAGCCGGAGAGCCTGTGGGCCTATACGCAGCGCTTCACGCGCTGGCAGATGGAGCGCAACTACTCGCACCACACCTACGAGAACCGCGAGCGCACGCTGCGCGCCTTCGCCGCCTGGTGCGCGGAGCGCGGGCTTGTGCGGCCGCAGGAGATCACAAAACCGATCCTGGAACGCTGGCAGCGCCATCTTTATCTGCATCGCAAACCGAACGGCGAACCGCTGTCGGCGCGCAGCCAGATCGCGCACACCGATCCCTTGAAGGCGCTCTTCAAGTGGCTCGCGCGAGAGAACTACATCCTCTACAACCCCGCTTCCGATCTGCAATTGCCGCGCATCGGACGGCGATTGCCGAAGCATATTTTGACCGTGACGGAGGTCGAGAAGGTGCTGGCGGTGCCGAAAACATCGACGCCGGTCGGCATCCGCGACCGCGCGATGCTGGAGACGCTGTACTCGACGGGGATGCGCCGGCAGGAATTGATCGAACTGAAACTCCACGATGTGGATGCCGGGCGTGGCGTCGTGCTGGTGCGCGAAGGCAAGGGCCGCAAGGACCGGATGATCCCGATCGGGGTGCGCGCGCTCGCCTGGATCGACAAATATCTGGACGACGTGCGGCCCGATTTTACCTCCGGCGCCGACGACGGCACGCTGTTCCTCGCCGTCACTGGCACACCGTTCAAGCCCAATCGGCTGGCCGAGATCGCGCGGGCCTGCATCGAGCAGGCGAACATCGGCAAGCGCGGCGCCTGTCACATCTTCCGCCACACGATGGCGACTCTGATGCTCGAGAACGGCGCGGACATCCGCTACATCCAGGCGATCCTGGGTCACACCGATCTCTCCACCACCGAGCTTTACACGCAGGTCTCGATCAAGAAATTGAAGGCCGTCCACACCGAAACCCATCCCGGAAAGCCGATCGGCAACGCCGATCGCTACGCACCGAAAGGCTATTTGC
>CAZMHP010000329.1:0-3149 GCA_964566095.1 uncultured Rhizobium sp. | reverse complement strand
TCCTGATGCGGCACCAGGCGGGCGATCCCTCGTTCAAGGAGATCAACGAGATCCATCAGAACGCGCTCAGGGCCGCCACGCTGGTGGGTCAGCTTCTCGCCTTCTCGCGCAAGCAGACCATGCAGCCCAAGGTGCTGGTGGTGCGCGACGTGGTCGGCGAACTGGCGCTGATGCTGCGCCGTCTGTTGCGCGAGGGCATCGAGCTCAAGCTGGAGCACGGCCAGGATCTGTGGCCGATCCATGCCGACGAGGCGCAGCTTTCCAACGCGCTGATCAATCTCGTCGTCAATGCGCGCGACGCCATGCCCAAGGGCGGCACGGTGACGATCCGGACCGCGAACGAGACCGTGACGGCGCCCGTCGCGTTCGGCACCGGCGTGATGCCGCAAGGCGAATATGTCCGCATCGAGGTCGCCGACACCGGCACCGGCATCGCCAAGGAGCATCTGGGCAAGATCTTCGATCCGTTCTTCACCACCAAGCCGGTGGGCCAGGGCACGGGCCTCGGACTCGCCACCGTCTACGGCATCGTCAAGCAGACCGGCGGCTTCATCATGGTCGACAGCGATGTCGGCAAGGGCACGACCTTCCGCATCTATCTGCCGCGCCACCGCGCCGACGCCAACGCCGTGGCGAGCTCAGAACCGGAACGCAATGGCCCGCGCGACGTCACGGGCCAGGACACGATTCTGCTGGTCGAGGACGAGGAGGCGGTGCGCAGCTTCGCGGCGCGCGCACTGAAGATGCGCGGCTACAGCGTGCTGGAAGCGGCGGGCGGCGAAGAGGCGCTGGAGATCGTCAAGACCGCCAAGGCGCCGATCCATCTGCTCATCACCGACGTGGTCATGCCCAACATGGACGGACCCACGCTGGTGCGCGCGGTCAAGCGGATCAAGCCCGAGATGGCCGTGATCTTCATGAGCGGCTATGCCGAGGAAGCCTTCCGCCGCAACGACGAGAAGGCCGAAGACCTGCATTTCCTGCCCAAGCCGTTCGGCCTCAAGCAACTCGCCGCCAAGGTGAAGGAAGTGCTGAGCGGCGCCCCGCAGCCCAAACGCGCGGCGGGGGAGTGACGGCTGTAAGCCGACGGTTGACAATCTTACACTTCTGCCTTACATACACTGCATATGATCCGCTCATTTCGAAGCAAGGCGCTCAAGCGATTTGCGGAAAGCGGCGATGCGTCGAAATTGAGCGTTCGGAATGTCTTGCGCGTAACGATCATGCTGAGTCATCTCGAAAGCGCGCGCTCGCCGGAGGAGTTGAACCTACCGGGTTTTTACTTTCATGCGTTGCGCGGGCAGGACAAGGGACGCTTTTCGATCCGCGTCACCGGCAATTATCGTCTGACGTTCGGATGGGCCGAGGAAGACGCGATCGACGTCGATCTTGAGGACTATCACTGATGCTGAATAATCCGCTTCTCAAGGGTCTGCCGCCGGTTCATCCCGGCGCTTCGCTGCGTGAAATTATACTTCCTGCCTTGGGCAAGTCGAAGGTCGAGATCGCCCGCCTGCTCGGCGTGTCGCGCCAGACGCTCTACGATGTGCTGAACGAGAAGCAGCCGATCACAGCCAATTTGGCGCTACGGATCGGCAAATTGGTCGGCGGCGGTGCGGAAATTTGGCTGCGGATGCAGCAGGCTTATGATCTGCAAATCGCCCGGAAGGCACTGGCCAAGGAAATCAAGCGCATTCCGACGCTGGAAGTTGCGGAATAGCCTTGAGCATCCCCGTCATCGATATCGCGCCGTTTGGTTTGAGCGCGGCGGTCGCGGCGCAATGGGACGCGGCGATGCGGGCGCGCGGGTTCGCGCTGATCGCAGGGCATGGCATCGACGAAGGATTGCAAGCGCGACTGTATGACTTCGCGCAAGGCTTCTTCGCGCGGCCGATTGAAAAGAAATTGCGGTTGAGTTTTCCGGATCGCGGACGCGGGCAAGGCTATCTGCCCTTACGAAGCGAGCGCGTCGGCACGGGGCGCATCGACAACGCGGCGGCCGATCTGTGTGAATCGCTGACCTTCGCCAATCCGCGATTCGACCGCGCGGCGGCGGACAACGAACTGGATGCACGGCTCTATCGCGCGAATATCTGGCCGGACGACATGCCGGGATTTCGCGAGACGGTCGAGGCGTATTTCGAAGCCGGCCGCGAACTGGCGCTACGGCTGATGTGCCTGAGCGCGGCGGCGCTCGATCTGCCGGAGGACTATTTCGCGCCGTTTTTCGACAAGATGGAATTGAACCTGCGCTGCGTGCTCTATCCCGACCAGGCGGCGCCGCCGCCGCACGGCGCGCTGCGCTATGGCCCGCACACCGATTTCTCCGGCTTCACGATCCTCAAACAGGATGCGGCACCCGGCGGGCTTCAGGTGAAAAGCGGCGAGGATTGGATCGACGTGCCGCCGGTGCCGGGCACGCTGGTGGTCAATGCCGGCGATCTGATCCAGCGCTGGACCAATGACCGCTGGATTTCAAACGTGCATCGTGTGGTGAACCCGCCGCGCGATCTGAAGAGCGGCACGCGGCGGCTGTCCATCGTGCTGTTCACGGGGCCGAACAGCGATGCGCGGATCGAATGCCTGCCGGGTTGCGGCGCGGCCAAATATCCGCCCATTCTCGCCGGACGCCATTCCGAAGAGAGGATGCGGCAAACCTATGGGACGGTTGTCGAATAGCCACGCAATCCACACCTGTCATCCCGGCCAAGCGCGCAAAGCGCGCGCGAGCCGGGACCCATCGAGACGCTTGCACAATGGGTCCCGGCTCTCGCTGCGCTCCGCCGGGATGATAATTTTGGGGTTGGTAGCCGCGGTGGTTGCAACATCTGCGCAAGCCGCGCCTTTGCCCTCGCGCGAGGATCGCGTCGCGGCGGTGATCGCGCGCTATGCCGCGTCGCCGCCGAGCTTGCGCATCCTGCTGCAGCCGATGCCCAAGGGCGGCGATCTGCACAATCATCTCGACGGCTCGGTCTATGCCGAGGATTACCTCCAATGGGCGAGCGACGACGGCGACTGCATCGCGCGGCCGACGCGCGCCATCACGCCGCCGCCCTGCACGGCCGACCAGGTACCGGCGAAGGATCTCGTGACGCGCGATCCCAAATTCTATCAGGAAACGATCGACGCGCTGTCGATGCGCAACTGGT
>CAZMHP010000328.1:0-3155 GCA_964566095.1 uncultured Rhizobium sp. | reverse complement strand
GCACCAGGCCCTTGGCGTCGATCACTTCGGGATTGTTCGGCTCGGCATCGTTGAAGAGGCGCGGGCCGACATCGGCGATGCGTCCGTTCTCGACCAGGAGGCCGCCCTTCACGTCGATGCCGTTCGCCGGATCGACCAGCCGCGCGTTCCTGAAGGCGATGCGGCGCGTCATGGCGTGTTGCGCCCCTCGCGCGAGAGGCCCCGCGACAGCGCGTCGAGCACCGCCATGCGGATGGCGACGCCCATCTCGACCTGTTCCTGGATGAGGCTGATCTCGATGTCGTCGGCGACGGCGCTGTCGATCTCGACGCCGCGATTCATCGGCCCCGGATGCATCACCAGCGCGCCCGGCTTGGCGGCCTTCAGCTTGTCGTGGTCCAGGCCGTAGAAGCGGAAATATTCGCGCGTCGAAGGCACGAAGGCTCCGGCCATCCGCTCCAGCTGCAGGCGCAGCATCATCACGATGTCGGCGCCGGCCAGGCCCTCTTTCATGTCGTGGAAGATCTCCGCGCCGAAGCGGTCGGCATCGGCCGGCAGAAGCGTGCGCGGCGCGACCAGCCGCACCCGCGCGCCCATCTTCAGCAGCAGATGGATGTTGGAGCGCGCGACACGCGAATGCGCGACGTCGCCGCAGATCGCCACGATGAGGCCTTCGAACGAGCCGCGCCGCCGCCGGATTGTGAGGGCATCGAGCAGCGCCTGGGTCGGATGCTCGTGGCTGCCGTCGCCGGCGTTGACGACGCAGCAATCCAGTTTGGCGGCCAGAAGTTCGGCGGCGCCCGAGTCCTGATGGCGCACGACCAGGATGTCCGGCCGCATCGCGTTCAGGGTGGAGGCGGTGTCGATCAGCGTCTCGCCCTTGGAGACCGACGAGGTCTTGACGCTCATGTTCATCACGTCGGCGCCCAGTCGCTTGCCCGCCAGCTCGAAGGAGGCCTGCGTGCGGGTGGATGCCTCGAAGAACAGGTTGATCAGGGTGCGGCCCTTGAGCAGGTCCGTCTTCTTGGTGGCGCCGCGGTTGAGCAGGACATAACTGTCCGCGAGATCGAGAAGCGCGCCGATCTCCTCGACCGAAAGGCTTTCGATGCCGAGCAGATGGCTGGATTTGAGGATCGGGTCGGCGGCGGCCGGGGTCATCAAAGCCCGGTGTATAGGAAAGCGGGCCCGCGAGGGCAAGGTGGGAGTGCAGATAGTTGTGGAAGGCTGGTGAAGGACAAAAATGGTGTCATGGCCCGCGAATGCGGGCCACCCAGGTGATCGAAAGGCGCTATCGAGGTGGTTTCGTGAGAATTTACCGCGAACCAACGGGTTGCATGCAGAACCCAACTGGGTGGCCCGCATTCGCGGGCCATGACATGAAGGGAAACGCGTGCCCCTATATCCTCCGCAGCCGCTCCAGCGCGCCCTGCAGGATGTACGCGGCCGCCATCTTGTCCACGACCTGGCCGCGCCGCGCCCGCGACGCATCCGCATCGATCAGCGTGCGCGTCACCGCGGCCGTCGACAGCCGTTCGTCCCAGAGCAGGATCGGTAATTCCGGCGCCCGTGCCGCGAAATTGCGCGCGAAAGCCCGGGCCGATTGCGCGCTCGGCCCGTCGCTGCCGTCCATGTTGAGCGGCAGGCCGACCACCAGCCCGCCGACGCTCTGTTCCGCGGCGATCGCTTCGATCCTCGCCGCATCGGCGGCGAACTTGCCGCGCTTCAAGGTCTGCATCGGCGTCGCCACGGTCAGCCGCGTATCGGACAGCGCGATGCCGATGGTCTTCTCACCCAGATCCAGCCCCAGCAGCCGCGCACCGGCGGGCAGGGCGGGTTTGAGCGCGTCGATGGAGAGGATGGGCATAGGCTACCTCTCCCGCCTGCGGGAGAGGTCGACCGGCGCGAAGCGACGGTCGGGTGAGGGCAATTGTCCGCGCCACATCCCCTCACCCGGAAATGCTCCGCATTTCCGACCTCTCCCGCGAGCGGGAGAGGTTATCGGTGCCCGAAGCGGTAACATTCTCACCGCTTCCCGATCTCGATGCGATTGCCCGCCGGATCGCGGATGAAGAACCGCGCCAGGCCCTCGGCCACGCCTTCCTCCTCGATGGCGACGCCATAGGCGGTCGCCGCCGCCTTCGCCGCCGCAAGATCGTCGGTCAGGAAGCAGATATGCCGCTTGCTGCGGGGGCTTGGCGGCGCAGGCCGGCCGTCGATCGATGCGTCGGGATCGACCCCGATATGCATCTGCAACGCCCCCACCTGGAACCACGCTCCGCCGCGCGCCTTCAACTCCGCCGGCTTCTCGATCTCGGGAAACCCGAACAATTCGCGATAGAATTTGAGGCAGTCGGCCTCCAGCGCGCGCGGCACGGCGATCTGCACATGGTCGATATGTGTTATGCCGAGCGACATGGACACCCGTTGCGGCCTTGTCGATCCTTGCCAGAACCCGCCCGGGGTTGCTAGCAAGACCGTTCGATTTCAATAGCCTATAGGCCGCCCCATGTCCGTGGACAAGGACACCGTCCGTCGCATCGCCAAGCTTTCCCGCCTCGCCCTGGACGAGGCGCGCGTCGCGCCCATGGTCGACGAGCTGAACGGCATTTTTCAATGGGTCGAGCAGCTGGGCGAAGTCGACGTGACGGGCGTGGCGCCGCTGACCAGCGTGGTCGAGCAGAAGCTCAAGATGCGCACCGACGTGGTGAGCGACGGCGGGCAGGCGAATGCGCTGATGGCGAACGCGCCGGAAGGCGAGGACCATTTCTTCGTCGTGCCCAAGGTGGTCGAGTGATGAGCCTCGCCATCGCCGCCGAAAGCCCGTTGCAGGACGAGGTGCGCGCGCTGATCGCCGCGCTCAACGAAACGCTCCTGGCGCTAACGCCGCCCGAGCATTGCTACCACATGACCGTCGAGCAGATGGCCGAGCCCGACACCACCGTCTTCATCGCGCGCGACAAAGGCCGCGCCGTCGCCTGCGGCGCGCTCAAGCGCCATGGCGGCGGCATCGGCGAGGTCAAGCGGATGTACACCGTCCCCGAAGCGCAAGGTCGCGGCGTCGGCGGACAGATCCTGGCGCATATCGAACGTCTCGCCCGCGACGAAGGCCTCGCCCAGCTCGTGCTCGAGACCGGCGACCGCCATCCCGCCGCCTGGCGCGTCTATGAGCGCGGCGG
>CAZMHP010000327.1:0-3165 GCA_964566095.1 uncultured Rhizobium sp. | reverse complement strand
CGACGAAGGCCGCGCCATCGCGGAGGAAAAAGGCTTCGACCTGGTCGAGGTATCGCCGGAGGCGAAGCCCCCCGTGGTCAAGCTGATGGACTACGGCAAATACAAATACGAACAGCAGAAGAAGGCGGCCGAGGCACGCAAGAAACAGAAGGTCATCGAGATCAAGGAGATCAAGATGCGCCCGACCATCGATGACCACGACTACGACACCAAGATGAAGCAGATGCACCGCTTCTTCGGCGAGGGCGACAAGGTCAAGGTCACGCTGCGTTTCCGCGGCCGCGAGATGGCGCATCAGAATCTCGGCATGGACCTGCTCAATCGCGTGCACAAGGACGTGGAAACGGTCGCGAAGATGGAGCAGTGGCCGAAAATGGAAGGGCGCCAGATGATGATGGTGCTTGCCCCGAGGTGACATTAAGGCTCGGTGCTCGTGAACGTCGGCTCCGTCCTAGGAGCCGACGGCATGGGGCAAGCGCGCCGCGCTAGGCCCGACGCATCGCGCGCCAAGAACACAAAACGCCGGCGGTCTCGCGATCGCCGGCGTTTTTCATTCTTGGATGACGTCTAGTTGGCGATGCGGTCGGCGGCCGGGATGGCCTGGATCGTCGGACGCGGCAGAGCGGCGAAAGTGCGGTTGTGCGTCAGCATCGCCTGCGGCACGCCGCTGATCGCCTTATAGGCCACGCGCCCGTCCTGAACGAGCAGCGTCACCTCGGCCTCGCGGCCGGCGGCATTCGCCGAACCCAGGCCGAACGTCGCGAGCATGCCCTCGCCGCGGCCCCGCTGCTGGTCGCCCGGCTTGAACACGAAGGCGGTGCAGCGATCGCGCGCTTCCAGGCAATTTTGCAGCGCTTCGTCGAGCCGGTCGAATTTCCGGGAATCGCCGGCGAAGCGCTCCATCACGCCGAGATAGGAAAGCACCTCGACATTGGCGGTGGTTGTGTCGAAGCCAAGCATCGACAATTGCGAGGCGCGCGTCTCGCCGGGCAGAACACGGGCGTAAGCGCTGGCGAGATCCTGAAGGGTGCGCAACCGGCTGGCGGTGTTGTCGGCGGGATGCGGCAGGAGGGTCAGCGTTCCGCAGCCGAGCAGGGCCAGCGTCACCAAACCAATTGCAACGGAAACGGCGTAGCGGAGTGACCCGCCGGCCTCGCCCATACCCATCTTGCCCCAACGCCCAATGTTTTTTGGTTGCTCAATCCTAACCAGGTTCTTGTGGATAAGAAAAGCATTTGCAGCGGAAATGGTAAGTTCGGATGGTTACGGATCGATGACGGCCCTGGAGCACCTTGCAACCACAGGCAAATCGACGTTGCCCCCGCTCAAGACCACGGCAAGAGTCTTGTTTTCCGCGGGAAAATCGCCGGCGAGCAGGGGAGCAAGACCGGCCGCACCGCCCGGCTCGACGACAATTTTCAACCGCTGGGCGGCATAGCCGACCGCATATTCGAGCGCGGCGTCGGATACCGCACGGACCTGCGACACATATTGTCTGGCGAGCGCAAGGGGAATGTGGCCCGGCGCCGGCGCCATCAAGGCATCGGCGATAGACAGTGCGCCCCCCGGCGCCGTGGTCCGCGCCCCCGCCGCGAGCGACCGGCGCATGCCGTCGAACCGCTCGGGCTCGACACCGATGACTTTCGTGCTGGGACTGGCGACGGAGAGCGCAAGCGCGATGCCGCTGACCAGGCCGCCCCCGCCGCAGGGCACCAGGACCGCATCGAGCGTCACGCCGCGCGCCCTGGCATCGGCCGCGAGTTCGAGGCCGATCGTGCCCTGCCCCGCCACCACATGCGGATGATCGTAGGACGGGATCAGCGTGCCGCCGGTGCGTTCGACGATATCGCGCGCGATGGCTTCGCGGTCGTCGGTGTGACGGTCGTAAAACACGATGGCGGCGCCCAGACGCCGCGTGCCTTCGATCTTGGTGGCGGGCGCATCCTTCGGCATGACGATCGTCGCCGGCAGGCCGAAGAGGGCCGCCGCGGCCGCAACTCCCTGGGCATGATTGCCCGACGAGAACGCGACGACGCCGGCACCGCGCTTCTGCGCCGGGATTTGCGCTACCGCATTCACGCCGCCGCGGATCTTGAACGAACCGGTGCGCTGCAACGGCTCGGGCTTGAGGAAGATGCGCCCGCCCAGGCGCGCATTGAGCACTTCGTATTCGAGCAGCGGCGTGCGCACGGCATAAGGCGCGATCCGCGCGGCGGCGGCCTCGATATCGGCGAAGGTCGGGACGGTGACGGACATGGCGGGACCCGGCGTCTGCACGGCCACTCTAGGTCAGATGCGCGGCCGCGACACATGCCGCGCGCGTCGATCGAACCGGCGCCAGACGCATATCGCCGAGGCGCAGGTCCTGCAATCGCGGGACTTTCAGGTCGTCCTGCGGCGGCTGGGCCGCAAGCACGAGCTGACCGGCAAGATGCGCGAGAGCCTGCTGTCGATCAGCCGGGTGCTCTCGTTTCTCACCCCCGCGATGGAGGGCAAGGCGAACCGGGACGTGCGCACCCACATCAAGACGCTGACCCGCGACGTGCCATCGCTGCAGGACCACACATCCTTCCTTGGCGGCAAGCTCAACTATCTGCTGGACGCGACGCTGGGCCTTATCAACATCGACCAGAACAACATCATCAAGATCATGTCGGTGGCGGCCATCGTCTTCCTGCCGCCGACCCTTTGCGCCTCGATCTGGGGGATGAACTTCCAGTACATGCCGGACCCCCGGGCTATCCCGTCGCCCTGGTCGTTATCGTCATATCCGGCATCCTGCCTTATGTGTGGTTCAGGCGCCGCGGCTGGCTGTAGGCTGGCGCCATGCACCATTCCTCCCGGGGCATCGCGCTGAAGCTGGGCGCGACCTTCGCCTTTTCGGTTCAGTACCTCGCGCTCAAGCTGGCCGGCAATGTGCCGGTCGGCGAGATCGTGTTCTTTCGCGCCTTCTTCGCGCTGGCGCCGCTGCTGGCGCTGTCGTTCTACACGGTCGGTCCCCGGGGGCTGATCCAGACCGCGCGGCCGTGGCTGCACCTGATCCGCGCGGCGATCGGCTCGTCCTCGATGTTCCTGGGCTTCGCGGCCTTAAAGCTCCTGCCGCTGGCCGACATCACCGCCTTCGGCTTCGTGCAGCCGATCTTCGCGGTGATCCTGGCGGCGCTG
>CAZMHP010000326.1:0-3175 GCA_964566095.1 uncultured Rhizobium sp. | reverse complement strand
CTGCGACAAGAGCCTGCCCGGCATGATGATGTCGATGCTGCGGCTCAACGTGCCGTCGGTCTTCCTCTATGGCGGTTCGATCAAGCCGGGGCATTTCCGCGGACGCGACGTGACCGTCGTCGATCTGTTCGAAGGCGTCGGCATGCATTCCGCCGGCAAGATGAGCGACGCCGATTTGCACGAACTCGAATGCGTCGCCTGTCCCGGCGCCGGGGCGTGCGGTGGCCAGTTCACCGCCAACACCATGGCCTGTGTCGCCGAAGCGATCGGCCTGGCGCTGCCTTATTCCTCCGGGCCGCCGGCCGAACTTCTCAGCCGCGACGACTTCGCGCTCAATGCGGGTAAGACGGTGATGGATCTGCTCGCCAAGAACATCCGTCCACGCGACATCGCCACGCGCAAGGCGTTCGAGAATGCCGCTCGCGTCGTCGCCGCCACCGGCGGTTCCACCAACGCCGCGCTGCACCTGCCGGCGATGGCAAACGAATGCGGCATCAAATTCGATCTGTTCGACGTGGCGGACGTGTTCCGCGCCACGCCCTATCTCGCCTCGCTCAAGCCCGGCGGCCAGTTCGTCGCCAAGGACATGTGGGAAGCCGGCGGGGTGCCGATGCTGATGCGCGCGCTGCTCGACGGGGGCTATCTGCACGGCGACTGCATCACGGTGACCGGCAAGACGCTCGCGGAAAATCTCAAGGAGGTGAAATTCAATCCGAACCAGAAGGTGATGCGCGACACGAAGAATCCGCTAGCACCGACCGGCGGCGTCGTCGGCCTCAAAGGCAATCTGGCGCCCGAGGGCGGTATCGTGAAGGTCGCGGGCCTCAAGCACACGCATCATCGCGGCCCCGCACGGGTGTTCGATTGCGAGGAGGATGCCTTCGCCGCCGTCGAGCGCCGCGACTACAAAGAGGGCGATGTCATCGTCATCCGCTATGAGGGTCCGAAGGGCGGCCCCGGCATGCGCGAGATGCTATCGACCACCGCGGCGATCTACGGGCAGGGGATCGAGAACATCGCGCTCATCACCGACGGTCGCTTCTCCGGCGCCACGCGCGGGCTTTGCGTCGGCCATATCGGTCCCGAAGCGATGGACGGCGGGCCGATCGGTCTCATCAAGGACGGCGACATCATCGTGGTCGACGCCGACAAGGGGATTCTGAACGTCGAGCTCAGCGATGCCGAACTCGCGGAACGCAAGAAGACGTGGAAGCCGAAGGCACCATCGTTTAAGACCGGTGTGCTGGCGCGCTATGCCAAGAATGTCGGCCCCGCGCGCTACGGCGCTCTCACAACCCCGGGCGCGGATGAAGAGGTACGGTGCTACGCGGATATCTAGCAGGACTGTCATGCCCGCGACGGCGGGAATCTACGTCTTGATCGCCACGGCCGTGCTGTCGCCTGGACTGGCTGCACGCGCCGCCGATGTGACGGACGCCGTCCCCGGTCATCCCGGCGTTACGTATGAGCATTTGCTGAGACAGGCGATGCCGGGCCTAAAGAAGAACGACGACGGCACTTGGGATAGCGGCCCCTTGCGCCACTTCCGCGATCTCGCGGACAAGCCCGCACTGACCGAAGACAAGCCGCCGCAGGATCTGGAAATCGCCTTCGGCTCCGTCGATACATTGACCGTGTGCGAGAACGGCCACCGCCGTCTGCTTCTTCTCACCCAAGACAATGCCGGCGGCACCGGGTTCGACGCCGTGCTCGCCGCCTTCGACGACGAAGCCAAGGTTCCGAAATTTCTCGACTACGTCGACGCCGGTCGCGATCGCTTCAACGGCATCGGTGAAGTCATGGCACTGACGCCCGGCTCGGATGCTTTCGTCGCGACCAGCAGCCACAGCAATTCCAGCCAGAGTTACGAAATGGTGACGCCCTTGTTCTTGCGCGGCGGCAAATTTCAGGAGATCGCCTCGCTGTTCATTTATGGCGTCGGCACGTGCAGCTATTCGATAACGCAGGATCGCAGCTTCATGGTGCGCCCGAACAAGACGTCCGAATACGGCGACGTGGTCGGCCGCATCACTGTCGAGACCAAGCCCGGCGATTCCGACTGCGGCGACGAGTCGAAGCCGCCCAAATACAGCAAGAAGGCCGTGACCGACACGTGGCACTGGCACGCGAAGAAGGCCGCCTTCGTCCCCGCCACCGGCGCGCTGGACAGGTTGTCGGCGAAGAACTGGAAAGACATGGAGCAGTAGCTGGCGGTTCTCGCGGCCGCTTGATCAATGCGGTTCGGCTGCCCAAAGTGACGTCAACAGGAACGAGCGGGAGGCGGCGTGAATCTGGTTTCCAAGACCTATTGGCTCGGCACGCCCTTCGCGATGCGGCGTCTGCCCGAAGATTACGCCGTCGAGAGTCTCATCCTGAAAGCCGCCGACGGACGCGAGCATCGCGGCTTGCTGTGGACCACGCACAGGAATCCGAAGCCGAAGACCGGCGCCGTCGTGATGCATCCGCGTGCCGATTTCCAGCACCACTATGTCGTGCCGCGTCTGGTCGAAGCCGGCGTCGCCGTCCTTGCCGCCACCACGCGCAACCCCAACAACGACACGACCACGGTCCATGAGGAGATCATCCTCGATGTCGGTTCTTGCATCGCCGAATTGAAGCGGCGTGGGGTCGAGCATGTGGTGCTGATCGGAAATTCCGGCGGCGGCGCGCTCAACGGCTTCTATCAGGCGCAGGCCGTGACGCCGAAGGGCGGCCGCGTCGCCAAAACGCCCGGCGGGCGGCCGACGCGCCTCAATCAAGTCGAAATGATTCCCGCCGACGCGATGATCTATATCGCCGCGCACAGGGGCGAAGGCATGATCATGAACGATGTGATCGACCCGTCCGTGATCGACGAGGCCGATCCGCACGGCACCGACCCGTCGTTGGACCTGTACGACGAAGCCAACGGCTTTCTCACACCGTCGGCGCTCGACGGTTCCGGCGCGCAATGGTCGAGTTATGACGAGGCCTTCGTCGCCCGCTATCGCGCGGCTCAGCGCGCGCGGGTCGCTCGTATCGATGCCGTCGCGCGAGGCCTTATCGCGGAGAACGAACGCGCCGAGCGGCTCCACGCCGATCTCGACTTCCAGAACCTGCCTGCGGCCCGACGGCGCGATGTCCTGCGCCGCGAGGCCTTCGAGCCGATCATGACGGTCTATCGCACCATGGCGAA
>CAZMHP010000325.1:0-3179 GCA_964566095.1 uncultured Rhizobium sp. | reverse complement strand
TCGTAGGTCTCCACGTCCATGAAGGTCAGCATGTCGCCATTGGCGTAGAGGAAGTTGAAGTCCTTCTTGTCGAGATAGATCTCGTCCACCGCCTCGTCGGAGCGGAAGCGCTGGTTCAGCTTGGTGCCTTGCAGGATGTTCTTCAGTTCGACCTGGTTGTAGGCGCCGCCCTTGCCGGGCTTGACCTTCGCCGTCTTGACCGCGACCCACAGCCCGCCATCGAACTCGATGAGCGTGCCGGGCGAGATTTCGTTGCCGGTGATCTTGGCCATGTATGCGTGCGGCGCCGGTCAAAGGCGCGGTCCCAGGTTCAAACTGACAAAGAGCGCGCGGGTGATAGCAGAGGGGCCGCGGCAGCGCAATTCGGACGGCGATTTGACGACTGTGCCGTCCGCATCCTTCGACGGGCTCAGGATGAGGACTTGGCATGAATCCTCATGCTGAGCCTGTCGAAGCATGAGTGAAATCCTGCACTATTCGAAAGCAACCGGCTCTAGCGGGGGCTTTCTTCAACCTGATATGCCCAGACGCGTCCGCGCGACACCGGATCCCAGCCGGCCGCGATGGCCTGATGGATGGCGGCCTCGATCGCCTGCGGCACGATGCGTTCCTTTTCCTGATGCGCGAAACGGAATTTCTGCTTGGGGAAGGGAAATTCCAGCACCAGCTCGCGGAAGGTGCGCGCCGTGTCGCTGACCGCGCGCACCGAGAACTGCATGCCCTTGTGGCCGTCGCTCGACGAGTAATGCGCCTCGCGCAGCAGTTCCCACACGATTTCGTTGCCGTCGATCACGACGCGTCCGGACGCTTGGCGCTTGCGAGCCTTCATGACGCCATCCGCTTGTTGAAGGCCTTCACCGCCGCGGCGGGACCTTGCGGATGATCCCACACCCCGCTCGAGACCGCGAGGAAATCGGCGCCGGCTGCGATCAGCGGCGCGCAATTGTCGACCGTGATGCCGCCGATGGCGACGCAGGGCACCACCATCATCTCTCCCCACCAGCGCAGCGTTTCGATATCGGCCGTGGTCTTGGGCGCCTTGGTCGTGGTGGGGAAAAAGGCGCCGAACGCGACATAATCCGCGCCGGCGTCCGCCGCCTCCATCGCCAGGTGCCGCGAGTCGTGGCACGTTACGCCGACGATCGCCTCCTTGCCGACGATGGACCGCGCCTCGGCATAGTCGACATCGTCCTGCCCGACATGCACGCCGTCGCAGCCGAGTTCGCGCGCTAGATCCGGCCGGTCGTTCAGGATGAACGCAACGCCACGCTTCTGTGCAGGCAGGATCAGGGCATCCACCGCGCGCTTGATCTCGTCGTCCGGCACGTCCTTGAGTCTGAGCTGCAGGGACGAGACGTCCCCCGCGTCCAGCGCGGCCTCCAGAGTCTTCGCGAAGCTCTTCGCCTCCAGCTTGGGCGGCGTAATGAGATAAAGCCGGCAGCGCTCGGTCACGCCGCCTTCTTCTCCTCGGTCGCCGTCCATTTGCCGAGCGCGGCGAGGCTGTTCATCCGGGCGCGGTGCAGGAACGCGGCCTGTGCGGCGGCGACGTTTTCCATCTTGCCCGACCAGGCCTTCTGCGGCGCGGCCTGCAGCGCGCGACCATAGGAGAAGGTCAGCGACCAGGGCAGGTCGTGGCGCGCATTCATCGCGGAGAGATGGGCCGTGGCGTCCTCGTCCGACTGCCCGCCGGAGAGGAAGGCGATGCCCGGCACCGCGCTCGGCACGCAACGCTTGAGCACGTCCACCGTGCGGTCGGCGACCTCGTCCACGCTCGCCTGCTTGGCGCATTTCATGCCCGGCACGATCATGTTCGGCTTCAGCACGATGCCTTCGAGCGCGACGTTCGCGTAGTAGAGCTGCTGGAACACGTCCTTCAGCACCCACTCGGTCACCGCGGCGCAGGTGTCGATGTCGTTGTCGTAATCCATCAGCACTTCCGGCTCGACGATCGGCACGATGCCGTTCTCCTGCGCCAGCGCCGCATAGCGCGCCAGGGCGTGGGCGTTGGCGTTGACGGAATTGTACGACACCTTGGTCGGGTCATAGGTCGCGCGCCATTTGGCGAAACGTGCGCCGAGCTTGTGGTACTCGACGAAGCGTTCTCGCAAGCCGTCCAGGCCCTCGGTCACGGTCTGGCTGGGGTCGAGCGCCATCGGCTTGGCGCCGGCGTCGACCTTGATGCCCGGCACCGCGCCCGACTTTTCGATCAACGCCACCAGCGGCGTGCCGTCGGCGGCCTTCTGGCGGATCGTCTCGTCGAACAGGATCACGCCGCCGATATAGTTCTTCATCGCATCGTCGGTGCGGAACAGAAGCTCGCGGTAGTCGCGCCGATTGGCCTCGACATTCTCGACACCGATCTTGTCGAAGCGCTTCTTGATCGTGGCCGTGCTTTCGTCGGCGGCCAGGATGCCCTTGCCCTTGGCCGTCATCTTGTGCGCGATCGCGTTCAACTCCGCGAGATTCATGGCCGTCCTCTCCCCAGCGACGATCTCCACCGGATCGTCCCTACCCACCAAATCGGAGAGGTCTTTAGCCGGTGCGCCGTCAAATTTGAAGGGCCGCGACGCCCGGGAGTTCCCGCCCTTCCAGCCATTCCAGGAAAGCGCCGCCCGCGGTCGAAACATAGGTGAAATCGCCCGCGACGCCCGCCGCGTTCAGCGCCGCCACCGTGTCGCCGCCGCCCGCCACCGACAGCAGATCGCCCGCCTTGGTCGCCTTGGCGACAAGCTTCGCCGCCGCCACGGTTCCCCGGTCGAAGGGCTCTGTCTCGAACGCGCCGAGCGGACCGTTCCACACCAATGTGCGCACGCTTTTCAGCCGCCGCTCGAACTCCGCGATGGTCTTGGGCCCGACGTCGAGGATCATCTCCTGGCTATGCACCTGGGCGACGTCGCTGGTGCGGTGTTCCGCACCCGCCTTGAACGCCTTGGCCACCACCACGTCCTGCGGCAGCAGGATTACGCAGCCGGCCTCAGTCGATAGCGTGATGACGCGGCTGGCGGTCTTCAGATGATCGGGCTCGTAGAGCGACTTGCCGACGTCGATGCCCTGCGCGGCGAAGAAGGTGTTGGCCATCGCGCCGCCGATGAACAGGACGTCGACCTTGTCGACCAGATGCTCCAGCAGCGCGATCTTGGTCGAGACCTTGGCGCCGCCGATCACCGCCATCACCGGCC
>CAZMHP010000324.1:0-3202 GCA_964566095.1 uncultured Rhizobium sp. | reverse complement strand
CACGCTCGACGGCGTGCCGCAGAACGATCCCTTCGGCGGCTGGGTGATCTGGTCGTCGCTGCCGCCCGAAGACATCGAAGGCGCGGAAACCGTGCGCGGCGCGGGCGCCGGTCCCTACGGCGCGGGTGCGCTCACCGGCGTGATCGCGCTGAAAGAGGCGCATGGCGACGGCCTCGCCGCCGCCGATGCCTCGCTCGCCCAGTTGAACGGCAAGCGCCTCGCCGCGTCGGGCGGCACGACGCTCGGCCCCATCTCTCTGTTCGCCAGCGCGTCCGATGAAGACAGCGATGGCTGGATTGCGATCGCGCCCGCGCAGCGGGGGCCGGCCGACGACGCGGTGACCTATCACGCCCGCAACGCCTCGCTGCGCGCCGAGGTCACGCCTTACGATGGCGCGCTGATCTCGCTGCGGCTCGGCGCCTATGGCGAGAACCGCGACTCCGGCCTGGTGGGAACGCGCTCCTCGGCCGACGGCGTCACCGCCAGCCTCACCCTGGCGCATCCGCAAAGCGGCGCCGCGCTCGGCTATCGCGTGCAGGCCTGGCTGCGCGATTCGGATTTCTCCAACACCTCCGCGAGCGTCAACCCGCCCCATCGCGCCTCGACCACGCTCACCAACGATCAATATTCCACACCCGCCCTCGGCTTCGGCTTCAACGCGGCGCTGCGCGGCAGCTTCATGGCGCTCGATTGGGAGGTCGGCGGCGACGCGCGCGTCACCCAAGGCGACTCCAAGGAACACTACTCCTACACGGCGGGCGTGCCGACGATGGGACGCGACAGCGGGGGCCGCACCTTCGTCGGCGGGCTCTATGCCGAGGGCGCGGCGCAGCTCGCCGGAACGCTGCTGACGATCGGCCTGCGCGCCGACCAATGGGCCTCGACCGGCGGCCATCTCGTTCAGACGGTCTTGTCCAGCGGCGCCGTTTCGCTGGATCAGCGCACGGCGTCCAAAAGCGGCGTCGTGCCGACCGCCCGTCTCGGCCTCCGCCAGAATATCGGCGAGGACCTGTATCTGCGCGCCGCCGCCTATGGTGGGTTTCGCGCCCCCTCGCTCAACGAGCTCTACCGCCCCTTTCGGCTCGGCAACAACATCACCGAAGCCAATCCCGGTCTGACGCCGGAAAAACTCTACGGCGCGGAACTCGGCGCCGGCGAACAAGGCGAGAGCTTTTCCTGGGACCTGACCGGCTTCTACAACCAGCTCCACAGCGCCATCACCAACGTCACCGTCGACCATGGCCCGGTCACCGTGCCGGGGCTCGGCATGGTGCCGCTCGGCGGGCTGCTCATCCAGCGCCAGAACGCCGGCAATATCGACGCCTATGGCATCGAGGCCGATGCGCAGTGGCAGGTGGCGTCGTGGCTCTCGCTGAACACGGCCTTCGACTACGTCGACGCCCATGTGCAAGGCGGCCTCGCCGCGTCCCAGCTCACCGGCAAGCGCCCCTCCCAGGCGCCGGCCTTCACCCTGACCGCGGGCTTTCGCGCCGTGCCCAGGGACGGACTGACGATCAGTCTCGATGCGCGCCATGAAAGCACCCGTTTCGCCGACGATCAGAACACGCTGCGCCTGGCGCCCGCGACGACGCTCGACGCCAGGATCGCCCAGCGCCTGTGGCGCGGGCTGTCGGCCTATGTCGCGGGCGACAATCTGCTCAACGCGCGCGTCGCCACCACCGAAAGCGCCGACCTGGTCACCAGCTATGCGAGCCCGCGCGTGCTGCGGGTCGGCTTCTCCTGGACGGAATGACGCGCGCGAACGGCCGAAGGCCGCGCTATAGTCGCGGCCTCGCACGCACGGAATCCTCATGAAGCGAAAAGTCTATCCCGACGCCAAGACCGCGCTCGACGGCCTTTTGTTCGACGGCATGACCATCATGTCGGGCGGCTTCGGCCTGTGCGGCATCCCGGAGATGCTGATCGCGGCGCTCCGCGACAGCGGCGTCAAGGGCCTCACCGTCATCTCCAACAATGCCGGCGTCGACGAGTTCGGCTTGGGTCTGCTGCTGCAGACCCGCCAGATCAAGAAGATGATTTCCTCTTACGTCGGCGAGAACGCGACCTTCGAGCGGCAATATCTTGCCGGCGAGCTGGAGCTCGAATTCAATCCGCAGGGCACGCTGGCCGAGCGCATCCGCGCCGGCGGCGCCGGCATTCCCGGCTTCTACACCAAGACCGGCGTCGGCACGCTGATCGCCGAGGGCAAGGAGCACAAGGAATTCGACGGCCACACCTTTGTCCTGGAACGCGGCCTCGTCGCCGATCTCTCCATCGTCAAGGCGTGGAAGGGCGACGCGCAAGGCAACCTCGTCTTCCGCAAGACGGCGCGCAATTTCAATCCGATGATGGCGACCGCCGGCAAGGTGACGGTGGCCGAGGTCGAGCATCTGGTGCCCGTCGGCTCGATCGACCCCGACACGATTCACACGCCCGGCATCTTCGTACAGCGCATCGTCGAAGGTGCGGCCTACGAGAAGCGCATCGAAAAGCGCACGGTGCGGGAAGGGTGAGCGCCGTGTCGCGGTCCTTCGTCCTGCGCGCGGCGGAAGAACGCGATCTGCCGGCCATCAATGCCTTGATGCATGCGTCCAGCGCCTATAAGGGCGAGTACTACGTCATCATCGAGAACTACGTCGTCACGTCCGGCGACCTTGAGCGCCACAGAGTTTTCGTGGCCGATGCGGATGGAGCGTTGATCGGCTTCTACAGTTTGATCGTCGACGGCAAGGCGGACCTCGATCTGATGTTCGTGAGCGATGCGGCGCAGGGCCTGGGTGTCGGGCGCGCGCTGTTCGATCACATGAAGCAGGTGGCGCGACGGCACGGTCATGCCACCGTGCTGATCGGGTCGCATCCGCCCTCGGTCGGGTTTTACGAACGCATGGGGGCCGTCCGGCGCGGCCTCGCACCACCCATCGGGCGCGTGACGTGGGAACGTCCGTTGCTCGAACTTGCGCTAGCGGAGAATTGACATGCCCTGGACACGCGACGATCTCGCAAAGATAGCGGCGCGCGAATTGCGCGACGGCTTCTACGTCAATCTCGGCATCGGCATCCCGACGCTGGTGGCGAACTACATTCCCGAGGGGATGGATGTGACGCTGCAGTCGGAGAACGGCATGCTCGGCATGGGGCCGTTCCCGCGCGAGAACGAGGTCGATCCCGATCTCATCAACGCCGGCAAGCAGACCATCACCGA
>CAZMHP010000323.1:0-3221 GCA_964566095.1 uncultured Rhizobium sp. | reverse complement strand
TGGATCACCATCGAAGGCACCGAGGCGCTGACCGCGGTCGACGTGAACTCGGGCAGCTTCACCGCCTCGACCGGCCTCGAAGAGACCAGCCTCAAGGTCAATCTCGAAGCCGCCGACGAGATCGGCCGCCAGGTCCGCCTGCGCGGCATCGGCGGGCTGATCGTCGTGGACTTCATCCATCTCTCCGACGCCAAGAACATCGAGAAGGTGCTCGACACCCTGGCCGAAAGCCTTTCCAAGGACCACACGCCGACCCAGATCTCGCCGATGTCGGAATTCGGCCTGGTCGAGATCACGCGCAAGCGCATCCGCGATCCCCTGGTCAAGCTGATGAGCGAATGCTGCCGCTCCTGCTCCGGCCATGGCCGCAAGCGCACCCGTGACAGCGTCGCCCTCGAAGTGCTGCGCAGCGTGGAGCGCGCCGCGGTCGCGGCGCCCGGCAAGCCCATCGTCGTGCGCGCCTCGTCCGAAGTGGTGAAATGGTTCGACGACCATGGCGAGGAGGTGCGCGGCGCGCTCGCCCGCCGCGGCGCGCCCCGCGTCGCCTTCGAGGCCAATGACGCCTTCGCCCGCGAGGGGTTCGATGTCTCAACCGTCTGAGGGTGGACAGTGCCCGGTCTGTGGCAGGCCCCGCGACGCGAAGCTCCGCCCGTTCTGCTCCAAGCGCTGCGCCGACATCGATCTGGGCCGCTGGCTCCGCGGCGAATATGCCATTCCCGGTGCCCCGCCGGCCGAGGGCGAAGAGCCCCAGGACACCGGCGAAGACCCTGAATTGCATTGACTTTCGCTCCGCTGGACAAGGCGTCGGCCGTCGCTTAGAAAGCCCGGCCCTATTGGGTAGGCCCGGGTAGCTCAGTCGGTAGAGCAGTGGATTGAAAATCCACGTGTCGGCAGTTCGATTCTGTCCCCGGGCACCATTCGCGCCCTCTCCACGTCATGCTAACAAACCCATCCGGAACCCTTTGGGCGGCTGGGACGTTTTGGCCTGCGGTGGGGTGCATCCGAGGGGAACGATGGCGGAGGTGGGGCATGCGACGGGCTGCGCTGAGTCCCGCGCCGTCGTAATCCGGCCAGGCATTCGTCAGATGGGGTGGGGGCACTGCCCTTGCGGTTAAGGGCGGCCGTCCTCGCGATTGCCGCGTTTCTGCTCGGCGCCCCGTCCGGGCGTGCCGCGGACCGGTCTCTGGAATACGCGGTCAAGGCGACCTTCCTCTACAAATTCGCGCCCTTCGTGGAATGGCCGCCCTCGGCTTTCGACCAGCCGAACGCGCCCTTCGTGCTGTGCATCGTCGGCAACGATCCCTTCGCGGACTCGGTGGAGAAGACCATCGCCAGCCAGCGCGTCGGCGATCACCCCGTCCTGCTGCGCCGCCTCGCCACCGTGGACGGCAAGGCCGGCTGCCACCTGATGTTCGCGGCCGGCTCGCAGGCCCAGACCACGGCCCAGGCCCTCGATGCGGTGCGCGGCGCCCCCACGCTGACCGTCACCGATTCCGGCGACGCCACGCCCGGCATCATCCAGTTCGTCGTGGTCGAGGGTCGCGTGAATTTCGACATCGACACCGCCGCCGCCGCCGCCAACCATCTGACGATCAGCTCCAAGCTGCTCGCTTTGGCGCATGGCGTGACGCAGGGGGCGCGGCGATGAGCGCGCAGTCCCAGTTCCGCCTCATCACCCGCTACGGCGTCTGGTTCGCGCTCGCCGGCGTCGCCACGCTGCTGCTCGCCGGGTTCTTCGTCTCGACCTACCAGGACCGCTTGTTCCAGGCGCAGCGCCTGCGCGAAGTCACGGTCCAGGCGCAGATCCTGGCCGCCAGCGTCACCGCCCCGGTCGCGTTCGGCGACGTGGTGACGGCGCGCGAATACGTCAATGCCCTGCGCATCAACCCCGAGGTTGAGGCGATCGGCGTCTACGATTCCCAGGGCCGGCTGTTCGCGGGCTTTTCGGAAGACCGGATGCGGCCGGTGCCACGCACGCTGGCGCGGGCAAGCACCGTGCAGGAAAGCGGAAGACTGACCGTGTTCACGCCGATCCGCCAGGAATCGCTCGCGCTCGGCACCGTCTATGTCCGCGCGATCGACGAATCGTCGGAGCGGCGGCTGGCGCGCTATGCCGCGATCATGCTGCTCGCCATCATGGCGGCGCTGTTCCTGGCCGTGATGGCGACGGCGCAGCGCGCGCTGCGCTCCGTCAATCTCGAGCTCGAGGATCGCGCCGTGGTGCTGGCCGATACCAACCGCCGCCTCGAAACCGAGATGGAGGAGCGCGAAAAGGCGGAGGAGGCGCTGCGCCAGAGCCAGAAGATGGAGGCCGTCGGCCAGCTTTCCGGCGGCGTGGCGCACGACTTCAACAACCTTCTGGCCGTCATCAAGGGCAGCCTGCACCTGCTGCACAAGCGCCTGAGCCAGGGCAGCACCGACGTCCAGCGCTATCTCGACTCGGCCAATGAGGGCATCGACCGCGCCGCGGCGCTGACCCGGCGCCTGCTCGCCTTCTCGCGCCGCCAGCCGCTCTCGCCGACCGCCGTCAGCATCAGCGACCTGGCGGCCGGCATGGCCGAGATGGTGCGCCACTCCGTCGGCGAGCATGTGCGGATCGACTGGCGGCTGAAGGCGCGCTGGAAGACGGTGTGCGACACCAACCAGATGGAAAGCGTGATCCTCAACCTCGCCATCAACGCCCGCGACGCGATGCCGGAAGGCGGCACGCTGGTCATCGAGACCAGCGACGTGCGCATCACCGATCCCACGCGCTTCGGCGCCGATGTGGCGCCGGGCGACCATGTCGAGCTGCGCATTTCCGACACCGGAATCGGCATGTCGGACGAGGTGCGCAAGCGCGCGCTCGATCCGTTCTTCACCACCAAGCCGCTCGGGCGCGGCACGGGGCTCGGCCTCAGCATGGCATTCGGATTCATCCGGCAGTCGAATGGTACGCTGCGAATCGACAGCGCGCCGGGGCGCGGCACCTCCATCATCATCCTGATGGCGCGAGACCCGGCCGAGAAAGACAGAGAAATCGCATGACAACCGCACCGAGGATCCTGATCGCGGAGGACGAGGCGCTGCTCCGCCTCGTCGCGGTCGAAGCCCTGCGCGACGCCGGCTATGACGTGCTGGAGGCCGGCGACGGCAATGAAGGGCTTGCCATGCTCAACACCACCGAGCACATCGATCTGCTCATCACCGACATCAAGATGCCCGGGCTGAACGGCTATCAG
>CAZMHP010000322.1:0-3223 GCA_964566095.1 uncultured Rhizobium sp. | reverse complement strand
GATTGCCGACGACGCGGGCGCGCGTGCAATAGCGGCAATAGGTCGAGCAGGTGCCGGTCGTCAGGAACAGCACGCGGTCGGGGTAGCGGTGGACCAGGCCCGGCGCGGCCATGTCATGGTCCTCGCCCAGGGGATCGTCATCCTCGCCCGCGGTGGTCACATACTCGTCGCCGGTCATGATGTGGGTGCGCCGCAGCGGCTCGGCCGGGTCCTTCTGATCCATCAGGCTGGCGTAATAGGGCGTGATGCCGACGGGCAGCGAGCCCTGGTGGCGGCTCACCGCGTCGAATTCGTCGGTCGAGAGCGAGAACAGGCGGACCAGTTCGTCCCGGGTGCGGATGCGCGCACGCATCTGCCAGCGCCAATCGTTCCACTCGACCGTCGAGGTGTCGGGATAGAAGGTCTTGTAGAAGGCGCGGGTCGCGGGACTTACGGGGAAGCGAAGAGCCTGCTTTCTCGCGGGAAGCGCGATCGCTGGAGCACCGGTGGCTTCTCGAAGCTGAGGGCGGACATCCGGTCTGGGCCGGGCCGCCCGAAGCGGAGGCTTGGCTTCTCGCCCCCGCGCGATTTGGAGACTCATCGTCCTATAAGACGCTCCGAAGTTGCCGCCCACGCGAAAGCCCCGACGACTCCCCATCAAAGGGCGCAACAACAAAAACGATATTTAGTGGCTTCATTTCGGTCGTCAAGAGAAACAAGAGATCGGCCCGGACCTCCGACGATCCGATGCACCCCATCGGACGACGCATCACCAGGCACTCCGGAGCGCGGATCGATGCAAGGACCGGTCGCGCCGCACGACGTTCATATCGCGCCATGCCGAATCATCTAAGTCTTATTTCATCGCTATCAAATGCGCGCTTCGCGGCCCGCATCGCGCGCATCGGGACGGCATTCGGCGACCGATGGCGCGGCGCGAGAACGCCGATCGAGGCGGTGCGGGGCCGGTGCGTCGGCCCCGAGCATGCCTGTGAATGTTTTCGAGGGCGCTGTGACCGGACCGCCTCACTCCGCCGGGGGGGACGTCACGTCGTGAGTCTGGGTCAGGCGATAGAGGGTGATGTGGACCGCGCGGCCGCGCGTGTAGTTGAAGCCGGAGAGGCCATCAAGAGGGACCGCGTCGGCCTCGATCTCGGCCAGGCGGGCGAGGAAGGACGCCTTCTCACCATCTTCGATCAGCGCGAGGCCGCCTTGCGAGGCACCGACCTCGGCCGCACCGGCCCCATCGGTGAGGCGCGTCTCGCTGCCCAGGAGGAACATCAGGCTCGGCTCGGTGTATCCGGCCGCGACCGGCGGCGGATCGTCGGGCCGCTTGTACTTGGCGATGAGGGCCGCGGCTCGCGGGCTGACCCAGATCCGCGCGAGCCCCGGCGCCGCGCCCACCGTGAGCGTCGGATATAGGACCAACACCGACAGGGCGGCGAAGCCAAAGGCCGCGATCTTCGCGCGGCGCAAAAAGGAAATGAACGCGCTCAACGCCAGGATCGCGCCGAACGCGGCCAGCGCGATCAGCCACCAGGTGACAACGCCGTAATAGAGGGGCGCCAGGATCGGCGCGGCCACCAGCGCCGCGGCGCCGAGCGCGAATTGCGCGGCGGCAACGTAGAACAGTATGCGCGTCCAGCGCGGTCCGCCATCTTCGCGCGGCAGGAGCATCCAAACCGCCGCCAGCATCGCGATCGCCGGATAGGCCGGCAGGATGTAGTTGGGCAGCTTGGTCGGCACCGCCTCGATCATCAGCCAGCTCGCGCCGCCCCAGGCGAGCAGGAAACGATTCGCCGGTTCGGCGGCGCGGTCGATGGCCGATGCGAGGCCGGGCAGGACGAAGGCGATCGCCGGCCAGAACGTCAGCGTGGCCAGCAACAGATAATAGCCCGGCCAGGCGCCGTGGCTCTCCTGCCCGCCGGCGAGCTTGGCGGCGAAGTCCTGGCCCAGCGACTGCTCATAGAAGGCGCCATGGCTGGCAAGGAGAATTGCGATGCCCCAGGGCAGCACGATCAGCAGCATCAGCGGCACGCCGTAGAGCGGCTTGAGGTGGGCGAGCCAGCGCCAGTCACCGCGGTCCCAGGCGAGCAGCGCCGCGACGGTGACGAGGCAGACCCCGGGCACGACCGGCCCCTTGATCAGGATGCCGGCGGCAAAGGCGGCCCAGCCGATCAGGATCAACCGCGTGCCGGGCATCGGCTTGCCCGGATCGCGCGCGGCCAGATAGACGCGCAGCAAGACGCCCATCGTCCCCATCAGGCAGGCGAGCTGCACCGCGTCGGTCGTCGCCATGGTCGCTTCGGCGCTCAGCAACAGCGAGGTCGCCATCAGCGCAGCGGCCAGCCAGGCGATCTCGGCCAGCGCGAAGGCACGCGCGCACCAGAAGCACAGCAGCACCGCCAATGTGCCGCCGATGAGGGACGCGAGGCGGTAGGTCCAGATGTGGCTGTGATCGCCCAGCCCCGCGACCGCCGTCGTCGCCGATTGCAGCCAGTAGATCCCCGCCGGCTTCTTGTAGCGCGGCACATGGCCGAATTTGATGTTCACGACGTCGCCGCTCTCCAGCATCTGGCGCGAGGACTGCGCAAAGCGGCTCTCGTCGCGGTCGATCGGCGGCAGGCTGACGATGCCGGGAAGCCAGAGCAGCACGCAGAGCAAGGACAGCGTCGCCCACCCGTTGCGCGCCGCCCAGGACAGGGCGCGGCCGGCGCGCGTCGCGGGCACCTGGGGGACGGCAAGAGCCGCCGGCGCCGGGGCGGTGTCGGATTCCTCCGCGCGCGTCATCTGGAACGGGCCTTGTATGGCCAGGCCTTGACCGGGCACCTCCGGCGGGGGGAATGCGGCAAATGGGTCATCCTGGAACAAGCCTGTTTCTTGGCAGCCTGCGCCTGTATAAGGCGGCCGGCCGGGACGCGCGCGTGCATTCGGGAGGCCGCGAAGACCGGCCGGCAGCCACTTTATTCTACGACGGGATCGAACGGAACCTCAGCATGGCGGTCGCCCTCTCCGTGGTCGTGCCGGTCAAGGACGAGGCCGACAATGTCGCGCCGCTCGCGCGCGAGATCGCGGCCGCCCTGAAGGACGAGCCGTCCGCGGAAATCATCTTCGTCGACGACGGCTCGCGCGACGGCACGGGCGATGCGCTGCTCGCGCTCAAGACGGAAATCCCGCAGCTGCGAATCATCCAGCACGGCCGCAACCTCGGCCAGAGCCGCGGCATCCGCACCGGCGTGCGCGC
>CAZMHP010000321.1:0-3230 GCA_964566095.1 uncultured Rhizobium sp. | reverse complement strand
TCGACGCGGTGCTGCTGCACCAGGTGCTGCACTATCTCGACGATCCGCAGGCCGCAGTGGTCGAAGCCGCGCGCGTGATGGGCGCCGGCGGGCGGCTGCTCATCGCCGATTTCGCGCCGCACGCTCTAGAATTCCTGCGCGACGACTTCGCCCATCGCCGTCTCGGCTTCGCCGACCGCGAGATTCACGGCTGGCTCGATGCCGCGGGCCTGAAGTCGCTGACCGGCGAGACCATCGTTCCGCGCCCCGCCGGCGCCGACAAGCTCATCGTCAAGATCTGGCTCGCGCAAAAATCCCTCAACGTGAAGGCGGAAGCGGCATGAGCCTGCAGGAATTGGTATCCGACACGCGGCCGATCTCGGTCAGCTTCGAATTCTCGCCGCCGCGCACGGCCGAGGCGGAAGAGGCCTTGTGGAAGTCGATCCGCCGGCTCGAACCCATCGCGCCCACCTTCGTCTCCGTCACCTATGGCGCCGGCGGCACGACGCGTGAGCGCACCCACGCCACCGTCAAGCGCATCGTCGACGAAACGAGCCTGAAGCCCGCCGCGCATCTGACCTGCGTCGGCCATTCGCGGCACGAGATCAAGGAGATCGTCTCGCAATATTGGGATGCCGGCATCCGCCACATCGTGGCGCTGCGCGGCGATATGCCCGACATGGCCGGAGCCTATCGGCCGCACCTCAACGGCTATGCCTCGACACCCAATCTGATCGAGGCCATCCGCTCGATCGCGCCGTTCGAGATCAGCGTTTCTTTTTACCCGGAGGCGCATCCGGATTCGCCGAACTTCGAACACGACATCGAGCTGTTGAAGCGCAAGGCCGATGCCGGGGCGACACGCGCGCTCGGCCAGTTCTGCTTCTACAACGACTATGTCGCGCGCTTCCGCGACAAGGCCGCCGCCGCGGGCCTTCACATCCCGATCGTGCCCGGCATCATGCCGACCACCGCCTTCCGCGGCGTGGAGCGCATGGCGGGCCGCGCCGGCGCCGCGATTCCCGCCTGGCTGGCTAGGGCTTACGAAGGCCTCGACGAGGATGTCGAGACGCGCCGCATCGTCGCCGCCGCCGTGCTGGCCGAGCAGGTGCACGAACTGCGCGCCCGCGGGTTCTCGCAATTTCATTTCTACACGCTCAACCAGGCGAACCTCGCCTATGCCGCCTGCCGCATCATGGGGTTGGTCCCCGTGGAGAAGGCAGCATGAGTTCAAGGTATCTTTTCTCCCCCGTTTACGGGGGAGGTCCGGCCGAAGGCCGGGGAGGGGGAGAAACTCCGCCCTCGATGGTGAATCTCCCCCCTCCGTCGCGCCGACGCGTTGCGTCGCCGCGCCACCTCCCCCGTGAACGGGGGAGGAAAAGGACCGCGCATGACCTTTGACCGCACATCCCGTCTCGCCTGGCTCGCCGAGCAGGCCAAGAAACGCATCATTTTGCTCGACGGCTCCTGGGGCGTGCTCATCCAGGGCTACAAGCTCTCGGAAGACGATTTCCGGGGGCAGCGCTTCGGTAATCACAAGTCCGATCTCAAGGGCAACAACGACCTGCTCACGCTGACGCGCCCTGACGTGATCCGCGAAATCGGCCGGCAATATCTCGCCGCCGGCGTCGATTTTCTCGAGACCAACACCTTCACCTCGACCGAAACATCCCAAGCCGATTACGGCCTCGAACATCTGGTCGGCGAGCTCAACTTCGAAGGTGCCAGGCTGGCGCGCGAGGTCTGTGACGAAGCGTCGACCGCCGACCGCCCGCGTTTCGTCGCCGGCGTGCTCGGACCGACCAACCGCTCCGCCGGCATCTCGCCCGACGTCAACGATCCCGCCTTCCGCAACATCACCTTCGACGATCTGCGCCGCACCTATAAGGAAGCCACGCTGGGCCTGATCAAGGGCGGTTCCGATGTGCTGATGATCGAGACGATCTTCGACACGCTGAATGCCAAGGCCTGCATCTTCGCCATCGAGGAAGCGTTCGACGAACTGGGCGTGCGCCTGCCGATCTGGATTTCCGGCACCATCACCGATCTTTCCGGCCGCACGCTGACCGGCCAGACGCCCGAGGCGTTCTGGAATTCGGTGCGCCACGCCAAGCCCTTCGCCGTCGGCCTCAACTGCGCGCTCGGCGCCAAGGAGCTGCGCCCCTATATCGCCGAACTGTCGGGCGTGGCCGACACGCTGGTCAGCGCCCATCCCAATGCCGGCCTGCCCAACGAATTCGGCGGCTATGACGACACGCCCGAAAACATGGGCGGGCTGATCGAGGAGTTCGCCCGTTCCGGCCTCGTCAACATCGTCGGCGGCTGCTGCGGCACGACGCCCGAGCACATCCGCGAATTCGGCCGCCGCGTGAAGGACCTGCCGCCGCGCGCCATTCCCGAACGTCCGCGCCATATGCGCCTGTCCGGTCTGGA
Organism: uncultured Rhizobium sp.; assembly: GCA_964566095.1. GTDB lineage: Bacteria > Pseudomonadota > Alphaproteobacteria > Micropepsales > Micropepsaceae > Rhizomicrobium. Next base: position 818 of record CAZMHP010000321.1, on the reverse strand, counting down.
GCCCTTCACGCTCACCCCCGACCTCAACTTCGTCAATGTCGGCGAGCGCACCAACATCACCGGCTCCGCCAAGTTCCGCAAGCTGATCGCCGCAAACGACTATGAAGCGGCGCTCGAGATCGCGCGCGGCCAGGTCGAGAACGGCGCCCAGATCATCGACATCAACATGGACGAAGGCCTGATCGATTCCGAAGCGGCGATGACGCGCTTCGTCAATCTCATCGCCGGCGAGCCGGCCATCGCGCGCGTGCCGCTGATGATCGACAGCTCCAAATGGAGCGTGATCGAGGCAGGCTTGAAGTGCTGCCAAGGCAAGGCGATCGTCAATTCGATCAGCCTCAAGGAAGGCGAAGAAGCCTTCGTGTCGCGGGCCCGCGAAGTTCTGCGCTTCGGCGCCGCCGTCGTCGTCATGGCGTTCGACGAGCAGGGCCAAGCCGACACGAAAGAGCGCAAGATCGCGATCTGCAAGCGCGCTTACAAAATCTTGACCGAGACCATCGGTTTCGCGCCGGAAGACGTCATCTTCGACCCCAACATCTTCGCGGTCGCCACCGGCATCGAGGAGCACAACGAATACGGCAAGGCCTTCATCGAGGCGACGGAGGTCATCCGCCGCGAATGCCCGCACAGCCACATCTCCGGCGGCCTCTCCAACTTCTCCTTCTCCTTCCGCGGCAATGAGCCGGTGCGCGAGGCGATGCACTCGGTCTTCCTGTTCCACGCCATCAAGGCCGGCATGGACATGGGCATCGTCAATGCCGGCCAACTCGGCGTCTATCAGGACATTCCGACGCCCCTGCGCGAAGGCATCGAGGACG
>CAZMHP010000320.1:0-3242 GCA_964566095.1 uncultured Rhizobium sp. | reverse complement strand
GATCGGCAATTTCCAGATCATGCAGGCCAAGCTGGCGGACATGTATGTCGCGCTCAGCGCCGTGCGCTCCTATGTCTACGCCGTCGCCCGCGCCTGCGATGCGGGCAAGACCACGCGCAAGGACGCCGCCGGCGCGATCCTCTACGCGGCCGAGAAGGGCACCTGGATGGCCCTTCAGGCGATCCAGTGCCTGGGCGGCAACGGCTACATCAACGACTATCCGACCGGACGCCTCCTGCGCGACGCCAAGCTCTACGAGATCGGCGCCGGCACGTCCGAAATCCGCCGCTGGCTCATCGGCCGCGAACTGTTCGAGGAAAGCGGCAACTGAGCCCGGCGGCTACGGCCGGCCGGCGTTGACCCGCAGCACGTCGACCTTGCTGATGACCCCGATGGGCTTGAGGTGACGGTGGACGACGAGGCCGTGAACGTTGTCGTTCGCCCAGACCTTTCCTTCGGCGTCGCGCGCGGTGTCCGTCTCGTTGATCGTATCGTCGCGCGTGATGCCGCCGATATCGCGCAGAACGCCGCCGGCGCTGGGATCGGCCAATACCTTCACGATGAACTTGGTGATCTTTTCCTCGGGCTTGTCGCCCGCGAACTCCTTCAGCGCGCGGCGCCCGGGAATGTAGCCGACGAAGTCGTCCTTGTCGTTCACCAGCACCACATGTTGGAGGTTGAACGGCTTCAAGGCGAGGAAGAGCTGCTCGAGCGTGATCGTCGAAAAGGGCTTTTTGGCGGAACCCTTGATCGTCAGCGAAATCGGCTTGGTCATGTTCTCGGCCGGGGTTTTGAACGCATCGCCGAACCGCACGAGCATCTCGCCGACCGACATGTCCGCCCGCGCCACGATCTGCAGAAGATCGCCGCCCTTGAAGGGGAAGATGAACCGCGTGGCCGGTTCTTCGTTCAGCGGGAAGGTCGGTCTGATGCCGCCATAGCTCGGCCGGTCCATCGCGACCAGCGCGAACACCGCGACCGCGCCGGCGAAGACGATGGCCGCGGCGCCGCCGACCACCCACTCCGGGCGCAGCGGAACGCGGGCATACAGCAACGCCACATAGGCGCCGGCGAGCAGAACGCCCGCGCCCAGACCGATCAGCGCTGCAAGCAGCCGTCGATTCATGCCCCCCATTCCCTTGCGCCAGCTTGGCCGGCTTGTCGGTTGATGATAACTCAGGGTTAAGCGCCGGTCATTGCCTTTGTGCCAATGCGAGACGGCGAATTAACCAAGGGATTTCAATATCATGTCGGCAAGCACTGTCGTGATCCTGGCGGGCGCGCGTACCCCGATGGGCAGCTTCCAGGGCGATCTCGCGGGCAAGACCGCCCCGGAGCTTGGCGCCGCGGCGATCGGCGAGGCAGTGCGGCGCGCCGGCATTCCCGCCGCCGATATCGACGAGACGGTGATGGGCTGCGTGCTGCCGGCCGGGCTCGGCCAGGCCCCGGCGCGCCAGGCGGCGGTCTATGCCGGCGTGCCGTTCGCCGTGCCGGCGACCACGGTCAACAAGATGTGCGGCTCGGGCATGAAGGCGGTGATGATGGCCGCCGATCAGATCCTCGCCGGCCGCGCCAACCTCGCCATCGCCGGCGGCATGGAGAGTATGACCAACGCGCCCTACCTCCTGCCCAAGGCGCGCGGCGGGATGCGGCTCGGCCATGGCGAAGTGAAGGATTCGATGTTCCTCGACGGCCTCGAGGACGCCTACGAGCACCGCCTGATGGGCGCCTTCGCGGAGGACGCGGCGCGCCACTACCAATTCACCCGCGCCGAGCAGGACGCCTACGCGACGGAGTCGCTCAAGCGCGCCAAATGGGCGCAGGATACCGGCGCGTTCGAAGCGGAGATCGTCGCGGTGAAAGTCCCGACCCGCGGCGGCGACGTCACGGTCGCGCTCGACGAGCAACCCAAGACCGCCAAGCCGGAAAAAATCCCGACGCTGAAACCCGCCTTCATGAAGGACGGTACGGTGACGGCGGCGAATTCGTCGTCGATCAGCGACGGCGCCGCGGCGCTCGTCATCGCGAGCGCGGACGAGGCGAAGAGGCGCGGCCTCAAACCCATCGCCCGCATCGTGGCGCAGGCGAGCAATGCCGACGAGCCGCGCTGGTTCACCCGCGCCCCGGTTGGCGCCATCGAGAAGGTCTTGAAGGCCGCCGGCTGGACCAAGGACGACGTCGATCTGTTCGAGATCAACGAAGCCTTCGCCGTCGTCGCGATGATCGCGATGCGCGAGCTTGGCCTGGATCACGCGAAGGTCAACGTGAACGGCGGCGCCTGCGCGCTGGGCCATCCCATCGGAGCGTCCGGCGCGCGCATCATCGTGACGCTTCTGGCGGCGCTGGAGAAGCGCGGCCTCAAACGCGGCGTCGCGGCGCTGTGCATCGGTGGCGGCGAAGCGACGGCCGTGGCGGTGGAGTTGGTGTGAGCGCCACTGTCATCCCCGGCGAGCGCGCGCTTCGGCGCGCGCGAGGGAAGGGGACCCAGGTGGTTCCGCCATCACGACGATTTGGGATATTGCTATAAGCGGGGTACGAGTCGAGCGAATTGCGCGACCTGGGTCCCCTTCCCCTCGCGATGCTGCGCATCGCTCAGCCGGGGATGACAGTCTGGGATGCGGATAGATGCCAAGCCTGAAGTCCTCCCTCTCCCCTAACACCCCTGCGTTCAAATCCAATGCGGCCGCTATGGCTGCGCTGGTCGATGAGCTCAAATCGCGCCAGGCGACCGCCGCGCTCGGCGGCGACGAGCGTTCGCGCAAGCGGCACACCGAACGCGGCAAGCTGCTGCCGCGCGAGCGGGTCGAGCGTCTCGTCGATCCCGGTTCGCCTTTCCTCGAACTCTCGCCGCTCGCCGCCAACGGCATGTACGAAGGCGACATCCATGGCGCCGGCATCATCACCGGCATCGGCCGCGTCAGCGGGCGCGAATGCGTCATCGTCTGCAACGACGCTACCATCAAGGGCGGCACCTACTACCCCATGACGGTGAAGAAGCATCTGCGCGCGCAGGAGATCGCGCTGCAGAACCGGCTGCCCTGCATCTATCTGGTCGACAGCGGCGGCGCGAACCTGCCCAACCAGGCGGAGATCTTCCCCGACCGCGACCATTTCGGCCGCATCTTCTTCAACCAGGCGACGATGTCCGCGGCCGGCATTCCGCAGATCGCCTCCGTCATGGGCTCGTGCACCGCGGGCGGCGCCTATGTCCCGGCGATGAGCGACGAGACCATCATCGTCAA
>CAZMHP010000319.1:0-3305 GCA_964566095.1 uncultured Rhizobium sp. | reverse complement strand
GCTCGACCGGCAGCGCCAAGGCGCTGGCGCCCAACGCCGAGCTGATCGCCGATCCTCTGTTCGCCGAGGCGCCGCTCGCCAGCCCGCGCATTCCGCTCCTGCGCCTCAAGGTTCCCGCCTGGGCGGTGATGGCGCGCATCCTGTGGCACGCCGGCTATCACCCCGAGATCGAGGACTATCGCAAGGCCAAGCATCGCGCCGCCGAGGCCGCCGACATCCTGATGACGCGCGCGGGCGAAGAGGGCGCGACCGCGCTGGTGGCGCATGGCTATTTCAACCTGATGATCGGCCGCGAGCTGCGCCGCCGCGGCTTCCGCCGCACCGGCTCGCACCGCGTGACTTATTGGAACGCGGTGATCTACGAGCTGCCGTGATGGCGGGACTTCCCGACCATGACGATGTCTTGTTCGATCTGGACAAGCTGACGGAGTATTGCCTTGACCCCGCGCACTTATATGGTCGGCACAAGGCACGCGTTTTCCGGCGGGCTCTTGGCATCGGGCAGGCGGACGCCGCCTGGCTACGCGACGAATTGCTGGCCGCGTTGCCCGACAGCAACGCTCAACCCATGGGCAAGGACACCTATGGCGCGCGCTGGCGGATCGACATCACGATAAGACGACAACGACGAATTGCCGTGGTACGATCGGCGTGGATGATCCGCACGGGCGAACGACGCCTGCGGTTCCTGACATGCTGGGCGCTTTGAGACGGCCGAATATGACGAGAAAGGCAAAACCCTCCCTTTTGAATGCCGTCGCGCTGCTCTCGGCAAGGCCGCGTAAGAAGCTGGCGCGTGGGCAAGTGGGAACGATCGTCGAACTGCTCGACAAGCAGACGGCGCTGGTTGAGTTTTCCGACAACAATGGTGCTGCGTTCGCGATAGAGCCTTGCCCGTTGCGGGATTTGATTGTCTTGCATTCGCAGCCGGCCTGAACGCTCGCACCGGTTTTTACCGCCTTGTCACGATCCGTCCGGCTGGCAAGATATGTCTTCCCAAATGCTCGCAATGGGATCGTTCGCCATGCCGCAGACCAAGCTCGACATCGCCACGCCCGACGGCACCGCCGAGGCCTTCCTGTTCACGCCATCGTCCGGCGCCGGCCCATGGCCGGGCGTGGTCTATCTCTCCGACATCTTCGGCGTCCGCCCCGCCTATCACGACATGGCGCAGCGCCTGGCCGACAAGGGCTATGCGGTGCTGCTGCCGAACGCCTTCTACCGCGCCGGCCCGCTGCCGCTGTTCGACTTCGCGCCGCAATTCGGCGAGGAGCGGACGATGAAGCGCTTCGGCGAGCTGCGTGTCGGTCTTTTGAACGAGATGATGGGACCGGACGGTGCCCGTTACGCCGATTTCCTTTTGTCGCGGCCGGAGGTGAAGCGCGGCAAGTGCGGCATCGTCGGCTATTGCTTCACCGGCCAGATGGCCGTGCATGCCGCCGCGCAGGCGCCGGGCACATTCGCTGCCGCGCTGTCGTTCCATGGCGGCAATCTGTACACGGATGAACCCGACAGCCCGCATCTTCTCTTGCCGAAGATCAAGGCGCGGCTCTATTTCGGCCACGCCACCAACGACCATTCGATCTCCGCCGATGCGATCGCCCGGCTCGAGGTCGCCCTCAAGGTGTGGGGCGGCGCCTATGAGAGCGAAACATACCCCGCCGCCCATGGCTGGTGCGTCCCCGGCCGCGAAGGCATCTACGATCCGGTGCAGGCGGATCGCGCGTTCGGGAAGATGGTGGAGGTGTTGGGGGCGGCGCTGAAATAGAAGTGTTGTCCTCACCCCAGGCCGGGTTGTCATCCCCGGCCGAGTGACGCATTAGCGTCGCGAGGGGAAGGGGACCCAGGTGTTCGAACGTATCGGGTTTCGACGATCATGGCGCGACCACGATGCCTGTGAGCCGGCACACGTCTTCAATACCGATGTCATCGTCATCATCCGCGACCTGCTCATTGAACAAATGCACCGCTGAAACGGCATCGTCTATCGTGCCGCCGGCTGGACCGATGTTCACGGAAAGCCGGCCGTATTTGTACCGGACATAAACTGGTCGGCCGTCCAGCGTCCGCGCATGCCATTGCGTCGGCAGAAAGTCGGTGACTCGCTTCACGTCTGTGATGACAAGACTGCTCATTGTTGCGTGACGCTCCCGGCGACTTCCCATCTTTCAATGGTTTCGCGGACCCGGATCAACAACCAGTATTCGCCGGTCTCGCCCCGGCGCTTGGCGCGGTCGAGATCGGTATCGATGAACTGCTTCGCACTGCAGCCGAATTGCGCGATGCAATCGGCGGCGAGCCGGTCGACATCCTTCTGAGACACATAGATCGCCTTCAGCCTTTCCCAGGCGTCCCAGCCGAAGGAGAGAAAGATCGGCGCTGATCCCGCAACGCCCAAGAGGATACCCAAATATGTCCAGCCGCCTCGGGCCATTCCCGTTTCCCGGCGCTTATTTCCGAAAATAAGATATATAGATTCCTATAAATGTAAATCACTACTCCTGATTCCTAAAAATAGGAATCAGGATCGCGGATGGTGTCGGCTCAGGGAGCCGGCGCGTGGAATTGCAGCAGACCTTCGGCGCGAATGTCCGTCATCACCGCAAGGGGAAGGGCTGGACACAGGAGTATCTCGGCGAGCGTGTCGGCGTGACGCTCGAAACGATCGGCAAGATCGAGCGCGGCGTGGTCCCGCCCTCCTTCGGTACGGCTGAGCGCATCGCAAAGGTTCTTGGGGTTCAACCTTTGGCGCTGTTTTCCTCAACTCTCGAAAGCTTGCAGAAAGGCGAGCGCGGCAAACTTCTGCGAGCGATAAACATTATACTCTCGCGCTTCAACGAAGCCGGATTGGCGCGCGCAGCGAAACTGCTTGAAGCGCTGGCGGAGCCGCCTTCCTAAAGCATCGCCGGAATCACCCGGTCCGGCGGCTTGTGCCCGTCGGCGAAGGTCTTGATGTTGATGATGACCTTCTCGCCCATGTCGATGCGGCCTTCGATCGTCGCCGAACCCATATGCGGCAGCAGCACCACGTTCTTCAATTTCAAAAGTTTCGGATTCACCGCCGGCTCGTGCTCGAACACGTCGAGCCCCGCGCCCGACAACTGCCCCGCCTCCAGCATGCGCGCCAGCGTGTTCTCGTCGATCACCTCGCCGCGCGCGGTGTTGACGATATAGGCGCTCGGCTTCATCAGCTTCAGGCGCCGCGCGCTCAGCAGATGATACGTCGCCGGGGTGTGCGGGCAGTTGACCGACACGATGTCCATCCGCGCCAGCATCTGGTCGAGGCTTTCCCAATAGGTCGCCTC
>CAZMHP010000318.1:0-3314 GCA_964566095.1 uncultured Rhizobium sp. | reverse complement strand
TGATCGGGTTCATCGTCTTCATCGCCTCGACGATGAAGAGCGTGTCGCCTTCCTTCACCATCTGGCCGACGCTGACGAACGCCTTGGCGCCGGGCTCCGGCGACAGATAGACCGTGCCGACCATCGGCGAGGGCACCGCGCCCGGATGCGGCCCGGCGGGTTTCGCCGGCGCGGCGGCGGACCCTGCCGCTGCTGCCGCTGCCGCTGCCGGGGCTGGCGCGGCCGTCATTACGGCGCCGCCGGTCTGCTTGGATACGCGCAGCCGCGCGCCATTCGCCTCGATCTCGATCTCGGTCAGCCCGGTCTCCTTCAGGAGTTCCGCGAGCTCGCGGATCGCGCCGGCATGGACCGCTCCCTCTTTCGCCTTGCCGCCCGAACCAAGCCAGGCATCGATCGAGTTCATGATGTCCTTCATGGTCATGACGTGCCTTCGATGAGGACCGCCATCGCGTCGATGGCGGCCAGATAGCCCTGTTCCTTCAGCCCGCAGATCAGGCCGGTGGCCACCTTGCTGACAAAGGAGCGGTGGCGGAAAGGTTCCCGCGCATGCGGATTGGAGAGGTGCACTTCGATGATCGGCTTGCCAAGCGCTTTCAGGGCATCGTGGATCGCGATCGAGGTATGGCTGTAGGCCGCGGCGTTCAGGACCACGCCGCAGCCCTTGGTCCGCGCCTCCTGGATCCAGTCGACCAGCTCGCCCTCGTGGTTGGACTGCCGGAACACGACCGCAAGCCCGTGGCTCTTCGCCCGCGCGGCGCAGAGTTTCCCGATCTGCGCCAGCGTGGTCGTCCCGTAGATCTCCGGCTCGCGCGTGCCGAGCAGATTGAGCGTCGGACCGTTCAGCACATAGATCGGCAAGGCTTTGTTACGGTTGCCGGATTTGGCCAAGGGAACTCCGGAAAGAAGGTGGATTCGCCCCTTATAGTCGCATGCGGGCTTCCCGCAAACACGGGGTTTATCGCGGCCTCGCCGGGGGATATGGTCCGGCGGAGCCTGCGCGACAGCGTGAGCGACCAAAATAATATCCCGGGGGCGCCGTTCGCGGCTGAGATGGGCATCCCGCCCAGTCCCTTTGAACCTGATCCGGCTCGTACCGGCGTAGGGAGAGGAGAGCCATGAGCCTGAACGTCACCGTCAACGGCGAGCCGCGCAACGTCCCCGCCAGCCTCAGCGTGCAAGGCCTGCTGGCCGCCCTCGGTCTCGATCCGAAGAAGATCGCGGTGGAACGCAATCTCGAAATCGTGCCGCGCTCCACCTATGACGCGGTGATGGTGCGCGACGGCGACCGCTACGAGATCGTGCATTTCATCGGCGGCGGCAATGCACCTGTCGCGCCGGTGGTGGCGGACAAGCCCTTCACCATCGCCGGAAAGACCTACAATTCGCGCCTCATCATCGGTACCGGCAAGTACAAATCCTACGCCGACAACGCCCGCGCGCTGGAAGCCAGCGGGGCGCAGATCGTGACCGTCGCGGTGCGCCGCGTGAACCTCACCGATCCGAACCAGCCCAGGCTGGTCGACTTCATCGATCCGAAGAAGGTCACCTATCTCCCCAACACCGCCGGCTGCTTCACCGGCGAGGACGCGGTGCGCACCCTGCGCCTGGCGCGCGAGGCCGGCGGCTGGGACCTCGTGAAGCTGGAGGTCTTGGGCGAGAAGAAGCTGCTCTATCCCGACATGCTCGAGACGCTGCGCGCCACCGAGATGCTGACCCGCGAGGGCTTCAAGGTCATGGTCTATTGCAGCGACGATCCCCTGATGGCCAAGCGGCTGGAAGACCTCGGCGCCGTCGCGATCATGCCGCTGGCCTCGCCGATCGGCTCGGGGCTCGGCATCCAGAGCACGGTCAACATTCGCCTCATCATCGAGGACAGCAAGGTTCCGGTCATCGTCGACGCCGGCATCGGCACCGCGTCCGACGCGGCGGTCGCGATGGAGCTGGGCTGCGACGCGGTGATCTCCAACACCGGCATCGCGCAGGCGCGCGACCCGGTGAAGATGGCGATGGCGATGAAGCACGCGGTGGAAGCGGGCCGGCTCGCCTATCTCGCCGGCCGCATGCCCAAGAAGAACTACGGCGATCCGTCGAGCCCGATGAGCGGGCTGGTCAAATAGCCGTCAGATATCCTTGCCGGCCATGATGTCGCGCAGCATCGCGTCGTTGACCTCGCCGGCGCGCACCCGGCCGTTGAAGATGAAGGTCGGGGTGCCCGTAACCTGCACCCGGTTGGCCAGCGCATGCGCCGCCGCCAGCGTCTCGTCGACCTGCGGGTCCTTCATGTCGGCGATCAGCTTGGGGATATCGAGCCCCACCGCCTTCGCGTCGGCGTAGACGATGTCGGACGTGATCGCGGACTTCTCGCCCATCATCGCAAAGGTGAAGGCGACATACTTGTCGGGCTGCTTGCGCGCCGCGACCGCGGCCCGCGCCGCTGCCGTCGAATCCGGCCCGAAGATCGGAAAATCGATGAACGCGAAGCGCGTGTCGTTCTGGTGCGCCATGTAGTAGGCGCGCACCGCGGGCAGGGCGTTGCGGCAATGCACGCAGTTGTAGTCGAAAAACTCCACGATCGTCGCCTTGGCGTCGGCCGGCCCGGTGACGAACGCGACCCTGGGATCGAAGAACGCTTTGAGCCCGATGGCGCGGAACGCCGCTTGCTGCGCACGATCCGCCGCCGCCGCCTGGTCGTCCTCCAGCCGGTCGTTGAGCTCGGCGAGGATCTGGGGATGGTCGAGCAGATAGGCGCGGATCTGCCGCCCGTCGACCGGGCGCTGCGGGAAGTGGCCCGTCAACGCCGCTCCAAACACGATGGCGACCGCGAGGACCGCGCCGCCGAGCGCACCCAGCGCCGCGATCTTCCACTGAGAAACCATGCTGTCCTTCAACGCTGCTGGCGCGCCAGCGGTGCCGCGATGGCGACGATGTCGTTGGCGCGCTGCCAGTCGGGCGAGCCCTGTTCCAGCCCGTGCCGCGCCTTGCTGGCGAATTGCAGCGCCTGCGCCATCGCGCCGACCGAGTAATAGCGCTCCGCCGTCGCCAGATCCGCCATCGGCACGTTGTTCAGCTGGTCATAGGCCTGCGCCGCCTCGTACCACGCGAACGGATCGTCGTCCTGCGTCTGTTCTTCCTGGCGCAGCGCCAGCTTGAGATTGACGAGCGCAGGCGTGGCGAGCGCCGGCTGCTCGGTCGCGAGCTGGGCTGCCGCCAGCGCGACGCGCAGTTGCGGCGCGTCCGGCATGAGGTCGACGCTCTTCTGGTAGGCGACGACGCCGAGCTGCGGCCTGGCCATGCTCACATAGATCTGCCCGAGC
>CAZMHP010000317.1:0-3325 GCA_964566095.1 uncultured Rhizobium sp. | reverse complement strand
GCCCCAGTCACGCTGCCTTCGGCAAGCAGCGCGTCCAGCGCAACGAGCAGGTTCAGGTCCACATCATCCATGGCCGAACCCTATTCCGTTGGTCCATAATGACATAGCGTCTCATGCAACTATATTGTGCGTACTGTGCGTCTGTTGCAATCAAGTCCGGGCTGCTATCAGCGGCGCATGAGTACCTTATGGTCCCGTCTGTTCCGTGCCCGGCGAAGGAAGGGTCCCATTACCGACAAGCACCTGCTCCTCGTCGGAGCATCCCGCGGTCTCGGCCTCGCGATGGCTGCGGAGTTCCTGAAAAAGGGATGGAATGTCGTCGGCACGGTGCGTGGCAGTGCCAGGACCAAGCTGCACGACCTGGCAGATGAATATGAGGGCCGTGTCGAAATCGAGTCCCTCGACATGACCGAACCGGATCAGATCGCGGCGCTGCACAACCGTCTCACCGGCCGCAGCTTCGATATTCTGTTCGTGAACGCGGGTACCGCCAACGCCAATGACGACGCCATCTCAGATGTATCGACGCAAGAGTACGCACGCGTGATGGTCACCAATGCGCTGAGCCCAATGCGCGTGATCGAAAGGTTGCAGAACCTTGTATCGCCAAAAGGCATGATCGGTATCATGTCGTCGGGACAGGGCAGCATCAGCAGCAACACGAACGGACGCCACGACGTCTATCGCGGCACCAAAGCTGCCCTGAATATGCACATGCGAAGCTACGCCGCCCGCCATGCAGGAGAGCCCCGCGCGTTGGTGTTGATGGCTCCGGGCTGGATCCGCACCGACTTGGGCGGTCCGAACGCGCCGGTCAGCACCGAGGACGCCATCCCGAAGGTGGTGAACGTGCTTCTCGCGCAGCAGGGCAAACCCGGTCTGCAATACCTTGACCGTGAAGGGCACACCGTTCCGTGGTGAACGCTCGCCGCGTCCGGCGCGCTGGCTGACCAATTCGGGACAACGACTCTTAATAGATGGTCGGGCGCATCGGGGAACTGAACGTGATCGAAGCAAAGCCTCTATCGGCATGGGGGACGAGGACGTGGCTGTTCGTCCTGTTATCTGTGTGCGTGATCGCACCGCTTTCGCTTTTCGTACACGATTACATGCTTGAGGCACTGAAGGTTCCCTATCCGAAGACACCGGGCCTTCCGATGGCTGTCAAATTTCTCGACGAACTCGTTCGGCTTTTCGCGCTCGCCCTCCTGTGCCGTCTGTCGCGCCCGCAACTTCAGGGCCTCTCCAGAATTGCGGCGGCGTTCCTTGCGGGATTGCTCGTCATCATGTTGAACGAAACGCTGCGCGTCTTCAGCATCGAGAGTGTGGTCATTGGAAACTGGCTGTACGCGGCGCTCGACATTGCTCCGCGGGCACTCTCCCTGCTTGCGGGTGGCATTGCGGTTGCTTGGATCGGGTTGGGCGGCCAGAAACGCCGAAATGTGGCGATTGCCATACTCCTGATCTCTGCTCTTGAGGTATTCGTGCTTCACCCCGCGCTCGACGCCGTGGCCACAGCACTCAAGCACAGCCTTTCGGAACCGGCGCCCCTCTACACCGGCCCCTATCCCTTCAAGATAAATCTCATCGTCTACGCCACATTTGTCGAACCCACGATTGCGGCCTTTGCGATGGTGGCGGTCGCCTGGCCCGTGCTGAGACACAAAACGCTGCGCCGGATTCTGGCGTTTGCGGCATTGCTGCTTCTCGTAAGAGGGCGGTTCTTCGCGCTTTTCGTCGAGAGCTTCTGGGTCAGGCAACCGCTGCCAACAGCGTTTCTCGCCGAGAGCCAGTTTTTCCTCGAGACGCTAGTGCTGGGCCTGCTCGTGGCGCTCGCCTGGAGTTGCGCAGTGAGGATTCAAGGCGGTGAGCGGACGAGGTGAGCGACGGGCGGCTGTGATTGACGACCTCCGTGCCGGAGGTCGAGCATGAGATTGCTGCGCACGCGATGTCCGTTTTTGGTCGGATGCAGACGTCTAGGCTCGCGCGACTATGAGTGACCAGTTCGCAGTTTCATCCTGTCGGGTGCGCCGCCTTTGTCGGCGGGCGGGCAAAGTAGCCGCCACGCCAACCCTACTTTGCCCGCCCGCCGAGTTCGCAGTTTCAACCGGCGCCCGCCGCGAGCCACTAGGGTTTTGAGACGATTGCGCGCACAATCCTTGACCGGAACATGGGTGGATGAATCGATGAAGCGTCCGTCGCGGGTCGTGTGGTCTGGTGCCGCAAGGCGATCGTTGTTGGGAGCGAGCATCCTTTTGGCGGCGAACGTCCCGGCGTTTGCCCAGGCCGGCGGTCCGGCCGTCTCATACTTCAACAGCTGCGTGCTGTCGTACAATGCGGGCAAGATGGACGAAGCCATAGCGGCCTGTGACAAGGCGATCGCGCTGGATCCCGGCAAGGCCGACGCGTATTTCGTGAAGGGCTCGGCGCTGTACGGCAACGGCAAGGTCGGCAGCGACGGCAAATACGAAGTGCCGCCCGGTACGGTGGAGGCGCTCAACAAATACCTCGAACTCGCGCCCAATGGCGGCCACGCCGCGGACGTCCACGCGATGCTCGATGCCTTGAAGTGACGGGCGGTTGACGTGCCGCCGGCACGAAGGGGCGCGATTATCGAAACTCTGCGTTTCGCGCGATCGTCTTTCGGCATCCCGGACCGGGCTTATGTTCATCCCTGTCAAAGGACGGGTCCTTCAAGGTGAACCGTCCCAATGTTGGGCCGAAGACGCGCGGTTCCCCCTCCCCGCGCGCTTCGGCCCAACGCTTTTCCGCCACAAATTCGAACCGATCTGCGCCGCGCGCAACACAGTGCCGCCGCCGTTGCGATTGAAGATCGCACCGAGACGCACGATTTGTGCTGCAGGGCTGGAGCGTAAGATGGGTTGGGTGATTTCGCATGTCGCGGCAGTGCTGGCGAGCGCGTTCGGGCTCTTGGCAGTGATGCATCTCGCCGGTCTTCGCCGCATGGCCGAGGTCTATGCGCGGCACGGCTATCCGCGCGGCTATCGCGAGGTCACCGGCGGGCTGTTCGCGGCCGCCGCGCTTCTGCTCGCCGTGCCGCAGACGCGGCTGGCCGGTTTCGGCGTCGCCGCGCTGGTGATGTTCCTGACCGCCACCACGCTGCTGCACCGGCGGCAATACGGCTACGCCGTGCCCGTCGTCGCGCTGCTATTTGCCCTGATTCCGGTTTCGCTTGGCGTTGCGGCGTGAAGCGCCGAGGCGCTCGGCGAGGAATTCGCCCAGCACTTCGACGCGCGCGGGCCTGGGGCCGCCCGGCGGCGTCACCCAATGCAGCGCGCTCGCCGGCATCGACCAGTCGGGCAGC
>CAZMHP010000316.1:0-3325 GCA_964566095.1 uncultured Rhizobium sp. | reverse complement strand
GGCATCCTCGGCATGCACAAGATCCAGCCGCGCCCGGTGGCGGAAGACGACAAGGTCGTCATCAAGCCGATGATGTATTTGGCGCTCTCCTACGATCACCGCCTGGTCGACGGCCGCGAGGCGGTGACGTTCCTGGTGCGGGTGAAGGAAAACCTCGAAGACCCGCAGCGTTTGCTGCTGGATATCTGAGCGGCCCCTTTGGCCAAGCTGCTCGCCGACTACATCAAGGTCTATGACGGCACGCTCGCGCCGCAGCGCTGCGCGGCGCTGATCGACAAGTTCGAGGCGGCAACGGACCTGCACGAGCGCATGCAAGCCGAGCGTTCCTACAATTTCGCCGAGATCAATGTCAGCCGCCATTGGCCGGATATCGAAGTCGAAATCCTCGACGTCATGATGCGGGCGATCCAGCGCTACTGGCAGGAGCTTCAGGTCGGCGCAAGCTGGCCCAACAAGGTCTCCGCCGAAAAAGTCCGCATGAAGCGCTACATGCCGAACGGCAATGAAGGCTTCGCGCCGCATGTCGACGTGATGAACGAGGAACAGAGCCGCCGCTTCCTGACCGCGATCCTCTATCTCAACGCGCCGGCCGGCGGAGAAACCGTGTTCCCGTCGCTGGATGTCAGCGTCGCGCCGGCGTCGGGCCGCATGCTGATCTTTCCACCGCTCTGGCTCTACCAGCACGCCGGACTGCCGCCGCAAGGCGCGCCGAAATACATCCTGCACCGCTATTTGTGGTATCCGCCGGCCGCCGAAAGCGCCCACCCGGCCAACCGGCCGCAGCCGGTGTGACGTCCGGAGCGCGGCGGTGTCCTTAACCCTCCCGTGAACGGGAGGGTCGAAAAATCTGGGCGTAGCGATGATTTTTCGGGGAGGGGGCAGCGGTGCAGTCGGTTCTCTTCTGGAGGGTCTGTCCCCTCCCCGAAATTTGCTTCGCAAATTTCGACCCTCCCGTGAACGGGAGGGTTAAGCGATCTACGCCACCCGCTTGTCGCTCATCTCGAGCTTGGCCAGCTCGACATGGGCGCGAAGCTCGATCTCGTCGAGCACGGCCTGCAGCTTGGGATCGTTGAACTGGTCGTGGCGGCGCGTCACCGCGTTGGCCAGGCGATTGAGCGTCGTGCGCGGCACGCCGCCGGCCAGCAACCCATCGCGCACCTGATCGAGCATGTCGAGCAGCGCCTCGCCGTGCGCGGCGGCCTTCGACCTGCCGTCGGTGGAATCGTCGAGGCCCTGCAGCATCAGGATGGAGTCGAGGGCGCCGATCGGGCCCGGCCCGCTCACCACCTGGGCATGGGCTTCGCCCGCGTCGGAAACCTGAAAAGGGCTCGCCGTGCCGGACGCGCCTTTGGCGATGCGGCGCACCGTGACCGCCTCCACCCGTCTCGGACCGTAGATCTCCATGGGCCCTCGTCCCATTGCGACACACCACAATTGCAGAGTGTGGTTAAAAATCTGTTCCTCCCCCGCTTTGCGGGGGAGGATCATGCTTACGCCCGGTGATAGGGGTGCCCGGCCAGGATCGTCAGCGCGCGGTAGATCTGCTCGCTCAACATCGCGCGCACCAGAAGATGCGGCCAGGTCTGCGGCCCAAACGCCAGGCTGCGCCCCGCCTTCTTGCCCGGCAGCGGCGCCAATCCATCCGGACCGCCGATCGCGAAGACGAGGTCGCGCGTGCCCGCGTCGCGGAGCGCGCCCAGCATCTCGGCGAAATCCTCGCTCGTCATGCCCTTGCCCTTGGCGTCGAGCAGCACGATATGCGCGCCCTCGGGCACGCGCCGCGCCAACCGCTCGGCCTCGTCGGCCATGCGCTTCTTGACCTCCCGCTCCTTGGAGACCGCGATTTCCTCGCAGACGACGGCGCTGAATCCGAGGCGCCGGCCCATCGCGACGGCGCGGCCGACGAAATCCTCGGTCAGCGCACCCTCCTGGGTGCCGCGCGCGAACCCGACCGCAAAGATGTGCAGACGCATGAAAATCTTCCCTCGACGCCCTGAGCGAGGCGCGATTAGTGCTTGCAAGCGCCGACCGGATCAAGCCAAGGGAGCCCACCTTGAGCAACTTAAAGTTGGATGATAAGAAACAATTGAGTTGCAATATTTATTGGGGGAAACAGATGTCAGATCAAAGCTCATTTAGTAATGAATTCGGCGCGGTCTATCCCGATAGAATCGTTGTACGTGCCAAGAAAACCTGGTTTGCGGGCGGCTCGCAAGAGGACCTTCCGATTAGACATGTAACCTCGGTAAGAATTGAAACAAGCAGAAATACGTTAGGCGGAATCATACTTCTTCTGATTGGACTGGCCAGTTTTTCTAGCGGCTCCGGAGGCGTTATTGTGGTCGGCATAATATTCGCTGCACTCGGTATAATATTGTTGATCGGCTGGCCGAAAGTGAGCGTAAACACGGCCGGAAATGACCTGCAGATAATGACCGGTACCATCCTTCAGAAGGATGCAGCCGAGCAGTATGTGGCGGCGGTGAAGAAAGCGCTCTTCGCAAGACCTTAGACGTCGTGAAAATTCACGCCCGCTGGCGTTGCGGCTCGTCGACCGACCACATGCGTTCGAGCTGGTAATATTCGCGCACCTCGGGGCGGAAGATGTGGACGATGACGTCGCCGGCATCGACCAGCACCCAGTCGCCCTGCTGCGCGCCGTTCACCGGCCGCGTGCCGTAGCCCGCCTCCTTCAGCCGCCGCGCCAGGTGCTCGGCGATCGCCGCGACATGGCGCGACGAGGTTCCCGTCGCGATGACGATCGCATCGGCCAGCGAGGAGCGCCCGGCCATGTCGATGGTCACGATATCCTGCGCCTTGTCGTCGTCCAGCGAGGTGCGGATGCGCTCCAGCAGCACGGTATCGGGCGCCGGCGCGGCTTTCTTGGGCACAGATTTCTTCGGGGCGGCTTTCCTGGCAACGGTCTTTTTCGCGGGCTTGGCGGCCTTTCGCTTGGCGGGCGCCTTCGCCGCGCCTTGGGTCTTCTTGGTCAGAGCAAATCCTCCATCGCGCGGGGTATCGCGCGGCAATGCCAATCTATCATGTGGGCAATGCGCCGACAAAGCCCTCGCCGAAGCGTTGCGCCGCGCGGATCGCGGTGGCGCTCTGCTTGTTGCGCTTGCCCTCCAGGATCAGGATGGCCGGGGCGGCCTTGCCGCACAGCCGGCGTTCGTGCCGCACCTGGCCGAAACGCTGGATCGGCTTGGCGGCGCGCATCGCCATCACGGTTCCCGGGCGCTGGATCACCGCGATGGGCACGCGGCGCGCCAAATCGGCCCAGCGGTGCCAGCGGCGGAAGATCTGCAGATTGTCGCTGCCCATCAGC
>CAZMHP010000315.1:0-3415 GCA_964566095.1 uncultured Rhizobium sp. | reverse complement strand
CACGGCTTCGAGCGCATCTATTGGCTGAACGGCCATGGCGGCAACATCGCGACGATCACCGCGGCGTTCTCCGAGATGTATCACGGCATCACTTTCGGCGATCCGCATTCCAACCGCCCGCCCTTGCGCTGCATGCTGCGCAATTGGTGGGAACTGGCCGGCGTGATGGACGTCTGCAAGCAGCTTTTCCCGGTGGGCGAGGGCAGTCACGCCACGCCCTCGGAAGTCTCGGTCGCCTATTTCGGCTATCCCGAGGCGATCAAGCGGGTCGAGATGTCGCCGAGGATCGCGCCGAACGGGCCGATCTTCGACGCGGAGGATTATCGCCGCCGCTTTCCCGACGGCCGCATCGGTTCGGATCCCGCGCAGGCGACGGTTGCGGCCGGCGAGAAGATCGTCGCCGCCGCGGTCAAGGCGGTGATCGCCGAGTTCCGGGCCTTCGCGGCGTCCTAGGACCCAACGGCCGGACGGTGATCCGGCCCACGACCAGATCACCGATCTCCAACCGACCGATCCGTGCGCGACCGACGGCCAGCGAGCCAATGGCGAGACTGCCGATCGCCAGAAAGCCGATGGCGGCCGCGCCCACCGCCAACGCGCCGATCGCAACGGCTCCCAGCGATGCCGCGCGCACGCCATATTTTCGGCTTTGACCGACGACCTCGCGTGTCATGCGTGCGAACTCACCCCGGCTGTTCGACCGCGACCGAGGCGATCGCCGGGCCGCGATGGAGAAAGCGGCGACGGAGAAACGCCATGACCGGTCGCTCGAAATAGAGGAACACGGCGATCGCGATCGCGGAGGCTGCGACCATATACACCACCACAAGCAGCGCCGTTATGGGGAACGGGGAATTGGCGAAGGCCCGCATGAATGTGCGGTTCAACCCGAACACGACATAGGGATGCAGCAGATAGAGCGCGTATGAGGCCTCGCCGAGCAACAGGGCGAAGGCGCTTCGCGACACAATCCGGTAGCGCGCTTCGAGCATCAAAGCGCAAAGCACGACCGCCGCCGCCGGCAGGCCTAGAAAGATCGCGCGCCCGAAGGTCGTATGCAATTCCAGATAGGGGAGGGCGACGAGCGCCAACGCGCCCGCGCCGCAAAATATGACGAACGGGGTATCCCCCCGTCGGGCCGGGGGCAGCAGACGCGGCAGCGACTTGTAGAGATAGAAGACACCCATGCCCCAGATGAATTCGAGCGCGACGGAATTTCCGTAATAGGTCATCAGAACGCGATAGGGCGTCCAGATATTCAAGGCGGCGTAGATCGTCGCGATGAAGGCCGCCGCGATGAGGGGCGCGAACTTTCGCGACAGGGACAGTGCCCCCCAGAAAATGACGTAAAAGTACATCTCCAGGTTCAGCGTCCAGCCCGGCAGCAGAAGCGGCTGCATCTGATCGCCCCGCTGGTAGGGGATGAAGAACAACGACGTCAGCAGTGTGCGCAAATCGGCGCCCTGGGCGCTGTGGACGAGCGACGGCGCGGCGTGCGCGAGCGCGAACAGCAATATGGTCGCGGTCCAATAGAAGGGGACGATCCGGATCACGCGCTTGGCGAAAAACTGGCCGGGATCGATCGATGTGATGTAGCAGATGATGAACCCGCTTATTGCGAAAAAGATGTCCACCCCGAAGAAACCGAATTGGAGGAACGCCGGCAGCCTCAATTCGTCCGTCGTATGCAGGAAGACAACGCTCAGCGCGGCGAACGCGCGCAGGAGCTGAACATTCCGGATCAGCGGGTTGGGCGGCCGGCCGGATGCGGCCTGCTCGTCGACGAT
This sequence comes from uncultured Rhizobium sp., assembly GCA_964566095.1. Lineage (GTDB taxonomy): Bacteria > Pseudomonadota > Alphaproteobacteria > Micropepsales > Micropepsaceae > Rhizomicrobium. The sequence goes on along the minus strand of CAZMHP010000315.1, from coordinate 1,628 downwards.
CGGAGCCGGGCGATTCATCGGGCGCTTGCAGGCCAGATGTAGAGCGCGTCCGGCGTCTTCTCCTCGTTTTCCGCGCCGTCGGTGAGCCGTGTCAGGGCGCAGCCATGGCGTTCGTAGAAGCGTCGCGCCCCGGCATTGGCCTGAAAGGTCCAGAGCTGAAAGCCTTTGGGATGCTCGGCCGTCAGTCGCTCGAACAGCTTGGACCCGGTGCCGGTATTGTGGCGCGAGGGATGGACATAGAGCTGTTCCAGCCAGCCGCCGTCGATGCAGGCAAGGCCGACGACACGGCCGTTGCGTTCCGCGACCCAGGTCTCCTTGGCTGCGATCAGGTTGCGGACGAAATCGCGGTCTTCCTCCGCGCTGTGCAGCTTGGGCACGAAGGTCATGCCGGCGAAGGCGGCGGTGAAGACGGCGGCGGCTTCCTCGGCATCGGCGGGCGTCGCGCGGCGAATTGTGGTGGACATGTCTGTTCCGACTGGGGCGCTTGAAACGGCGCCTGGTTGGGGTCATCATCCGCGCATCCCGGGGGTGCCCGCAAGGGCTGAGATCGCAATTCCGCGAATCCCTTTGAACCTGATCCGGTTGATACCGGCGTAGGGAGAGGTCGCCATGAACAAGCCCGTCATGAATCCCAAATCCGTTGTCGTGACGCGAGGGCCGCTGCCCGGCTCGAAGAAGGTGCTGGTGGACGGCGTGCCGTTCCGCGAAGTGGCCTTGAGCGGCGGCGAGGCGCCGGTGCGGCTCTACGACACTTCCGGTCCGTATACGGACGATGCCGCGCGCATCGATATCGACAAGGGGCTGGGGGCGGCGCGGCGCGACTGGATTCTCGCGCGTGGGGATGTCGAGGAATATGACGGAAGAGCGCGCAAGCCGGAGGATGACGGCCTCAAGCGCGGCGAACTTTTGTCCGTGCCGCAATTCGACCGCGCCGGGCGCCGGCCCCTGCGCGCCAAGGCGGGGCGCAACGTCACCCAGCTTCACTATGCGCGGCAGGGTCTCATCACCGAGGAAATGAAATTCATCGCGGCGCGCGAGAATCTCGGTCGCTCGCTCAAGCGCGACGGCAATTCCTTCGGCGCGGCGATCCCGGGCGAGATCACGCCGGAGTTCGTGCGCGACGAGGTGGCGCGCGGCCGCGCCATCATTCCGGCCAACATCAACCATCCCGAGACCGAGCCGATGATCATCGGCCGCAATTTCCTCACCAAGGTCAACGCCAATATCGGCAACTCCATCGTCACCTCCTCGGTCGCCGAGGAGATCGAGAAGATGGTGTGGTCGATCCGCTGGGGCGCCGACACGGTGATGGACCTGTCGACGGGCCGCCACATCCACACCATCCGCGAGTGGATCGTCCGCAATTCGCCGGTGCCCATCGGTACGGTGCCGATCTACCAGGCGCTGGAGAAGGTCGGCGGCGTCGCGGAGGAACTGACCTGGGAGATCTATCGCGACACGCTGGTCGAGCAATGCGAGCAGGGCGTCGACTACTTCACCGTCCATGCCGGCGTCCGTCTGGCGCATATCCCGCTGACCGCGGACCGGGTGACCGGCATCGTGTCGCGCGGCGGCTCGATCCTGGCGAAGTGGTGCCTGGCGCATCACAAGGAGAATTTCCTCTACAC
>CAZMHP010000314.1:0-3431 GCA_964566095.1 uncultured Rhizobium sp. | reverse complement strand
ACCTTCGCGCCGAACAACATGGCGACGATGATCGACAATGCCTGCGGCAGCCGGCCGACCATCGTCTTCATCGCCGCCTGTTTTTCCGGCGTGTTCATCGGGCCGTTGTCGGCGCCCAACCGCTTTGTAATGACGGCGGCCAGGCCCGACCGGCCCTCCTTCGGCTGCGGCGACAACGACCGCTACACCTTCTTCGACAATTGCTGGCTGGATTCGCTCGGCGGCGTCGGCGATTTCGGCAGCCTCGCCAACGCCATCCGCGCCTGCGTCAGCGCCAAGGAGGCGCAGATCAAGGCCTATCCGTCCGAACCGCAGCTCGCCATCGGCGCGCAAATCGCGAGCGCGATGCCGCGCTGGCGCTAGAGTAAGTTGTTGTCAGATTGATGCAGCCCCCTCGATGTCATGGCCCGCGAATGCGGGCCACCCAGTTGGGTTCTGCACACTATCAGCAGGTTCGCAGAGAGTTGTTTCTTCCAAGGCCGGAGCAGAGGTCACCTGGGTGGCCCGCATTCGCGGGCCATGACAACTTTTTTTGATTCCATGCGATCACAACGTGCTCTAGCCGACTTGTGCCCGCTGGCGCAGCGCGTGATCGGCGAGCACGATTGCCATCATCGCTTCGCCCACCGGCACGGCGCGGATGCCGACGCAGGGATCGTGGCGGCCCTTGGTGGCGATTTCGGTCTCGGCGTTGTGGACATCCACCGTCTTGCGCGGGCTCAGGATCGACGAGGTCGGCTTGACCGCGAAGCGCGCGACGACCGGCTGTCCGGTCGAGATGCCGCCCAGGATGCCGCCCGCGTGGTTGGCGAGAAACAGCGGCTTGCCGTCATTGCCGGCGCGCATCTCGTCGGCGTTCTCCTCGCCGGTGAGCGCCGCCGCCGCGAAGCCGTCGCCGATTTCGACGCCCTTGACCGCATTGATGCTCATCAGCGCCGCCGCCAGATCGCCGTCGAGCTTGCCGTAGATCGGTGCGCCCAAGCCGGCCGGAATGCCCTCCGCCACCACCTCGATCGCCGCGCCGACGGAGGAGCCGGCTTTGCGCACGCCTTCCAAATATTCCGTCCACGGAGCGACTGCGCCGGGATCGGGACAAAAGAACGGATTCTTCGCGACCTCAGCCCAGTCCCATTTGGCGCGATCGATGGTCTTGGTCCCCATTTGCACCAGTGCGCCGCGCAGGCGCGCCTCGGGATAGAGCGACGCCAGTACCTTGCGCGCCACCGCGCCGGCCGCGACGCGGCTCGCGGTCTCGCGCGCACTCTGCCGCCCGCCGCCGCGATAGTCGCGCACGCCGTATTTGGCGAAATAGCTGTAGTCGGCATGACCGGGCCGGAACTTGTCGCGGATGTCGCCGTAGTCTTTCGAGCGCTGGTCGACGTTCTCGATCAGCAGCGCGATGGGCGTGCCGGTCGTGACCTGCGCCGCCATGCGCTCGTCCTGGAACACGCCCGACAGGATTTTCACCGTGTCCGGCTCCTGGCGCTGGCTGACGAACTTGCTCTGCCCCGGGCGCCGGCGGTCGAGATCGGCCTGGATGTCGGCTTCGCTCAGCGCGATGCCGGGCGGGCAGCCGTCGACCACGCAGCCGATCGCCGGCCCATGGCTCTCGCCGAAGGTCGTGACGCGGAACATATGGCCGAAGGTGTTGAAACTCATCTCAATCGCCGAAAGTGGCTTCCGTGCCCCGCGACAATCGCATGATTCCGCCATGGGGCGGGCGCCATGCTGACACATCGGCGGGGCCAAGGCCCAGATAATGCGCCCGTACCATCCGGGCCGGGCCGAAATGGGTGACGATCACCGCGTCGCCGCGCAGCGTATCCAGGAAGCGGCCGACCCGCGCATGGACGTCGCCCCAGCTTTCGCCGCCCGGGCGAACGAAATCCCAGTCCTCCCAGGACGAGCCCGGTGCGGGGCGGTGCGCATGGGCATCGATCTCCGCGCGCGTCATCCAGGTGTGGTCGCCGTAGTCGATCTCCATCAGCCGGCGGTCGGCGCGGTATCCGGTGGCGGCAAGGCCCGCGCCCTCGCGCAGCAACTCCATCGTGGAACACGTGCGATGCAGCGAACTTGCGAAGAAATCGAGGCCCGACAGATCGCCCACCACGTCGCGCAGCAGCGCGCCGTTGGCGCGGGCCTGGGCGCGGCCCGCGGCGGTGAGAGGCGAATCGTTCTGCGCCGCGGCGCGTCCCGCGACGTTGTGCTCGCACTCGCCATGGCGGACGACGTAGAGCGTGAGATCGCGCAAGCCGCTCACGACGGGCCTCGCGCCGGCGGCGCCGGCATGCCTGCCTCTGCATCCAGCCGCACGACATCGCTGCCGCGCACGCGGAACACGCAGCCCTGCGGCTCGTCGAGGTCGGACATCTGCTGCCACGCCATGCCGGCGAACAGGCCGCGCAGGATGCGCGTCGCCGCGCCGTGGCTGACCGCGAAGGTGTCGCATGCCAGGCTGTTCACGAAGTCCGCCATGCGCGCCGCCACGGCGGCATAATTCTCGCGGCTGCCCGGGGGACGGACGTTCCATTTGTCGCCGGCGCGCGCCGCATACACCTTCGGATATCCGCGTTCGGCCTCGGCCGCCGTCAGTCCGTCCCACAGGCCCAGATCGATCTCGATCAGCCTGGAATCGGTGCGAAAGCCGTCGATCGGAAGGTCGAGTGCGTCGCGCACCAGCTCCATGGTCGCCTGGGCCCGCTCCAGCGGGCTGCACACGAAGTCGAGGGCCGCGAATTCGGGGGCGTCGGCGCGCAGGATCTTACCCAGATCGTAGGCCTGCCGGACGCCGTTCTCGGTGAGCGGCGTATCGATGGTCTGGCCTTGGAAGCGCTTGTCGACATTGGCCTCGGTCTGACCGTGCCGCGCAAAATAGAGCGTTACGCCCTCGGGGACCTCAAGCGCCATCGTTCTTGGCGACTGCGATGTCCGGCGCGTCTTCCGCCTTCATGCCGACGACGTGATAGCCCGCATCGACGTGCAGGGTCTCACCCGTCACCGCCTGACCCAGGTCGGACAACAGGAACAGCGCGCTGTTGCCGACCTCGTCGATCGTCACATTGCGGCGCAGCGGCGAGTTGTATTCGTTCCATTTGAGCAGGATGCGCGAATCGGCGATGCCGGAGAAGGCCAGCGTCTTGATCGGCCCGGCGGAGATCGCATTGACGCGGATATTCTTCTTGCCGAGATCCTCGGCCATATAGCGCACGCTCGCCTCCAGCGCGGCCTTGGCGACGCCCATGACGTTGTAGTGCGGCATCACCTTTTCGGCGCCGTAATAGGTCAGCGTCACCATCGCGCCGCCCTTCGTCATCATTTTTTCCGCGCGCTGCGCCACGGCGGTGAAGGAGTAGCAGGAGATGTCCATCGTCATGCGGAAATTCTCCGGCGTGGTGTCGACGTAGCGGCCCTTGAGCTGGTCCTTGTCGGAA
>CAZMHP010000313.1:0-3432 GCA_964566095.1 uncultured Rhizobium sp. | reverse complement strand
CTGATGCAGGCGGCGAGCTGGCTTCTGGTGCAGCGCGCGGTGCATGACGGCGACATGGATGCCGACGACGCGCGCAACGATCGCTATCGGCTGGGGTCGAAGGAAATCTGCCTCGGCGGCGGCACGGACGGGATCGACCTTTTGCCGGCCAAGCTTCAGGATCTCTTGGCGCGCAGCGACAACCTCTATCGCCGCATCGCCCGCCTCGACGACGTTCTGTTCGACGATGGGTTGAAGACGCAATCCGACGTGCGCGCGCAGATGGGCCGGCTGGAACAGGTCTTCGGCAAGGAAGACTAATTTCCACTTGTCATGGCCCGCAAATGCGGGCCACCCAGTTGGGTCGCCGCACTCGTTCAGGAATGGTCGGGATCCAGCCGTGCAGATGTCGCCTGGGCGGCCCGCATTCGCGGACCGTGACATCTGGGGTTACGACTTCGAGACGAAGCCGGCGAACTTCTTGTTGAAGCGGGCGGAGCATCGGCCAGGCGCGAAGCGCCGTCCGGCCGTGCGACCAGACAAAAACCGAACCCGCGTCCTTACGACTTCGAGACGAAGCCGGCGAATTTCTTGTTGAAGCGGGCGGAGCATCGGCCAGGCGCGAAGCGCCGTCCGGCCGTGCGACCAGACAAAAACCGAACCCGCGTCCTTACGACTTCGAGACGAAGCCGGCGAATTTCTTATTAAAGCGGGTGAGACGGCCGCCGCGGTCCATCAGCTGCTGCTGGCCGCCGGTCCAGGCCGGATGCGTCGTCGGGTCGATGTCGAGCGTCAATTGCTGGCCGGCTTCGCCCCAGGTCGTACGGGTCTTGTAGGTCGAGCCGTCGTTCAGACGGACCTCGACGAAGTGATAGTTGGGATGGATGCCCTTCTTCATGGCCTTTGACCCGTAACTGACGAAGGGGCGCCTTATAGGGGGGCGGCCGGGCCAAGGCAAGCGGGCCCTGCGCTGAAAATGGTCCTTCGCGCCGGTCCCCGGGCTCCTATATATCGGGTGTCCAACCAAAACCGGGCCAACGCCGTGTCTCAGACCGGGGATGAATACGCCGAACAGCTGACTTACGTGGCCGCGGCCCGCCCAAAGGCGCGTTCGCTGCGGCCGCTGCGGCAGATCTTGCCCTTTCTGCGCCCCTACCGGCTCGCCATTTCAATCGCCATCGTCGCGCTGATCTGCTCCTCGACGGCCAGCCTCCTCATCCCTCCGGCCCTGGGCAATCTGGTGCAGCACGGCTTCAGCGAGGCGCTGGCCAGCCGCATCGATCAGTATTTCCTCCCCCTCGTGGTCATTGCCTGCGCGCTCGCCGTGGCGACCGCCATCCGCTTTTACTTCGTGACCTGGCTGGGCGAGCGGGTCATCGCCGACATCCGCAAGGCCGTGTTCGGCCACATCATCGGCCTGTCGCCGGCCTTCTTCGAGGTCACCCGCACCGGCGAGGTGCTGTCGCGGCTCACCGCCGACGCGACGCTGATCCAGACCGTGGTCGGTTCCTCGGCCTCGGTCGCGGCGCGCAACTTCGTCATGCTGACGGGCTCGCTGATTCTTCTGTTCGTGACCAGCGTGAAGCTGACTCTGCTGGTGATGGGCATCGTCGTGCTGGTGCTGTTGCCGCTCATCGCCTTCGGGCGCTGGGTGCGCACCTTGAGCCGCAAGAGCCAGGATCGCGTCGCCGACACCTCCGCGCGCGCCAGCGAAACATTGAACGCCGTGCAGACCGTGCAGGCGTTCACCCGCGAAGACACCGAGCGCGCGTTGTTCGGCGCGGCGGTGGAAGGCTCTTTCGTCGCCGCGATCCAGCGCACGCGCGCCCGCGCCATCATGACGGCGGTGGTGATGGCGGCGGTGACGGTCTGCATCGTCGGCGTGTTCTGGGTCGGCGCCCACGACGTCGTCGCCCATCGCATGACGGTCGGCGTCCTGGTGCAGTTCGCCGGCTATGCCGCGATCTTCGTCAGCGGCATGGGCGCGATGAGCGAGACCTGGGGCGATCTGCAGCGCGCCGCCGGCGCCTCGGAGCGGCTGATGGAACTGCTCCATACCGAGCCGCTGGTGGCCGCGCCGGCTCATCCCACGCCGCTCGCCAAGCCCGCCAGGGGCGCAGTGTCGTTCCGGAACGTGACCTTCCGCTATCCCGCGCGGCCGAATTTCAAGGCGCTGCACGATTTCTCGCTCGATATCGCTCCGGGCGAGGCGGTGGCGCTGGTCGGCCCATCCGGCGCCGGAAAATCGACGGTTTTTCAACTGCTGCTGCGTTTCTTCGCACCGCAATCGGGTGCGATCACCTTCGACGGCGTCGATCTGGCGGATCTCGATCCCTCCGATCTGCGCGCCAATATCGCGGTCGTGGCGCAGGACAGCGTGATCTTCTCCGGCACGCTGGCGGACAATATCCGCTACGGCCGGCCCGGCGCCTCCGATGCCGATGTCCGCCGCGCCGCGGACGCCGCCGCGGCGGCGGAGTTCATCGACAAGCTTCCCAGCGGTTACGAAACCCTTGTCGGGGAGCGCGGCGTGACGCTCAGCGGCGGTCAGCGCCAGCGCGTCGCCATCGCGCGCGCCATCCTGCGCGACGCGCCGCTGCTGCTGCTCGACGAAGCGACCAGCGCGCTCGATGCCGAGAACGAGCGCCTGGTGCAGATCGGGCTCGAGAATCTGATGGCCGGGCGCACCACCATCGTCATCGCCCATCGCCTGGCCACCATCCAGCGCCTCAAGCGCATCGTGGTGATGGAGCAGGGTCGTGTCGTGAGCGAGGGCAGCCATGCCGAATTGGTGCGCGATGGCGGGCTTTACGCGCGTCTGGCCGATCTGCAATTCGCCTCCGCCCTGGCGCTGGCGAGCTGACGCGTGCGACCCGTCGCCCGCAGCGCGTTGACGGCCGCGATCCTCGTCGCGGTTCTGGTGATCGGCGCGGCGGTACGCACGCTCATCGCCTACGGCGTTTTTTCCGGTATCAAGCCCGGATTCGACGGCACGTGCCGCGCGATCGGCGGACTTACGGGACCGGAGGACATCGTCATCGATGCGCCGAGCGGCATCGTCTTCATCTCGGTGTTCGACCGCCGCGCGAAGGCGAGAAGCGGCAAGTTCTCGGTGAAGGACGGCCTCTACGCTTTCACCCTCGATGGCGTGCCGCATCCCATCAGGCTCGCCGGCACGCCCGCCGACTTTCATCCGCACGGTATCAGCCTGGTGCAGACGCCCGATGGCAGACGCACGCTGATGGCGATCAATCATCGGTCCGACGGTACGAGCAGCATCGACATTTTCAATCTCGCGCCGGTCGATTTCGTCGTGAACGGCGTGAAGGCCGGGTACGGTCTCAAGCTGGAGGAGACCGGCAGCATCGCCGGCGGCGAATTGACCAGCCCGAACGCCGTCGCCGCGATCGACGCCGATCACTTCTACGTCGCCAACGATCACGGCGGCACGAG
>CAZMHP010000312.1:0-3445 GCA_964566095.1 uncultured Rhizobium sp. | reverse complement strand
TCGGCGCCACCGGCCGCGGCGAGGACATGGAGATCACGACCTATCTCGAGAAGGCCTTCGCCTCGGAACTCAGCGGCAACGTCGTCGATCTGTGCCCGGTCGGCGCGCTGACCTCCAAGCCCTATGCCTTCAACGCGCGCCCCTGGGAGCTGCGCCACACCGACTCCGTCGACGTGATGGACGCGCAAGGTTGCGCCATCGTGATCGACACGCGCGGGCCGCAGGTCATGCGCGTGCTGCCGCGCCTGAACGAGGACGTGAACGAGGAGTGGATCTCCGACAAGGCGCGCCATGCCTGCGACGGTCTGATGCGCCAGCGCCTCGACCGGCCGTATGTCCGCAAGAGCGGTAAGCTCCAGCCCGCGACCTGGGGCGAGGCCTTCGCCGCCATCGCCGCGCGCGTCGCGCAGACCACGCCCGACAAGATGGCCGCCATCGTCGGCGATCTCGCCGCCGCGGAAGAGATCAAGGCGCTCAAGGATCTGATGTCGGTCCTCGGCGTAAAGAACATCGATTGCCGTCAGGACGGCGCCAAGCTCGGGGGGGCACGCCAATCCTATCTCTTCAACACCACCATCGCCGGTGTCGAAGCGGCGGACGCGATCCTGTTGATCGGCGCCAATCCGCGCTGGGAAGCGCCGGTGCTCAACGCGCGCATCCGCAAGACCTGGTCGGGTGGCAATGTCCCGGTCGCCGGCATCGGCGTGACGATGAACCAGACCTATCCGGTCGCCGATCTCGGTGCCGGCATCGAGGCGCTGGAGCAGATCGCCAATGGCGGCCATGCCTTCGCGAAGGTGCTGCGCGAGGCCAAGCGTCCGATGCTCATCCTCGGTCCGTCCGCCGTGGCGCGCGGCGACGGCGCCCGCGTGCTCAAGCTCGCCGCGAAGATCGCGGCCGATACCGGCATGATCGGCCCGGCCGGCACGGCGACCGAAGGCGGCTGGAACGGCTTCAACGTGCTGCACACGGCCGCTAGCCGCGTCGCCGCGCTCGATCTCGGCTTCGTGCCGGGAGATGGCGGACGCGATGTCGCCGCCATCGTAGACGGCGCACAGAAGGGCGAGATCGACTTCGTCTACCTGCTCGGCGCCGATGAATGCGACGTGGCGCATCTGGGCCGCGCCTTCGTCGTCTATCAGGGCAGCCATGGCGACGCCGGCGCGCACAACGCCGACGTGATCCTGCCGGGCGCGGCCTATACCGAGAAGGAAGGCCTTTATCTCAACGTCGAAGGCCGGGTGCAGCCGGCGCATCGCGCCGTCTTCCCGCCGGGCGAAGCGAAGGAAGACTGGGCGATCCTGCGCGCGCTGTCCGACGTGCTGGGCAAGCGCCTGCCTTACGACACGCTGGACGCCCTGCGCGCCGCGATGGCGGCGGATGCTCCGCACTTCGCCGACCATCATGAGCTCGTGCCGCACGGCGGCGCTGGCGCGACCGACTGGTCCGCGGTCGGCGGCGACGGCCCGCTCGACACCACCGTGCCGCTGGGCAGCACGATGACCGATTACTACCTGACGAACCCGATCGCGCGGGCGAGCGCGACCATGGCGCAATGCAGCCGCGAATTCGTCACCGGCACCACCCAACTGGCGGCGGAGTAGGGCATGGCGCTCGTCGGTTATTTCCAATCGCTCGGCCTGGGATATGGCTGGGCCTGGTTCCTGAGCCAGGCGCTGCTGATCCTGGTATTCGACGTCGTGTTGCTGGTGTCGATCGCCTTCATCCTGCTGGCCGACCGCAAGATCTGGGCGGCGGTCGCGCTGCGCCGCGGCCCCAACGTCGTCGGCCCCTTCGGCCTGCTGCAGACCTTCGCCGATCTGATCAAGTTCATGGTCAAGGAAGTGATCATCCCGTCGGGCGCCAACAAGGTGATCTTCTTCCTGGCGCCGCTGGTCACCGCCACGCTCGCCTTCGCCGGTTGGGCCGTGATCCCGATGGCGCAGGGCTGGGTCGTCGCCGACATCAATGTGGGCGTGCTTTATCTCTTCGCCATGTCGTCGCTCGGCGTCTACGGCATCATCATGGCCGGCTGGGCGTCGAACTCGAAATATCCGTTCCTGTCGGCCCTGCGCGCCGCGGCGCAGATGGTGTCCTACGAAGTCTCGATCGGCTTCGTCATCATCACGGTTCTCCTGTTCGCCGGCTCGCTCAATCTCTCGGCCATCGTGCGCGCGCAGGAGACGACCGGCATCTTCGCCTTCGCGCATTGGAACGTGTGTTCGATCCTGTTTCCCATGCTGCCGATCTTCTTCGTCTCGGCGTTGGCCGAAACCAACCGCCCCCCCTTCGATCTGGTCGAAGCGGAATCGGAGCTGGTCGCCGGCTTCTTCGTGGAATACTCCGCCACCCAGTTCATGCTGTTCTTCCTGGCCGAATACGTCAGCATCATGCTGATGTGCTCGATGTGCACGGTGCTGTTCCTGGGCGGCTGGCTGCCGCCCTTGAACGTCGTGCCGTTCACCTGGGTGCCGGGCATCTTCTGGTTCCTGTTCAAGATCCTGTTCTTCTTCTTTCTCTTTGCGATGGTGAAGGCCATGGTGCCGCGCTTTCGCTACGATCAACTGATGCGGCTCGGCTGGAAGGTGTTCCTGCCCGTGTCGCTGTTTTGGGTGGTGCTGACGGCGGGCTGGGTGCTCTTCGTCCGCCCCCACCTTTAGAGGCAGCCATGGCTTCGCTCGACCGCACGGCACGGCAGATCTTCCTCTGGGAGTTCGTCACGAGCTTCTTCCTCGCGATGCGCTATTTCTTCACGCCGAAGCCCACTCTGAACTATCCGTTCGAGAAGGGTCCGCTCAGCCCGCGCTTCCGCGGCGAGCACGCGCTGCGCCGCTATCCCAACGGCGAGGAACGCTGCATCGCCTGCAAGCTGTGCGAGGCGATCTGCCCGGCCCAGGCCATCACCATCGAGGCCGAGCCGCGCGACGACGGCAGCCGCCGCACGACGCGCTACGACATCGACATGGTGAAGTGCATCTACTGCGGCCTGTGTCAGGAGGCCTGCCCCGTCGACGCCATCGTCGAGGGCCCGAATTTCGAATACGCCACCGAGACGCGCGAAGAGCTTTATTACAACAAGGACAAACTGCTCGCGAATGGCGACCGCTGGGAGCGTGAGATCGCACGCAACCTCGAACTCGACGCGCCATACAGGTAACAGATGCTGCTGCAAGCCATCGCCTTCTACGTCTTCTCCGCGGTGCTGCTGGCCTCGGCCTTCATGGTCGTGGTCGCGCGCAATCCCGTGCATTCGGTGTTGTTCCTGATCCTGGCGTTCTTCAACGCCGCCGCTTTGTTCCTGATCGCGGGCGCCGAGTTCCTCGCGATGATTTTGGTCGTCGTTTATGTCGGCGCGGTCGCCGTGCTGTTCCTGTTCGTCGTCATGATGCTCGACATCGACTTCGAGGAATTGCGCGGCGGGTTCCAACGTTACGCCGGCGTCGGC
>CAZMHP010000311.1:0-3468 GCA_964566095.1 uncultured Rhizobium sp. | reverse complement strand
CGCGGCGCCGCGCATCTGAAGGACGATCTGATGCCGCGCTATGCCGAGATGATCTACAACGGCTTCTGGTTCACGCCGGAACGCGAGATGCTGCAGGTGCTGATCGACAAGAGCCAGGAATTCGTCGCCGGCGTGGTGCGGCTCAAGCTTTACAAGGGCAATGTGATGGTGATCGGCCGCGCCTCGCCGCACTCGCTTTATTCGCAGGACCTGGTGACCTTCGAGGACGACCAGGGCGCCTATGACCAGAAGGACGCGCAGGGCTTCATCAAGCTGAACGCGCTGCGCCTGCGCACGCTGGCGATGCGCAAGCGGAAGACGGAGAAGAAGTGATTGTCTGCCGGTAACGTTTGTGGTACCGTGTGAATGATCGAGGTCAATCACTATTTGGATTCTAAGGGGCGCGATATCTTCGCGCGCTGGTCGGGAAATCTGGATCGTGAAGCGGCCGGACGCATCGAGAGAGCCCTGCTGCGTCTAACCTATGGAAATACGTCCAGCGTCAAGGCAGTGGGTGGAGGCGTCAATGAACTTAAGATCGACTTCGGCCCCGGATACCGGGTTTATTTCGGCTGGCAAGGAGACACGCTCGTCATCCTCCTCGGCGGCGGCACGAAGAAAAGGCAGCAGCAAGACATCCGCCAAGCGCAAGAGCGCTGGTCGGACTTCAAATCTCGACTTTGATCGCGACGGCAGGCGCCTGACGATACCTCACAACGACACCGTCATCGCGCGCATGAAGCGCGAGCCCGAATTCGCGGTTGCTGTCCTGCGAGAGGGAATCGACGCGCTCCTCGCCTGCGAGTTCAATGTCGGCAAGCACATGATGCGCGACTACGTCAACGCGACCATCGGCTTCGACAAGCTTTCGAAGAGAACGAAGATTCCGCTCAAGAGCCTCATGCGCATGCTCGGCCCGGCAGGCAATCCGCAGATGAGCAATCTGTTCGCCATCATCGTCGCGTTGAGGGACCATGCCGGCGTCGAACTGCATCTCGCGGTCGAATAGGGAAGTCCCGACATGAGCGATGCCGCCAACGCCGACCAGATCGAATATTGGAACGGCCCGGCTGGCCAGCGCTGGGCCGAGGCGCAGGACACCATGGATCGCACCATGGCGTCGATCACGGCGGCGCTGCTGCCCTTCGTCGGCGCGAAGCCGGCGGAACACATCCTCGATATCGGTTGCGGTTCGGGCGGCACGACGCTGGAATACGCGAAAGCGATCGGCGCGGGCGGCCATGTTGTGGGCGCCGACATCTCAAAGCCGATGCTCGCCGTCGCGCGGTCGCGTGCCAAGGCGCAAGGTCTGGCGGCGCAATTCGTAGACGCCGATGCTGCGGTCCATCCCTTCGCGCCGGAATTCGACGCCGTCGCCTCGCGCTTCGGCGTTATGTTCTTCGCCGATCCGACAGCCGCCTTCGCGAATATCCGCAAGGCCCTGAAACCCGGCGGCCGTCTCGTCTTTGTGTGCTGGCGCCCGATGCCGGAGAATCTTTGGGCCTTCGCGCCCTTCGCCGCCGCGCGACCCTTCCTTCCCGAACAGCCGCCGGCCGATCCGCTGGCGCCCGGCCCCTTCGCCTTTGCCGATCCGGTGCGAACGACATCGATCCTGGAGCGAGCCGGATTCAAGGATGCCGTCGCCAAGAAGCTCGACACCGTCATGCATGTTGCGAAGACCGCCGCCGATGCGGCGCAGTTCTCGCTGCGGATCGGCCCACTGTCGCGCGCGGCCTCCGAGGCCGATGCGGCCACGCGCGCGACGATCGCCAAGGCGGTTACGGCTGCGATGGCGAAATACGAAACGCGGGACGGCGTGTCGCCGCCCGCCGCCTGCTAGCTGGTGAGCGCGAGATCTTAAACGTCCAGCGCCGCGTTCAGCGCATTGTCCTGGATGAATTCGCGGCGCGGCTCGACCACTTCGCCCATCAGCTTGGTGAAGAGATCGTCGGCCTCGTCGACGTGCTCGATCTTCACGCGCAGGAGCGTGCGGGCGTTCTCGTCCAGCGTGGTTTCCCAGAGCTGTTCGGGGTTCATCTCGCCCAGGCCTTTGTAGCGCTGCAGCGACAATCCCTTGCGGCCCCATTCCAGGATGGCGTCCAGAAGCTGGCTCGGCGCGCGCACCTCGATGGTCTCGTCCTTGCGGCGCAGCTGCCCCGCCCGGAGATAGGCATGCTGCAGGTCGGCCGCCATGCGGTCGAGCTTGCGCGCGTCGGCGGAATCGATCAGCGCGCCGTCGATGGCCACGGCCTCGCGCACGCCGCGCACCTCGCGCCAGAATTTGAGGCCGCCGTCCGGCGTCGGCTCGCCATGCCAGCCGCGCTCGAATTCCTCCGACAGAAGATCCAGACGCTGCGCGATATAGGTCGCCGCGGCCGTCGCCTTTTCCTTGTCGGCCACGATCTCTGGGTTCAGCGCACCGGCGATCGCCGCCTGTTCCAGCACGAAGCGCGGATAATGCTGCGGAAAGCCATTGAGCGCGGAAACCGCGGTGCGCGCCTTCGCCACCATCGCGTCGAAATCGGAGCCGGCCAGCGCTTCGCCATTGTGCAGCGTGAAGATGGCCCCTTCGGACCCTTCGGAGATGATGTAGTTGTCGTACTCCTCCTGGTTCTTCAGGTAGCGCTCCGTCTTGCCGCGCGTCGCCTTGTAGAGCGGCGGCTGGGCGATATAGACGTGGCCGCGATCGATCAGCTCCGGCATCTGGCGATAGAGGAAGGTCAGGAGCAGGGTGCGGATATGCGCGCCGTCGACGTCGGCGTCGGTCATGATGATGATCTTGTGATAGCGCAGCTTGTCCGGGTTGAATTCCTCGCGCCCGATGCCGGTGCCGAGCGCGGTGATCAGTGAGACGATGGCGTCGCTCGACAGCATGCGGTCGAAACGCACGCGCTCGATATTGAGGATCTTGCCGCGCAGGGGCAGCACCGCCTGGTTCTCGCGATTGCGCGCCTGCTTGGCGCTGCCGCCGGCGCTGTCGCCCTCGACGATGAAGATCTCGCATTTCGACGGATCGCGCTCCTGGCAATCGGCCAACTTGCCGGGCAGCGAGGCGCCGTCGAGCACGCCCTTGCGCCGGGTCAGCTCGCGTGCCTTTCGTGCCGCCTCGCGGGCCATCGCGGCCTCGACCACCTTGCCGACCACGGCCTTGGCCTCGCCCGGATGCTCCTCCAGCCAGCGGCCGAGTTGATCGAGCACGACGCTCTCCACCACCGGACGCACTTCGGAAGAGACGAGCTTTTCCTTGGTCTGCGACGAGAATTTGGGGTCGGGCACTTTGACCGACAAGACGCAGGTCAGCCCTTCGCGGCAATCGTCGCCGGTCAGCGGCACCTTGTCCTTCTTCGCGGTCACTTTCTCGTCGGCGTATTTCGTCACCACGCGGGTCAGCGCGGCGCGAAAGCCCGCCAGATGCGTGCCGCCGTCCTTCTGCGGGATGTTGTTGGTGAAGCACAGCATGCTCTCGTG
>CAZMHP010000310.1:0-3488 GCA_964566095.1 uncultured Rhizobium sp. | reverse complement strand
TGTCGAATCCGTATGGCTTGTGACGAATTTTGAATTTGTTTGCCGCCTGTGCGCCACATCAAAGTCGCTCGTCTTCGCGAATTCTTGGCCCCATCGGGAACTTGGCGCGAAGGCGGGTGCGTTCTGCCCTGTTCGATTGCGAATGCCGGTTCCGCCGGCGCGGTCCAAAGGAGACGCCATGACAGCCCGTTTCGACCAAGCCACTTTCCTGTCGCTCTATCCGGGCGCCAAGATCGAAAAGAACGGCTACGAGCTCGACTTCGACAGCGAGGATTCGCAGTACCACGTCGACATTCCCGGCCGGCCCAACAGCCGCAGCAAGCTGAAGAGCGAGCCCGGCGGCGGCCTGTCGCTCGCGCTCTATCACGAGCATCGCCGCGGCGGCGCCCACAACGACAAGTCGACCTCCAACATGGCCTTCGATTCGACCGGCAAGCTCACCAGCACCGCCGCCGACCTCGTGATCGACATCGACAACGGCACCAAGCTTCACATCGACGACAAGGTGACCAAGGCGATCACCGGCTCGATCGAGCTCGTCGGCCTCCTGCTCGCCGCCGAAACCGAGGGCGCCAGCGTCGCGCTCGCGGAGGAAGTCGCCGAGGACATCAAGCTGCTGATCAAGGTGTTCAACGGCATCTGCACCATCATCGACCGTTTCGGCGACGATGGCGGGCGGCTGAACTTTCCCGCCGTCATCGTCCACAACATGAACAAGGCCTGCGCTTCGGTGCGCGGCTAGGGGAGCAAGACATGGCCAAGCTCGTTTTCGATCTCGATGCTTTCGCCGCGGCGATGAACAGCCACATCGAATTTGACACCGCCAAGCACGGCCGCATCGGCTGGTCCGACAAGGGCGGCCACGCGATGACTTACTACAATCGCCAGGGTCTGGATTACCGCACCTGGAAGCCGGACACCTCGCTCGGCCGCGGCGGTCTGGCGCTGGTGGTGTCGTCCAAGATCGACCAGCCGCGCGCCGGCAGCGACGATCACCTCGTCCTGCTCGCCAGCTTCAACCGCGCCTGCGGCTACGTCGCCGTGCAGGCCGGCGTGCAGCGCAAGGCGCACAAATCGGTCGGTGGCGCGCCGATCGTCGCCCAGGCCGGCGTCGACGTCCTCGCCGCTTTCAAAGCCTCGGTCGACGCCAGCATCGAGGAGATTCTGGGCAAGAAGGCCGACGACGGCTTCGAATTCATGAGCAGCGTCGCCGCCGCCAATCTCGACTGCATGCAAATGGCGGTGAAATACCGCTGACGCGCGGCCGCCGGATCGTCAGGCGTTGCTCTCCGTCATCGCCGAATAGACCAGCGTGCGCAGGTCGCGGCGCAGGGTGAGGCGCGCATCTGTGCCCATGACCTGCGTCATGAACACCACGGCGAGGTCTTCCTTCGGATCGATCCAGAACGCGGTCGAGGCCGCGCCGCCCCAGGCGAACTCGCCTTGCGTGCCGGGCATCTTCGCCAGTGCCGGATTGAGCATCACCGAACAGCCGAGCGAGAAGCCGACGCCGCCATAGCCGGTCTCGCTGAACAGCCCGTCGCTCGCCAGCATGTCGGACATGTATTGCCCGTTCGGCAGGAAGTTCATCGAGAACATCGCCACCGTCTTGGGCGAGAGGATCTGCACCCCGTCCAGCGTGCCCTTGCCCAGCATCATGCGGCAAAAGCGCATGTAGTCGTGCGCGGTGGAGACCAGGCCCCCGCCGCCGCTCTCCAGCTTGGGCGGTTCGGCGAAGGGCGATTTGCCGGCGTCTTCCTGCACCGTGAGGCCGCCGCCGCGCTTGGGCATGTAGCAGGAGGCGAAGCGGTCGATCTTGTTCGCCGGCACGGCGAACGCGGTGTCGTGCATCTTCAGCGGTTCGAACAGGCGCGTGCGCAGGAACTCGCCGAAGGTCTGGCCCGACAGCTTCTGCACCAGATAGCCCATCACATCGATGGAGACGGAGTAGTTCCAATAGGTGCCCGGCGAGAAATCGAGCGGGATCTTGGAAAGCTGCTCGACGAAGGTGTCGAGGCCGCCGGGCGTGTGCCGGTCGCCGAGTTTGACGCGCCGGTATTCCGCGTCGACCCCGGTGCGCACCATGAAGCCGGCGGTGAGGCCGGAGGTGTGGGTGCACAGATCGATCACCTTCATCGGCCGGGCGCAGGGTTTTGTGAGGAACTTGCCGGTCATGTCGGCGACGAAGCTCGGGATGCCGCTGCCATAGACGCCCATGTCCTTCCAGGACGGGATATGCGCTTCGACCAGATCTTCCAGCCCGAGCTTTCCTTCCTCGACCAGCATCATCAGCGCCACCGCGGTGATCGGCTTGGTCATCGAATAGATGCGCACGATGGCGTCGTCGCGCCAGGTTTTGCCGCGCTCGATGTCCATCGAACCGGTCAGCGCGCTGTGCGCCAGCTCGCCGCGCCGCCAGATCTGCACCTGAAAGCCGGGCAGCATGCCGCTTTCGACATAGCGCCGCGTCATGACGCGATCGAGCGTCTCCAGCCGCTTCGACGAAAACCCGACGCTCTCCGGCTTGGCCATGATGAACTCCCGATGATGTCTGCGCGCAGTCTAGCGCAACGGTCGGGCGGAATCGCAAGGACACCGCGCGAACCGGCGATTGCCGCGCCGCAACAAAGTGGCCTTGCGGAAAGATGCGCAAAGCCATGGAAGCCATGGTATGAGCGGCGCGGGCCGCGACGCTTTCATCCGTCGCACTTCTTTTCGCCCGAATTGAGGTATTGACTGTGTGCAGATCACCGGCGCGTAAGGGCGCATTTTCTTGACAGATCCTGAAAATCCCGCCGCCGAGCCGGCTGCGGCCGAATGGATTCGCATCCTCAGCCGCTACCGCGAGCCCAACGGCGCGCGCAGCATCTTCGAGCTCGTGGTGACCGCGGTGCCGTTCGTCGGGCTTTGGCTGCTGATCTGGGCGGCCTGGCATTTCGGTTTCTGGTGGGCCTCGCTTCTGCTCGCGGTTCCGGCCGCGGCCTTTCTCGTCCGGCTGTTCATGATCCAGCACGATTGCGGCCATGGCGCGTTCTTCCGCCACCGCCTCGCCAATGACTGGGTCGGCCGCGTCATCGGCGTCCTCACCCTCACGCCCTACGACGCCTGGAAGCGCTCGCATGCGATCCATCACGGCACCTCGGGCAATCTCGACAAGCGCGGCGTCGGCGATCTGCAGACCTTGACGGTGGGCGAGTATCGCGCGCTCTCGCCGTTCGGAAAGCTCGGTTACCGCCTCTACCGCAATCCCATCGTGCTGTTCGGCTTCGGCCCGATCTATATGTTCATCTGGCGCCATCGCTTTCCGCTGGCCACGCGTCTTGCCAACTGGCGCGGCTGGGTCAGCCCGATGGCAACCAATCTCGGCATTGCCGCGGTGGTCGTCGCGCTGATGTGGCTGGTCGGCTGGAAGACCTTCCTGCTCACCCAGATTCCGATCACGCTGATCGCCGGCTCGGTCGGCATCTGGCTGTTCTTCATCCAGCACC
>CAZMHP010000309.1:0-3507 GCA_964566095.1 uncultured Rhizobium sp. | reverse complement strand
GATTGCAGCTTCATGCCGGTGCGCAGCCGGTTGACGAAGATCGCCGCGATATGGCGCCGCTCCTGCGGCAGCGAGGTCTCCTTCTCGACGACGGAGGCCAGGATGACCGCCTCGCGCACCGTCTTGTAAGGAAGCCCGTCGTCGCGGCGCGGCCACAGCCTGGCGATCAGCTTCTTCTGCGCCGCCGCCATGCGCTCCAGGATCTGCTGGCGCGTGTCGCCGCGCTGGAACAGATAGGTCTCGGGCAGAAGCGTTCCTTCCGCCGGCTCGGCGACCGGGGGGCCGGCGAGTTCGGGATCGTCGTTGATCAGCTTGACGATCATGTTGGAGGTCAGTCCCTCCGCCGCGGTGATCTTGTGCTCGATCGACTTGCCGGCGATCAGGATCTGCATGACGTCGTGCATGCTGGCGCGCGACGGCACGGCGTATTCGCCGGCCTTGAGCGCCGCGGTGGTGCGGCGCAGGCGAACGCCCCAGAAGAAGAGATCGGGATTCTCGACCACGCCGGCATCGGCCAGCGTCTGCGAAATGCCGTGCAGGCCGATGCCCGGCTTGATCACGACGACCGTCTGCGGCGCGCCGTTCGCGGCCGGCGGCCCCGGCGCCTGGAAGTTGAAGGTTTCCCACGCGAACAATCCCGCGACGATCAGCGCGAGCAGGACGAGGACGGCGAAGAAACGGAACATGCGATACTCGCCCTATAGAATTGCCTCGATACCCTTGCGCCGGATGACGTTCAAAAGCGCAAGCGCGGCGCCCCTGGGATGCTTGGCGCCGCGTTCCAACTGGGAAACATAGCCCGTCGTGACGTTGAGATGATGGGCGAACACCGACTGGCTCATCTTGGCCCGTTCCCGCATGGCACGGATTTCTGCTGGCGAAAGGGGATTCACTGAGGTGACCCCGCCCAGATGACGCTTGGTGATCTTCTCGTGCTCTGCCTTCGTCATAAGGCCGGACCGCCGCATACCGTCCGCGATTTCAAGCAGCGCCTTGGTTAGACGCGTTGGTTTCTTTTGTTTGGTCATTTGCCGATTTCCTGCAGATTGCCCAGCGACACTTCAATCTCGATCTTCGTATCGGTGGCCCCGAGCCATCGTTCCGCAGCCTTTCTCAGAGTTATCAAATCCTTGTCGTCAATGTTGTCGCGTTCGTTCTTCGCGAACCCATAGACAAATATTGCTCTTGTTCCTCGCCGAAACGCGATAAACGTCCTGTAGCCACCCGAGCGGCCCTGCCCTGGACGCGCAACCCGCTGCTTGATCACACCGCCGCCGAGATCGGCATCCACCAATCCCTTTTCCGCACGCTCGACGGCGTTCCGCAGGACAGAATCTTTGATTCGTTCGCGTTGCGCAAAACGTGCAAATGGTTTGGCCTTGAAGATCCGCACATCTAGCACCACGAACTATAGTACTATGAACGATATTTCAAGAGGCTATCAATCCGCTTTGGCGAGGATCAGGCAGGCATTGGTGCCGCCGAAGCCGAAGGAGTTGGACATCGTCACCGCCACGTCGCGCTTCTGAGGCGTGTGCGGCACCAGATCGAGTTGCGTCTCGACGTCGGGATTGTCCAGGTTGATGGTCGGCGGCACGATCTGATCGCGCATCGCCAGCAGGCAGAAGATCGCTTCCACCGCGCCGGCGGCGCCCAGCAGATGGCCGATCGAGGATTTGGTCGAGGACATCGCGGTCTTGGCCGCGGCGTTGCCGAGGAAGCGCTCCACCGCGCCCGCCTCGATACCGTCCGCCATCGTGGATGTGCCGTGGGCGTTGACGTAATCGATGTCCGACGCCGCAAGGCCGGAACGCTTCAGCGCCATCTGCATGGCGCGGAAGCCGCCGTCGCCGTCTTCCGCCGGCGCCGTGATGTGGAAGGCGTCGCCGCTGAGGCCGTAGCCCTTCACCTCGCCATAAATCTTCGCGCCGCGCGCCTTGGCGTGTTCGTATTCCTCGAGCATCACCGCGCCCGCGCCCTCGCCCATCACGAAGCCGGCGCGATCCTTGTCGTAGGGCCGCGAGGCTTTCTCCGGCGCGTCATTGAATTCGGTGCAGAGCGCGCGGCAGGCATTGAAGCCGGCGATGCCGAGCCGGCTGATCGCCGCTTCCGCGCCGCCCGCCAGCATCACGTCGGCGTCGTCATAGGCGATGAGGCGCGCCGCGTCGCCGATGGCATGCGCGCCGGTGGCGCAGGCGGTGACCACCGAATGGTTGGGTCCCTTGTAGCCGTGCTCGATCGACGCATAGCCCGAGACCAGGTTGATGAGGCGGCCGGGAATAAAGAACGGCGAGAGCCGGCGCGGACCTTTGCTCTCGATCAGCAGCGCGCCTTCCTCGATGCCCGGAAGTCCGCCGATGCCCGAGCCGATCAGCACGCCGGTGCGGCAGCGCTCCTCCTCGGTCTTCGGCACCCAGCCGGAATCCACCACCGCCTGCTTGGCGGCGGCGAGGCCGAAGATGATGAAGTCGTCGATCCGCCGCTGTTCCTTGGGGTCCACCCATTGGTCGGCGTTGAAGCTGCCGTCGGCGCCGTCGCCGCGCGGCACCTGACAGGCGAAGCGCGTCGCCAGGTCCTCGGTCCGGAACTTGGTGATCGGCCGCGCGCCGGACTTGCCGGCAAGCAGGCGCGACCATGTCTCTTCCACGCCGCAGGCGAGCGGCGTGACGAGGCCAAGTCCGGTGATGACGACTCTACGCATGTGCGGGAAAAGGATCAGGCCTTGTCGTCGCCTTCCTTGGACTCGATGAACTTGACGGCGTCGCCCACGGTGACGATGGATTCGGCCGCGTCGTCCGGAATTTCGATCCCGAACTCCTCTTCGAATGCCATGACGAGCTCAACCGTGTCGAGACTGTCCGCGCCGAGATCCTCGATGAAGGACGCGGTGGGGACAACCTTGTCGGCGTCCACGTTGAGATGGTCGACGACGATCTTCTTCACGCGTTCGGCAATATCGCTCATGGAATTGTAAGCCTCTCCTTGGGTCCTGCCGGGGTTTGGGTTGGGTCGGCCCGCAGGCTGGGCCTCTGGTGATAAAGCATGTGGGGTTCGCGGGTTTCGTAACACAAAGGGTCGCGCCCCGCCACAACAGGGTTAAGTCTCTGATTCGACAATCAGATCATAGCCATTCCGCCGTTGATCTGAAGCGTCTCGCCGGTGACATAGGCGGCTTCCTCGCTGCTGAGATAGACCACCGCGGCAGCGATTTCGGCCGGGGTTCCCATCCGGCCGGCCGGGATGCGCGTGGAAATCGCCTCTTTCTGAGCATCGGTGAGCGCTTCGGTCATCGCGGTGGCGATGAAGCCCGGCGCCACGGCGTTGACCGTGATGTTGCGCGAGGCGACCTCGGCCGCAAGCGACTTGGTCATGCCGACGAGGCCCGCCTTGGCGGCGGCGTAGTTGGCCTGCCCCGGATTTCCCGTCGCGCCCACGATGGAGGTGATGGAGACGATGCGGCCCCAGCGCTTCTTCATCATGCCGCGCAGCACGGCGCGCGAGAGGCGG
>CAZMHP010000308.1:0-3510 GCA_964566095.1 uncultured Rhizobium sp. | reverse complement strand
TCGCCGGCGAGAAATGGCAGTCCTTGCCGAAGATCTGCGGATCGGGATGGAAGGACGTGATGGTGCCGCGCCGGTTGACCGCGCCCATGTCCTTCAGCTTGCCCACCGCCTTGCCGCGTTCGAACCGCATCTTGTGCGAGCGCTTGTCGCGCGCGACATCGACTTCCATCCAATCCGACAGCGCGTTCACCACCGAGGCGCCGACGCCGTGCAACCCGCCCGACGTGTCGTAGACCTTGCCGCCGAATTTTCCGCCGGCATGCAGCGTCGTCATGATCACTTCCAGCGCCGACTTGTTCTTGAACTTGGAATGCATGTCGATCGGGATGCCGCGGCCGTTGTCGCGGATCGTCAGAACGTCGCCGGCCGAGAGTTCAACCTCGATCCGGTTGGCGAAGCCCGCCACCGCCTCGTCCATCGAATTGTCGAGGATTTCTGCGGCCAGATGATGCAGCGCCCGCTCGTCGGTGCCGCCGATATACATGCCCGGCCGCCGCCGGACCGGCTCCAGCCCCTCCAGAACCTCGATGTCCTTTGCGGTGTAGGCTTTTGCGGACGGAGCGTCGGTGTCGAACAGATCGGGTGCTTTGGCCATGGCTCTAGGGGCTGGGTGTCGGGAACTTTCGGCGATTCGCGCGGAAGTGCCATCATAGCAGGATGAAGTTCCCGCGAAATGCGCCATTTGGGCAGACAATTCTTTAACGCTGCCGTGCCTATCGTCCTCGCCGGGGTGCGCGACGGAGCGCGGCACCGGTTGTACAACATGCGTATCTGGAACTTCGCCTCTGGATTGACCGGCGCGCGCTACACGCGCGCGAGGTTGCAGACCGTCATCGCGGCGTTGCCGATTTCGACCGCGCTCAATCCGCTGGGCACGGCGGTCGCGTTCTTTCCCTTCTTCGAGAAGCAATCGATTTTCGGGCACCTGCCGTGGAGCAGCCTGCTCGTCGCGCTCGCGTTGCATGCCGCGGCTTCGCTTTGGGCGCTCTATCTGTACCAGGGCAACAGGGTCGCCATCGCGCAGGTCGAGCGGCTGGAGCGTCAGCTTTTCTATCTCCAGCTTGCGGTCAGTTGCTGCTGGGGCGTCACATTCTGGCTGTTCTGGGATCCGGCGTCGCCGGTCAACCACATCTATGTCGCGTTGGTCACCGTCACGGTGGGATGGAATGTGCTGTTCACGCGCATGGCGCATACCCCGATTTTCCTGGCGGGAATCCTGCCCATGGCGGCGGCGGTGTGGCTGCGCACGTTGATCGCGCCGGACTCGGTCGCCTATCTCCTGGCGCAGCTCTTGCCCATTTGGCTCACCTATATCCTCCTGATGGGCCTGGCTGGGCGCATCCGCGTCGACGGCGCCTTCAAGACGACCTTCGCCAAGGAGGATTTGTCGACCGCCCTGCGCGCCAGCAACGCCGAGGCGATGCGCAAGCGCTTCGAGGCGGAAGCCGCCAACGCCGCGAAGTCCACCTTCCTGGCCAATATGAGCCATGAGCTTCGCACGCCGCTCAACGCCATTCTGGGTTTCTCCGACATCATCGCGCGGCAGGTGCTGGGTTCCGGCGCGTCGGCGCGGTATGCCGAATACGCCACTGACATCAACACGTCGGGCGCGCATCTTCTCAGCCTGATCGACGATCTCCTCGATGTGGCCAAGATCGAAGTGGGCAAGATGGAGATCGATCCCCAACCCTTCGATGCCGCCGCGCTCGCCGTCGAGATCGGTCGGTTGATGACGCCGCGCGCCCTGGTCCGCAAGCAGTCGCTCGCGGTGTCGATCGCGCCCGGACTGCCGCTCTTGAAGGCGGACGAGCGCGCCTTCAAGCAGATCGCGCTCAACCTTCTCACCAACGCGATAAAGTTCACGCCGGACGGCGGGCGCATCGACATGCGCTGCTGCCGCGGCGCGGAGGGCGGCTTCCTCCTTGCCGTGGCGGACAACGGCCAGGGCATCCCGCCGGACAAGCTCGAACGCGTGTTCACGCCGTTCAGCCAGGTCGACAACCGCTACGACCGGCAGGCGGGCGGCACGGGGCTGGGACTGGCGCTGGTGCGCGGCCTGGTCGAACTGCATGGCGGGCGCTGCTGGATCGAAAGCACGGTGGGACGCGGCACCACGGTTTGCGTTTACTTTCCGTTAGTGATCGAAACCGCGCGTCGCGCGGACGCGGCGGCCGGCTAACCTTTACGCGTCTCAGAAAATCTTAAGAACCGCGACTTACTATCGCGCCTGCCTCGCGAAGCGGGGACTACAGGGCAGGGGTGGCCAGTGGGTTTCGGGCAGCAGCTCAGAGTGAGACGTAGCGCGGATGTGCGCGTTCTGAACGCGCAGCTCGATCTTGTCGCGTCGGCGATGCGCGCGACGCGCTTCACCTCGCCGCTTTGGGCGTTGGCGCTGGCCTGGGTCGGATCGGGCAGTTTCGGCTATCTGGGCACGCGACCGTTCGAGCAGGCGATCCTCTTGCCCTGCATCGTGTCGATCACGATGTTCCTGGCCTCGAACGTCGTCTCCTTTTACCAGATGTCGACCGCCGGTCAGACCGACTACGAGGCCGTGCGCCCCTGGTTCGCGCGCATGACCATGCTGCAGGTCGTCATCAGCACGGTCTGGGGCCTGTTGCCGTGGCTGCTCTGGGATCCCGGCAATTCGATCAATCACGTCTTCCTCGCCGGCGCGACGCTGGCCATGCTTTCGACGCTGATCGTCACGCGCGCGACGCATATGGACATCTTCCTCGCCTGTCTGGGCCCGATCTCGGGCGTGGCGGCGCTGCGCTTTGCCTTCGGCAGCTCGATGCTCGACTACGGCATCGCGGTCATCATTCCCATCTTCGCGGCGCAGCTTTACTTCGACGGCCGCCGCCTGGCGCATCGCGTCGACGAGGATGCGCGCCTGCGCTTCCAGGTCGAGGATCTGGCGCGCGAACTGGAGGAGACGCGCGACGAAGCGCTGCGCAAGCGGTTCGAGGCGGAGACCGCCAACGCGTCGAAGACCGCCTTCCTCGCCAATATGAGCCACGAGCTGCGCACGCCGCTGAATGCCATTTTGGGCTTCTCGGAGATCATCGCCCAGGAATGCTTCGGGCCCGTGGGCTCGCAACGCTACAAGGAATATGCCGGCGACATCCACTCCTCCGGCGCGCATCTGCTGTCGCTGATCAACGATCTGCTCGACGTCGCCAAGATCGAGGCCGGCAAGATGGAGATCGCGCCGCATCCGCTCGAAGCCAAGCGCACCTTCGACATCGCGCTCAAGCTGATCGGTGCCAAGGCGCGCGAGCGCCAGCAGACGCTGGCGATCGAGATCGACGCCGCCGCGCCGGCGCTCTATGCCGACGAGCGCGCCCTCAAGCAGATCCTCATCAATCTCGTCTCCAACGCGGTCAAGTTCACGCCGGAAGGCGGCCGCATCGCGGTGCGCGCCGAGCTGGCGCGCTGCGGCGGCTTCCAGATTTCGGTCCAGGACAACGGTCCCGGCATTCCGCGCGAGAAGCTCGACAAGATCTTCACGCC
>CAZMHP010000307.1:0-3514 GCA_964566095.1 uncultured Rhizobium sp. | reverse complement strand
GCCGGCGTGATGGGCGGCATCGGCGGCCAGATCGAGGGGCTGACGCGCGAACGCTCCGCCTTCGCCATGGGCCAGGGCGCCGGCGGCATCGGCGACGTCAAGCCGTCGCGCGAGATCATCGCGGAGATGATGGCTGAGGCCGAAGAGGTCATTGCGCGCATGGCGAAGCTCGCCAAAGCGACGGCCTAAGGCGGCGTCAGAAAAACTTTCGCGCCAGGTTCGCCAGCACGGCGATGCCCGCACCGGCGATCACGATTCCCGAGATGCGGTTGATCAGCGCCATGGTGCGATCGGTGATCGTGGCGTGGAACAATCCCACCAGCGTCGTCAGCACCAGCCACCACAGGGTCGATCCCGCCGCCACGCCCAGCACCACGAATGAGGCGTTGAGCAGCGAGGGATGCCCCCCGGCAAGGCCGCCCAATCCGGCGATGAACACCGCGAAGCCGAACAGCGTCGCGGGATTGGTGATGGTGAGTGCGAAGGTCGACGCCATGGCCCGGAACAGCGACGAGGCGCCTTTCTCCTTCGCCGCCAGCTTGTCGACCAGCCGCGCCTCGACCTTGGCGTAGTAGGTGTGGACGCCGAAATAGATCAGCAGCACGCCGCCCACGAGCTCGATATAGGAGGCATAGCCCTTGATGAGCTGCGCGACGGCGGTCAGGCCGAAGCTGGTGACGATGGCGAAGACGGTGTCGCCCGCCGCGGCGCCGAGACCCGACATGAACCCATTCAGCGGCCCGAACGCCAGCGTCCGGCGGATGCAGATCAGATTCACCGGTCCGATCGGCGCGGCGACGAACAAGCCGATCAGGATGCCGGAGAACGCTAGTAGGATGTAATCCATTCCGCCGGCCGTGCCTTTAAGGTCTATATCTCAACGACCAAACGGCCGCGAACTTTCCCGGCCAGAATGTCCTGCGCCGCCTGACGCAGGCCGGAAAACGGAATCGTCTGAGTCATCGCGGCGAGCTTGCCGGGATCGATATCCGCCGCCAGCCGGTTCCACGCCTGGATGCGCCGCGGCTTGGGCGCCTGCACCGAGTCGATGCCGAGCAACGAAATGCCGCGCAAGATGAAAGGCGCCACGCTGGTCGGAAGGTCCATGCCGCCGGCCAGACCGCAGGCCGCGACCGCGCCGCCATAGGAGGTGGCGGCGATCACGTTGGCCAGCGTCTTCGAGCCGACGCTGTCGACGCCGCCGGCCCAACGTTCCTTCGCCAGCGGGCGCGGATCGCTGGCCAGTTCGGCGCGCGCGATGATCTCGGATGCGCCCAGGCTTTTCAGATAGCTCTCTTCCTCGGGCCGGCCGGTCGAGGCGACGACCTTGAAGCCGAGCTTGGCCAGCAGCGCGACCGCGACCGAACCGACGCCGCCATTGGCGCCGGTCACGACGATCGGACCTTTCGCCGGCGTGACATGCGCATCCTCGAGCGCCAGCACGCAGAGCATCGCGGTGTAGCCGGCGGTGCCGATCGCCATCGCCTGTGCCGGCGTGAACGCGGCGGGCAGCGGCACCAGCCAATCGCCCTTGACGCGCGCATATTCGGCATAACCGCCGTAATGCGTCTCGCTAAGGCCGAAGCCGTTGAGCAGAACCTTGTCGCCGGGCTTGAAGCCGGGATGGCTCGAACTGTCCACCGTGCCGGCGAGATCGATCCCGGGGATCATCGGAAATTTGCGCGCGATCGGGGCGCGGCCGGTGAGCGCCAGGCCGTCCTTGTAGTTCACGGTCGAATGCGAAACCGCGACGGTGACGTCGCCCGGCATCAGATCGTCCGCCGACAGCTCGACATCGTCCGCGGTCTGCTTGTCGCCGTCCTTGCGCAGGAGAATGGCCTTGAAGCGGCTCTTCATCGTGTAACGCCCACCCGGGTAGAGTTAACCGAGAGGCGACCCGAATTCGCGCGCGCCGTCAAGACGTTACCATCGGGACCAGCAACTGCTGGGCGCTGGCCTTGGCAATGAGAGACTTGTCCTGCTCGCGGAAGAAGTCGGCTTCGACGGCGATCAGCGACGCCGAGTGCGCGGTGACGCGCGCTTCGATCAGAAGCGGATGGGCGCGCGCGACGCGCAGAAACTGGACTTGAAGATTGATTGTGCGAAAGGCGCTGCCCTCCGGCACGACCGTCATCGCGGCAAAGCCCAGAATCTGATCGGCCAGCGCCGCAATGGTGCCGCCGAACATCGAGCCGTCGCCGTTCAGCAGATCGGCATCCGGTTCCCAGCGCTTGCCGACCCATCCCTCGTCCCATGCATCCAGCGTTCCCAGCCGCATCGTTTGGATGACCGGCGGCGGTTCGTCCTTGCCTGAGATCAATGCATCCAGTCGTTCGGTCGCCCAGGTCATGAGGACGACAAGGTCTCGCCGAACCGGATGGGCTTGCCCTGCCCTTCCGAAACGAGCGCGCGGTCGCGCATGACGACCTTGCCGCGGATGACGGTGGCCAGCGCCCAGCCTGTCGTCTGCATGCCGTCGAACGGCGTCCAGCCGCATTTCGACGCGATCCAGGAATTCTCGATCGCCTTCTTCGCCTTCAGATCGACGACGGTGAAATCGGCGTCGTAGCCGCGCGCGATGCGGCCCTTGCCGGCGATGCCGAAGATGCGTGCGGCGCCCGCGCTGGTCAGATCGATGAAGCGCTCCAGCGTGAGCCGGCCCGCGTTCACATGATCCAGCAGGATCGTCACGAGCGTCTGCACGCCCGGCATGCCGGACGGCGTGTCGGGATAGGTCTTGTCTTTCTCTTCGCGCGTGTGCGGCGCGTGGTCCGAGCCGATGACGTCGATCACGCCTTGGGTCACCGCCTGCCAGAGCGCCGCGCGGTGCGACGCATCCCGGATTGGCGGGTTCATCTGCGCGTAGGTGCCAAGGCGCTCATAGCACTCGGGCGCGGCCAGGGTGAGATGCTGCGGCGTCGTCTCGGCCGTGCAGATCTCCTTTGCATCGGCGAGCAGCGGAATCTCGTCCGCCGTGGTGATGTGCAGCACGTGCAGGCGGCGGCCGGCGGCGCGGGCGAGACGAATGACGCGCTCGGTCGACATCCGCGCCGCTTCGGCGTCGCGCCACACCGGATGGCTGCGCGGATCGCCCTTCACGGCGAGATGCTTGCGCGCCTTCAAGCGGTCCTCATCCTCCGAATGCACGGCGACGCGGCGCACGCCGGCGCGCAGCATGCGGGCGATGTCCTCTTCGTGATCGAGCAGCAGCGTGCCGGTGGAGGACCCCAGGAACGCCTTCACGCCCGCGACGCCCGGCATGCGCTCAAGCTCAGCAAGCGCGCCGAGATTGGCCGGCGTCGCCCCGACATAGAACGCGTAGTCGCAATGCATGCGGTTGGCGGCGCGGGCGAGCTTGTCTTCCATCGCCGCGCGGCTGGTGGTGGGTGGATTGGTGTTGGGCATCTCGAAGACGCCGGTGACCCCGCCAAGGACGGCGGCGCGGCTACCGCTCTCCAGGTCTTCCTTGTGCTCGTTGCCGGGCTCGCGGAAATGGCACTGGCTGTCGATCACG
>CAZMHP010000306.1:0-3525 GCA_964566095.1 uncultured Rhizobium sp. | reverse complement strand
CGCTGTCGCTGCCCGGCGTGATCGGCGCCGCGGTGCTGATCTTCGTGCCGACGACCGGCGACTACGTCACGCCGACCCTCGTCGGCGGATCGGGCGGCGTGATGATCGCCAATGTGATCGAGGAACAGTTCGACAAGGTGGGCAACTGGCCGCTGGGCGCGGCGCTCGCGCTGGCGAGCATGGCGGCGGTCGGCATCGCGACGGTGCTGTTCGTCGGCGCAATGCGCGCGGCGGCGGCGAGGATCAAGTGATGGCGAAGAAGCGCGGCCGCGGTGGGCTTTTCCTCTATGCGATCTTCTACTTGGCGTTCCTCTATGTGCCGGTGCTGTTCCTGCCGCTGTTCTCATTCAACAATTCGGTGTTCATCGCCTTCCCCTTGAGCGGCTTCACCACGCAGTGGTACGCCCAGATGTTCGCCGACACCGCCGTGCAACAGGCCCTTTTCAACAGCTTGCGGGTCGGCGCCGTCGCAGCGCTTGTCTCGACGACGCTGGCCCTGCCCGCCGCCAAGGCGCTGACGCGCTACCGCGTGCCGGGCGGTGGCGCGGTATTGGCGCTGACCAACCTGTCGCTCTTCATTCCGGAGATCGTGCTGGGCATATCGCTCCTGATCCTGCTGAACATCCTGACCATTCCCCTTTCGCTTTGGACGGTGACACTCGGGCACATCGTCATCTGCATCCCCTTTGCCATCACGGTCTTGATGTCGCGCATGGAAGGCTTCGACAAGAGCCTGGAGGAAGCCTCGCTCGACCTGGGCGAAAGCGGCTGGATGACGTTCTGGCGCGTGACCTTTCCGCTCGTGCTGCCCGGCGTGATCTCGAGCCTGCTGTTGAGTTTCATGGTGTCGTTCGACGACTTCCTGATCGCCTATTTCCTGTCGGGCAACGATGCGACGCTGCCGATCTACATCTGGGGGCAGCTTCGCTTCCCCTACAAGCTTCCCACCGTGCTGGCGCTGGGCGCGATGATCCTGGTGGTCTCGACCGTGCTGGTCGTCGTGGCGGAGCTGGTTCGCAGTTACGGCCTGAAGGACCGCAAGCACAAGATGGTGGGCGCATGAGCGACGAGGACTATCTGCACATTGCCCATGTCACCAAGCGTTTCGGCGCCGTGACGGCGGTGGACGATGCCGAGCTCTCCATCCGGCGCGGCGAGTTCTTTTCCCTGCTGGGACCGTCGGGCTGCGGAAAGACGACGCTGCTGCGCATGATCGCGGGCTTCGAATATCCCAGCGAAGGCGACATCTTCGTCGAGGGCCAGAAGATCACCGACGTGCCGGCGAATTTGCGGCCGTCGAACATGGTGTTCCAGTCCTATGCGATCTTTCCGCATCTCAACGTGTTCGACAACATCGCCTATGGCTTGCGCAAGCAGCGGCTGACGCGCACCGAGCTCGGCGCCCGCGTGAACGACGCGCTCGCCATGATCAAGCTGGAGGGCTTCGGCAAGCGACGCGGCGACGAATTGTCCGGCGGACAGCGCCAGCGTGTGGCGCTGGCACGCGCCCTTGTGCGGCGGCCCAAAGTGCTGCTGCTGGACGAGCCCTTGGGCGCGCTCGACAAGAGGCTGCGCGAGGCGATGCAGATCGAGCTTCGGCAATTGCAAAAGAGCGTCGGCATCACCTTCCTGCTCGTGACCCACGACCAGGAGGAGGCGCTGTCGATATCGGATCGCATCGCGGTGATGTCGGGCGGCGTCATCCTGCAGGTGGCGAGCCCGCGCGAGCTTTACGAGGCGCCCAATTGCCGCGAGGTGGCCGACTTCATCGGCGAGATGAACTTCTTCGACGGCACGGTGGCAGGGCGCGACGGCGAGATTGCGACGATCGATGCGCCGCCGCTGGGCCGGCTCAGCGCGGTCGCGGCGGGCACGCCGGGCACCAAGGTTCTGGTGGCACTGCGGCCCGAAAAATTCACGCTGTCCGGTGCGGAGACGCCGGGCGCCATCAAGGGCACCGTCACAGCCGCGGCTTATCTGGGCGACCGCAGCCATTTCAACATCGCCGTCGCGGGCCGCAGCGAGCCGGTGTCGGTCGCCTCCCAGAACGCGGCAAAAACCGACGGCCATGCGAGCGGCGATATCGTCTTCCTGAGCTGGGCACCCGATGCGGTGGTCGTGCTGGCGGCGTGACGGGCGGTTAACGCATCACGGCGTCGAAAATCGCGCGCACATTCTGCTGCAGCATGACAAGCCGCGCCTCCAGGATTTCGAAATCGGCGAAACCGCCGGCGCGCGCGAGCAGTGCCTTAAGTCCCGGCGTCGCCTGCGCCGGCTCGAGCGTGCCGTCGAGCGCGATGCGCAGGACCTGGGTCAGCGCATGTTCGAGAACCGCCGCATCACGCAGCGTCAGCGCGTGGTCGCGGGGCAGCGCGCCCGCCGCTTCGAGCTTGCGCAAGGCTTCCAGCGTGTTCGTATGCAGAACTTCCGGATGCTTGCGCGCCGCGCAAAGCTGCAGCGCCTGGGCGATGAATTCGATATCGACCAGGCCGCCCGGTGCGAATTTCAGGTCCCAGCGATTCTTGCCCGGAAACTGCGCCGCGAGCTTGTCGCGCATCTCGCGCGCATCGCCGATCACTTTTCTTCGGTCTGTCGCGGCGGTAAGCGTGGCGCGAACGGCTTCCTCCACCCGGGCTTGCAGCGCCGGCGGCGCCTGTACGACCCGCGCGCGCGTCAGCGCCATCCGCTCCCACGTCCAGGATTCCCGGGCGTGGTAGCGCGCGAAGGAATCCAGGCTTACCGCCACCGGGCCTTTGTTGCCGGTCGGACGCAGCCGCATGTCGACATCATAGAGACCGCCGGCGGCGGTGAGCGCGGTCAGCGCGGAGATGTAGCGCTGCGCCAGGCGCGCGTAATAGACGGTCACTGGCAGAGGCCTGGGACCATCGCTGGACTCGGTGTGCGCCGGCACGTCGTAGACGAAGATCAAATCGAGATCGGAGCCTGCCGTCATCTCGCGGCCGCCGAGCTTGCCCATTGCGACGACGGCGAACTGCCCACCGGGCACGCGGCCCGCGGTTTCGGCGAGTTCGCTCTCCACCACCGGCAGCAGACCGACCAGCACCGTCTCGGCAATGGCGGCGAGCGCGGGGCCCGCCGCCGCCGGCTTGGCTTGCCATTCGATGATCTGGACGCCCACCCGGAATATCTGTTCCTTCGCGAAGCGCCGCGCGGCGTCCAGCGCGCCCTCATAATCGCCGACCCGACCGAGCTGGCTTGCCAGCATTGCGTCCAATTGGGCGCGCGACGGCAGCGTGTTGAGGAAATCGGCATCGATCAGGGCGTCGAGCGTGGCCGGCGCGCGACTGAGGTGCTCGGACAGCCGCGGCGCAGAACCCACGATGTCGGCGATCAGACGCAGGAAATCGGGCCGTGCGAGGAATTGCGAGAAGAGCTGCACGCCGGCCGGCAGATTGGTGAGGAAACGGTCGAACTGCGTGAAGGCGGCATCGGGATCGGCGGTGGCGGCAAGCGCGGGCAGCAGCAGCGGTACCAGCTTGGTCAGAAGCTCGCGGGCGCGCGCGC
>CAZMHP010000305.1:0-3527 GCA_964566095.1 uncultured Rhizobium sp. | reverse complement strand
GCGCCTTCCTGCTCACCGCGCCGTCGGCCTTCACCGAGACCACCGGCAAGGCGCACTGGCATGTTCTGCTGCGCGCCCGCGCGATCGAGAACGGCGCCTTCGTGCTCGCGCCGGCGCAAGGCGGCACGCACGCCAACGGCCGCAAGACATACGGCCACTCGCTCATCGTCGCGCCCTGGGGCGAGATCCTGGCGGAAGGCGGCGTCGAACCCGGCGTGATTCTCGCGGACATCGACACCGCGGCGGTGGCCGACGCGCGTGCCCGCGTGCCGAACTTGCGGCACGATCGCGCCTTCGCCGGTCCTTAACCGTACGCATCGCGGCGCCGCTAGGTTAACGCGGCCCGTATTGCCAGCGCGGCGTGCCAGGCGCTATCGATTGCAATATATCAAACCGCTTTGCGGGCGCATGGGTTAGGGTGGGGACGGCCGAACCAGGGGCTCAGGAGTGATCGTTTACAATCTTCGCTGCCGCAACGCCCACGAGTTCGAGGGTTGGTTCCGCGATTCCATCGCGTTCGAGGAGCAATCCAAGGGCGGCACGCTCACCTGCCCGGTGTGCGACTCGCGCAAGGTGGAAAAGGCGATCATGGCGCCGGCCATCTCCGGCGCGAAGAAATCCACCGTCACGGCCGAAGAGGCCACGAAGATGCGTCAGTTCATGACGGGCTTGCGCAAATACGTGCAGCAGAACGCCGATTATGTCGGTCCCAACTTCGCCGAGGAGGCGCGCAAGATCCATTACGGCGAGGCGGAAGAGCGTCACATCTACGGCGAGGCGTCCTTGGAGGAAGCCAAGGAATTGCTGGAAGAGGGCGTCGACGTCGCGCCGCTGCCGCCCGATGTCGACGGCGCAAACTGAAGTTCAATTTATTTGTGCTTGCCCGATCTCGTTGCTAAAAACGCCCCGCGATTTGTTCAAGTTGGGGGAGGCGATAGTAATGCGGAAGTATTGGGCCCTTGGGCCGGTTGTTTTCGGTCTGTTGGCGGGTTCGGCGGCGGCCGGGTCGAACGATACCTGGAAGGACCAGAACGGTTCGACCTTCACGATCGCAACCGCGCCGAAGGGCGGCGAACTCACCGGCACCGTGACGATGGCGGTGCCGCCGGCACCCGGCTGCAACGCCGTCGGCGTGCCCACGCCGTTCCTCGGCTACGTGCATGCGCTGCCGAAAATGGCGCAGGTCATCATCGTCAATTGGACGGCGCCGGGATGCATCGGGGTGACGTCCTGGATCGGCCGGTTCGACCCGAAGGTCGACTTCATCAGCACCTGGACCTATGTCGATCACGCGACCACCCTCACGGGAACGTCGACCTGGGTCCTCCAGCACGGCACTTCGACGCGCAAGCCGTGAAGAACCGCTAGCGACCCGCGACCACCATGTAGTTCACGTCCGTGTCGCTCGACAGCCGCCAATCCCAGTTCAGCGGATCGAACGCGATGCCTTGCGTTTTCAGTGGGTTGAGGCCGGCACCTTCGAGCAATCTGCGAAGTTCGCCCGGCGCCACGAAGCGGTTCCAGTCGTGCGTCCCCGGCGGCAGCCAGCGCAGCACGTACTCTGCCCCGATCTTGGCCAGCGCCAGCGATTTGAGCGTCTTGTTGAGCGTCGCGACGAACATCAACCCGCCCGGCCGCACCAGCCTGGCGCAAGCCATCAAATAGGCCTTGAGGTCGGCGACGTGCTCGACCACTTCCATGTTCAGGACCACGTCGAACTGCGCGCCCTCGGCCGCCAGCGTCTCGGCCCCGGCGGCGCGATAGGCGATCGGCAGGCCCGCCGCATGCGCGCGCGCGGTCCCGATGTTCTTCTCCGACGGATCGACCCCGGTCACCGCGAAGCCCAGCCGGCTCATCGGTTCGCACAGAAGGCCCCCGCCACAGCCGATGTCGAGCAAGGTCAGTCCGCTGAAGGCCTTGAGACCGGCGCGTCCGAAATGCGCCGCCGCCGTGTCGCGTATGAAGGAAAGCCGCACCGGGTTGAACTTGTGCAGCGGCGCGAACTTGCCCGTAGGGTCCCACCATTCGGCCGCCATGGCCGAGAACTTGGCGACCTCGGATGCGTCGATCGTGGTGTCGGTCATGACGGAATTCGCGTTGAGCCTTCGGCGCCTTGCGTCTATGTAGGCCCCGATCGCGGGTACGGCAAACGGAAGCGGGTAAATGGCGAAGATTGCGATGAAATTCGGCGGCACCTCGGTGGCCGATCTGGACCGCATCCGCCATGTCGCCACGCTGGTGCAGCGCGAGCGCGACCGCGGCAATCAGGTCGCCGTGGTGGTCTCCGCCATGGCGGGGGAGACCAACAAGCTCCTGGCCTGGGCGCAGGACATCGCCAAGGCCCCCGGCGCGAACGCGCCGGCCATGGCCGATCCGCGCGAGCAGGACGTGATCGTCGCCACCGGCGAGCAGGTGACGGCCGGTCTTCTGGCGGTGGCGCTGGGCGCCATCGGGGTGCCCGCCCGCTCCTGGATGGGTTGGCAGATTCCCATCCGCACCTCCGGCGTCCACGGCCATGCCCGCATCGAGGGCATGGACGGCGATCTGATGAACGAGAGCCTCGCCAAGGGCGAGGTCGCGGTGGTCGCGGGTTTTCAGGGCGTGGCGCCGCACGACCGGATCTCGACGCTCGGCCGCGGCGGCTCGGACACCTCGGCGGTGGCGGTGGCGGCGGGGCTGAAAGCCGACCGCTGCGACATCTATACCGACGTCGACGGGGTCTATACGACCGATCCGCGCATTGTCCCCAAGGCAAGGCGGCTCGAGAAGATCAGTTACGAGGAGATGCTCGAAATGGCGTCGCTGGGCTCGAAGGTCCTGCAGACGCGCTCGGTCGAGATCGCCATGCTTCATCGCGTGCCCACCCGCGTCCTGTCGACCTTCGATCCGGACAAGGGCGGCACGCTTCTGTGCGACGAGGAAGATATCGTGGAAAAGAAACCGGTCACCGGCATCGCCTATAGCCGCGACGAGGCGAAGATCACCCTGCACAAGATTCCCGACCGGCCCGGCATCGCAGCGGCGATCTTCGGGCCGCTCGCCGATTCCGGCGTCAACGTCGACATGATCGTCCAGAACGTGTCGGAGGACGGCAAGAAGACCGACCTCACGTTCACCGTCAGCCGCGGCGAATTGCAGCGCGCGCTGGCCTCGATCGAGAAGGCGGCCGACCAGATCGGCTATCGCGAGATGACGCACGACGCCGACGTCGCCAAGGTCTCGATCATCGGCATCGGCATGCGCGCCCATCCCGGTGTGGCGCAGACCATGTTCCGCACCCTGTCGGAGAAGGGCATCAACATCCAGGTGATCTCGACTTCGGAGATCAAGGTCTCTGTCCTGATCGCCGAGGAATATGTCGAACTCGCGGTGCGCGCGCTGCATTCGGCGTACGAACTGGACGTGGCGTGATGCTGACGGCGATTGCATATCGGCTCCTCCACCGCGCAGCGGGGGAGGGGGACCATCGCGAAGCGATGGTGGAGGGGGTAGCCGTCTGCGCCGCCCCCCTCCGTCACGGCTCCGCT
>CAZMHP010000304.1:1829-3580 GCA_964566095.1 uncultured Rhizobium sp. | reverse complement strand
CAATTCGCGATGCGGCGCAAGGCCGACGAGCATTTCGGCAAGATCTGCCGCTTCTTCGACACCGAGAAGCGGCGCTGCACGATCTACACGGCGCGGCCGGAGATCTGCAAATCCTATCCGGGCGACAATCACTGCGGCTATTACAAATTCCTGTTGCATGAGCGCGAGGCGCAGGCCGATCCCGAACACGTCGCCTCGACCTGGAACGGCTGACGCATAAAAAAGGACGGAGCGCCGGCGCGCCGCGCGGCCCGAGCAATCGGGTCCTGACGCGGCGGACGAAGCGTCCGTCCTGTTCGCGCCAGGCGGGCCGGCCATCGAGCGGGGGAGCGCCCATCGCACGGCACCTTTCGGCGAACCCACGGTCTTCGCAGCTTGGGCCGGAGGGCTTGCCCCGGCGGCGACGTCTTCCGCCCGAGAGGCCCTGCCGACGGTCCGCGCAGGTGGCTGCGACAGCACACCTTCGACCTGGATGACGGCTCGCAGATTGGTTCACATGACGCTGCCGGATCGCCGCCATTTCCGTGCGTTTTGCACCGGCGACGCCCTTCTCCTTCAATCGGTAGTTGTATTTAGGCAACGGCGAGTGTTGCGTCAAGGGCACAATTGGGAGATGTAACGAGAGAATGTCTGTTTCTGAAATGTGTGCCGCTATGAACGCGCCGCTCACCAGCAAGCTGAGCTAAGAATTTAGGGGGCTGGATATACCTGCTCCATTGGTGCAAGCGCCATTGCTGAAGAGGCTTAGCTAGAAAACGGCGAAGTTCCGTTCGGAGCCTTGCAAAGACTCGAGGTAGGAATCGAGAATGGCTGAGGCACACTTCCAAACCTTGCGCGCTGTCTTCAGGCCACTGACAGTCAAGATCGTCACGGGCATCACCACCGCGGTCGGCGCCTATGACACATTCGCCAACCAACTCGAATTTCCGACGCTTCGACGTCTATTTGGGATGAGCGGAGCGCTCATGCCTTGGTGGGGATGGCTACTTGTCTTGCAGGCGATCTTTGTCGCCGCGCTATTCGAATATATTCGGCGCAACCTTCCAGTCACCGATTCTGAACAGCAATCGTCTGTGAAGGAAGATCTTGACTTGAACCAAGATTTGGCTTGCTTGCTGCATTTCGCGGTAAGCAACACCACTGTGCTTTTTCTGGATAAACTTATCGCCAACGCCCCCACTGGTCCCGTCCCGGGTCCAACCTCTGATCCGGCCTATCAGGAGGAGCCCGACACTCGTGAGGACATCCTCAATCTATTTCAGAGCTATGTGAGAAGCACTCTTAGCGCCCTCGCCGGAATTGATAAGGAACTACAGGCGCGAGACGCACTTGGTGCCTGCGATAGGATCGCCGAGCGCCGGGTCGAAGAATTGCTGCGCCGAGATGCAGGTTTGATGGTCGATGCAATGAGACTGCGCCGGTATTTCAGCGTTGAAGCACAACGCGATGCCTTGGTTGAATTTCTCAAGCGACAACGAGAGGAAGCTATTGGAAAGATTCGAGAACAGCGGAACGACCTTATTTCACGAGAGAGCCAGCGAATGCTCGGATAGTTACGGGGTTCATTTACACACGATCTGGCTGGGACATCGTTGACATCAGCTACTCGCGGCAGAGGTTGAGAGCGAGCCCTACGCCCCGGGGGGGGGGGGGGGCCCGGGCGGGGCGCCCGCGGCCCCCCCCCCCCCCCCCCGCCCCGGGCGGGCGGGGGGCGGGCGGCGGGGGGGGGGCCGCCCCCCCCCCCCCCCCCC
>CAZMHP010000304.1:0-1819 GCA_964566095.1 uncultured Rhizobium sp. | reverse complement strand
CATCGTTGACATCAGCTACTCGCGGCAGAGGTTGAGAGCGAGCCCTACGCCCCGCCCCCTCCACCATCGCTGCGCGATGGTCCCCCTCCCCCGTTACCACGGGGGAGGATCATGTGCGGCGCCGGCAGTCGCGCGGACTACGCCGCGTCCACCAGCACCAGTTCGCTGTCTTCGAGCGCCGTCACCGTCAGCACCTCGACGTCCTTGATCGCGGCGCCGTCGCGGGCGTTGAGCGCGATGCCGTTGACCTCGATCCGCCCGCTCGCCGGCACCAGATAGCCGTGCCGCGCGGCGCCGAGCTTGTACTCAACGCTGTCGCCGGCCTTCAGCGTCGCGCCCAGGACGCGCGCATCGGCGCGGATCGGCAGCGCGTCGTTGTCGTTGTCGAAACCGCTCGCGAGCGTGACGAAACGCCCGGCGCGATCGCCCTTCGGAAAGGGCTTGGCGCCCCAGGCCGGCGGGCCGCCGGCGCCGCGCGGCAGGATCCAGATCTGGAACAGCGTCGTCGTCTCGGCTTCGAGATTGTATTCGGCGTGGCGGATGCCCGAACCCGCGCTCATCACCTGCACGTCGCCGGCCTGCGTGCGGCCCTCATTGCCCAGGCTGTCCTTGTGCGTGATCGCGCCTTTGCGGACATAGGTCACGATCTCCATGTTGGCGTGGGGATGCGGCGGAAAGCCGGTGCCCGGCGCGATCTCGTCGTCGTTCCACACGCGCAAGGCGCCCCAGCTCATCTTGGCCGGATCGTGGTATTCGGCGAAGGAGAAGTGATGATGGGCGTTGAGCCAGCCGTGGTCGGCGCCGCCGAGCTTGGCGAAGGGTCGAATCTCGAT
Organism: uncultured Rhizobium sp.; assembly: GCA_964566095.1. Classification (GTDB taxonomy): domain Bacteria; phylum Pseudomonadota; class Alphaproteobacteria; order Micropepsales; family Micropepsaceae; genus Rhizomicrobium. Next base: position 986 of record CAZMHP010000304.1, on the reverse strand, counting down.
CATGCGGTCTCTCCTTAGGCGAGTAACGAATAGCGAATAGCGAGTAGGGGTTCAGGGGCGGCGCGCCCCCTATTCGCTACTCGCCATTCGCCATTCGCCATTCGCTAGATATCGCAACCTTGTTGGGCTAGAAATAGAAACTATCGAAACCGTCGGTTTCCACAAACGCCATGTCCAAACTGCCCGACCTCGAAGGCCTCGCGGTGTTCGCCAAGGTGATCGAGGCGCGCTCCTTCGCCGGGGCCGCCAAGGAGCTGGCGCTGTCCAAGGCTACGGTGTCCAAGGCGGTCAGCCGGCTGGAGGCGCGGCTGGGCACGCGGCTGTTCAACCGCACCTCGCGCCGCCTCGCCCTGACCGATGCGGGGCAGCAGCTCGCGGGGCGCGCCGCGTCCATCCTGCACGAGGCGGAGCTGGCGGAGAGCGAGGCTCTGTCGCAATCGATGACGCCGCGCGGGCTGGTGCGGCTGGCGGCGCCGATGTCGTTCGGACTTCTGGCGGTGGCGCCGCTGATCCCCGATTTTCTCAAGGCCTATCCCGACGTGTCGGTCGAGCTGCATCTGAGCGATGCGATGGTCGACGTGATCGGCGAGGGCTTCGACGCGGTGCTGCGCATCGCGGCGCTGCCGGATTCCTCGCTGATCGCGCGGCGGCTGTGCGGCGTGGAGCGCTTCCTGGTCGGCGCGCCGTCTTATTTAAAGGCGCATGGCCGGCCCAAGCATCCGATGAATCTGACCGAGCATTCCTGCCTCGGCTACGCTTACCTGACGACGCCCGATGCCTGGCGCTTCACGAACAAGAACGGCGAGAGCGCGACGGTGCATCCGGCGGGCGGGCGGCTGAAGGTCAACAATGGCGATGCCATGCTGCCGGCGCTGATCGCGGGGATCGGGCTGGGCGTGCTGCCCGACTTCATCCTGCGCCCGGCGCTGGCCGACGGCACGCTCGAGCGCGTGCTGCCCGACTGGTCGCTGCCGGCGAGCGCGCTG
>CAZMHP010000303.1:0-3609 GCA_964566095.1 uncultured Rhizobium sp. | reverse complement strand
GTCGCCAAGGTCGTGTGGGAGGCCTACCACTCCGACAAGCTGCACTGGTACGTGCCGCCGGAGATCTTCGCGCTCGACAAGGCCGCGACGCTGCATCCCGAAGCCGTGCGCGACGGCATGGCGTCGGGCTCGCTGGTGCAGTTTTTGAATACGCTGTCGAAGGACGAGGGGTAGGGCGCCCCACTCTCCAATGTCATGGCCCGCCGGAGTGCGGGCCACCCAGTTGGGCGTCGAACTCCATTTTCCAAAGCAGTTCTGCGTCACCTGGGTGGCCCGCATTCGCGGGCCATGACAAGAGGGTGCACCCGCCCTTGCACCCGCGCGCCCCTTTCTGTCCTATGCCGCTCCAACCGGGGGGCCATCGTGAGCCGCACGTTCGCGCTTCTTCTCGTCGCCGCCATGGTGCTCGGCATCGCGGTGGGGCTTCTCAGCCATGCGCTGCTCGCCGCGGACCAGGTCAAGGCGCTGACCGCCGGGCTCGGCCTCGTCACCACGGTCTTCCTGCGTCTGATCCGGATGATCATCGCGCCGCTGGTGCTGACGACGCTGATCGTCGGCATCGCCCATATGGAGGACGCCGCCTCGGTCGGCCGCGTCGGCGCGCGCGCCATCGCCTGGTTCGTGCTGGCCTCGCTCGTCTCGCTCGCGCTCGGCCTCGTCATGGTGCATCTGTTCCAGCCGGGCGTCGGCGTGGTGCTGGCCGGCGGCGTCACGGGCGAGGCGCCGACGGCGGCGGCGATGACCGTCAGCGACTTCGTCGCCCATCTGGTGCCGCGCTCCATCGTCGAGGCGATGGCGAACAACGAGATCCTCCAGATCGTGGTCTTCGCCTGCTTCGTCGGCGCCGCCATCGCCGCCACGCAGGACCGCGCGCCCGCCATCCTCGCCCTGGCCGAGCAGATCGCGACCGTCATGCTCAAGATCACCGGCTATGTGATGACGCTGGCGCCGCTCGTCGTGTTCGCCGCGCTGGCGTCCACCATCGCGACGCAAGGCGCCGGCATCCTCTTGACCTATGCCCGCTTCGTCGGCGGTTTCTACGTCGCGCTCGCGATCCTCTGGGCGATTCTGCTGGGCGCCGCGGGTCTCATCCGCCGGGGCCATGTGAAGGCCCTGCTCGGGGCGGTGCGCGATCCGGTGCTGCTCGCCTTCTCGACCGCCAGCTCCGAGGCCGCCTATCCGCGCCTTCTCGAAGAGCTTCAGCGCATCGGCCTGCCGCGCCGCATCGTCAGCTTCGTGCTGCCGCTCGGCTATTCCTTCAACCTCGACGGCTCGACGATGTACTGCGTCTTCGCGACGATCTTCATCGCCCAGGCCTATCGCATCGATTTGAGCCTTAGTCAGCAGATCTCGCTGTTGCTTATCATGATGGTGACGTCGAAGGGCATGGCCGGCGTGCCGCGCGCCTCGCTGGTCGTGATCGCCGCGGCGCTGCCTTACTTCCATCTGCCGGAGGCGGGGCTGCTCCTGGTGCTCGCCGTCGATCATCTGCTCGACATGGGCCGCAGCGCCACCAACATCGTGGGCAACGCGGTCGCCTGCGTCGCGGTCGATGCGTGGGGACGGAGGGATGCGCCAAGTCCCCATCCTTCGACAAGCTCAGGATGAGGACACGCCTCAACTCCTCATCCTGAGCTTGTCGAAGGATGAGCTTGTCGAAGGATGGGCTTGTCGAAGGATGAGCAGCACCAGTCTCAATAAATCTCCGGCCCATCCACGCAGGACATCCGCGACAGCGCCGCCAGCGTCGGCCAGTTCTCGTAGGGATTGGTCGCGCCGCCGCACACGAAGCCGCCGCGCACCATGTGCCCGCTCGGGCAAAGCTGCAGATGCACATGCGGCCCGGTCGAGCGGCCGGTGCTGCCGGCATAGCCGATCACCTCGTCGCGCTTGACCGCTTCGCCCGGCCGCACCACGAGCCGGTTCATATGCCCGTTCACCACCGTCGGCGCCCCGTCGCCCGCGCCGCGCAGCGCCACGAAATTTCCCAGCCCCGGATCGAATTGCGCGAACATCACGCGCCCGTCGGTCATCGCGTGGACGGCGGTGCCTTCCCGGACCGCCACGTCGATGCCCTGATGCTTCTCGTTGCGGCCGGGCTCCAAGGGATCGTTGCGCCAGCCGAACAGGCTGGAGACATGGCACTTCACGCCCGGCGCGAAGAGCGGGCCATAGCGGCGGTCCTCGCCCGACAAGGTCTCGCCGCCGATCGCGAACGCCACCCCGTCGGCCTTGTCCGCGCCGGTGTAGTGGCGCCAGCCGGCCTGCGCGGCGATTCCCGCGACGGCGAGGCTGAGCGTCAGGCCGGCGAGCGCGATGCGCTTTCGATGCATCGGCGCGCGCTTGATCGCGCCGGTCTTGAATTGTTTGAGCAGTAGGAGCAGCCCCGCCGCACCGAGCACGCCGGGCTCGAAATAGCTGACCAGCGCCGCGTTGACCGACTGCACCTGCGCCGTCGTCTCGCCGCCGGCCAGCCGCAGCGCCGGCTTCAGCATCCAGGGCACGAAGCGCGCATAGCCGAGCATGGTGAGCGTCCACAGCCCCGCCGCCGCCAGCGCGATCGCCAGCGCGGTGCCGATGAATCGCGTCGTCACATGCGCCTTGGCGTCGAGGACGACATGCGCCGCCTTGAGCAGCGCCGCGATCAACAGGCCGCCGGCCAGATAGGGCAAGCCGTCGTTCAGCACCGCGTAGATCGTCGGCGCGATGCCGAGCGCGAGCGCCAGCGCCATGCCGGGCTGCGTCATCGTCATGGCCGCCGCGAGCAGCGCCACGCTCGCCAGCGCGTTCGCCGCCGCCGCCCAGCTCGATTCGTGTGCGAACCAGCGCCACATCAGGCCATGCGAGGCGTTGAGCCACTTGCGCCGGTCGCGCGGGCGGATGCCCACCGCCGACAGCGTGTCGTCCAGCGTGAGCGACGGCAGCAGCGGCGCCGGGCGGCGGATCACCACGGTCTTGGCGCGCGAGCGGCGCTGTGGCGGCGCGGCGCTGCGACCCCGATCGCGCAAATCACTCATACGCAAATCATTCCCAACGCTTCGCGGCCGCAGTTTTGGGCTCGGCGATTTTCGGATGAACCATCCTGCACGAAAGGTCCGCGGCAGCAAGGCGGCCCGCGGGAACTTTCGCGCGAGAGACGTTAACGCTAACGCGACACGTCGGCGCGGCATGGAACTTCACGCACATGGTGCGCGCTCAATGCGCGTCGAGCGGCGGCGCGTCGTTGCTCAGCGGCGGAACCTTGGCGAAGGGCACGATGACCAGCGCCGCCACGAACAGCCCGGCCAGCAAATAGAACGCGTCCTGGAACGCCAGCGACAGCGCCTGCAGCGAAACATACTGCGTCATCTCGCCGGCCAGGATCTGTTGGGCATGCGCCGCGTCGGCGCCGTGACTGGTCAGCCGGTTCAGCATCGGGCCCGTCAGGCTCAGATTGCCCCGCCCGAGCGCTTCGCCGAACGCCTCGCCATGGATCCGGCCATAGTCCTGCAACAAGGTGGTCAGGATGGCGATGCCGATGGCGCCGCCGATATTGCGCATCAGGTTGAACAGGCCCGAGGCATAGCGCAGCTCCTCCTGCGGCACGCCGTTCAGCGCCATGCCGACCGA
>CAZMHP010000302.1:0-3625 GCA_964566095.1 uncultured Rhizobium sp. | reverse complement strand
TCAGCCACGCCGCGGTGGCATTGATGGTCATCGAGGTGTTCATCGAGCCGAGCGGGATGCCGTCGAACAGCACGCGCATGTCGCCGATGTGGGAGACCGGCACGCCGACCTTGCCGACCTCACCCTTGGCGAGCGGATCGTCGCTGTCGTAGCCGGTCTGGGTGGGCAGATCGAACGCCACCGACAACCCGGTCTGGCCCTTGGCCAAATTGCCCCGGTAAAGCGCATTTGAGGCGCCGGCGCTTGAATGGCCGGCATAGGTGCGGAATATCCAGGGCTTGTCGCGTGACATGGGCGGTGCGTTTCGAAAATTGCGGGACGCGGAGCCTAGTGGAAATTTTGCTGCACCGCAAAAAGATGTTGGAGAGCTCTGTGAAACGAACCCTCACCGCCATTGCGGCCGCCACCCTCTTGCTGGCCGCCGCGCCGGCGCCCGGCGCGATCGAAGCCGCCTGGAATGCCGGCATCGCCGACGCCAACAAGGCTTGGGCCAAGGTCCCACACGCCATCCTGAAAATCCAGGACGCCGCCTATCTGGGCGAAGGTCAGAGCGCCACGCTGGTCGGCAGCAAGGGCCGGCCGGACTCGTACAAATGGGTCGGCGGCAAAAGCGCCGGCATCCTGACGGCCACGTTCCATGCCGGGAAGATGCGCGCGACGATGGGCGGCAAGACGCTCGACGACGCGGCGCTGCAGAAATCCGTGCCGATCGATGCCGGCATCGACATCCAGGGCTTTCCGACGCAAGTGAGCGCCGGCGTCATCGGCGTGCGCATCATGCTCTACAATCAGAAGCGGGCCGACGCGGCCAATTTCAAGGGCGTGATCTATTTCCCCTATGACGCCAGCTATCGCGTCACCGCGACCTTCCTGCCCGATCCCAAGCTCCCGCCGCGCATCTTCCGCACCTCGCGCGGCACCGACAAGCAGTTCTTCCACGCCGGCGACGCCACGTTCACGCTGAAGGGCAAGACCTTCACGCTGCCCTTCTATGCCGGCGACAACGACCCGAAGAAGATCGGCGACTTGAGCGCCTTCTTCATGGACGATTTGACCAACAAGGTGACCTATGGCGCCGGGCGCTATGTCGACGTCGACGGCTTCGGGCCGTTTCCACCCAAGACCGTCACCATCGATTTCAACGACGCCTACAATCCCAATTGCGCGCGCTCGGCCTATTTCACCTGTCCGGTATCGGTCGATTCGCTCGCCATCGCGGTCGAAGCGGGCGAAAAGGACCCGCATCACGTAAAATGAGCGGTTTCGTTGTCGGAACGGTCCCATCCTTCGCCAGGCTCAGGATGAGGACTTGGCCAACATCCTCATGCTGAGCTTCTCGAAGCATGAGGGGCTCGCTCCCATTCAAAGCAGCTTCAAGCTTTGGTACCCGGTTCCAACAATCCGCGACCCGGCACATGATTGATTTCGAGGCGGATGCCGTCGGGGTCCTCGAACAGCACCGAATAGTAACCCGGCGCGAAACCGTCCTGCTGCGGTGGATGCACGATGGCGGCGCCGAGCTTGACCAGGAAGGCATGCACCTCATCGATATCGGCGCGTTCGCGCGCGCGCCAGCAATGGTGGTGCAGGCCGACCGCGCCCTGGTCGAAGCGCTTGCCTTCATGGCCCGGCCCGGGACCGCGGACGCCGAAGCCGGTCCGTCCCCCGACGCAGTAGTAGAAGCCGTCGATGTCCATCACCGGCGTGAGACCCAGGAACGGCAGCAGCGCGCCATAGAATGCGCGCGCCCTGGCGAAATCGCCGGCGGTGATGAAGGTGTGCGCGACGCCGTTGATCTCCATCCAAAGGCCCCTCTCGTGAATCGCGTCCCTCATCCTTCGACAGGCTCAGGATGAGGAATTTCCAGTACCTCCTCATGCTGAGCCTGTCGAAGCATGAGGCGGACGCATTCCTCTTCGGCTAGTCCTTAGTGCAGACTGGCGTCCCGCGCGGCGCAAGCGATGAAAAGCAAACGACCGACCTACGAAGACCGCAAGGCTGCCGCCCGGCGCGCCGCGCTGCGGGCGCTCAAGAAGGCGCGCAAGGCGGCCGAGGTCGCAGGCGTGACGCTGTCGGATTGGGAAGGCGAATTCCTCGGTTCGGTCGAGACCCGGGTCGAGAAATACGGCCGCGCCTTTCGCGATGCGGAAAAGGGTTGCCCCGGCGCCTCGCTCTCGGTCCGTCAGACGGTGAAACTCAAGGAAATCGCTGGAAAAGCGGCCGGAAAGACACGCTGGCCAAAGCGGAAAGCGCCATTTGGCAAGTAACTTTGTTGCCGGAATGGTGGCGCTAGCACCGTCAATATGACAAGCCTGTTGCATTGCAACAGCGTTCTGGGCCTAATTCGCCCGCTGAGTGAGCAGCCGCAATAAGACGGCATCAGGGGAAGAGGGTCAGTTCATGTCGCAGCCAAACGCTGAGGCGAAGCCGCAGCTCGAAGTCTACAAGGATCTCTACGAGATCGGCGAGATTCCGCCGATGGGCCATGTGCCGTCCAAGATGTACGCCTGGGCGATCCGCAAGGAACGTCATGGCGAGCCGGAAAAGGCCATGCAGTTGGAGGTCGTGCCGACCTGGGCGCTCGACAGCCACGACGTCCTCATCCTCGTGATGGCCGCGGGCGTGAATTACAACGGCGTGTGGGCCGCCTTGGGCACGCCGATCTCGCCGATCGACGGCCACAAAAATCCGTTCCACGTCGCCGGTTCCGACGCCTCGGGCATCGTGTGGGCGGTCGGCTCCAAGGTGAAGCGCTGGAAGGTCGGCGACGAGATCGTCGTGCACTGCAATCAGGACGACGGCGACGACGAGCAGTGCAATGGCGGCGATCCGATGTTCTCGCCCAGTCAGCGCATCTGGGGCTATGAGACGCCCGACGGCTCCTTCGCGCAATTCGCGCGCGTGCAGGACCGCCAGCTCATGGAGCGGCCCAAGCATCTGACATGGGAAGAAAGCGCCTGCTACACGCTGACGCTCGCCACGACCTATCGCATGTTCTTCGGCCACCGGCCGCACATCCTGCGCCCAGGCCACAACGTTCTGGTGTGGGGCGCGAGCGGCGGTCTCGGCTCCTTCGCCGTGCAGCTCTGCGCCGTGTCGGGCGCCAACGCGATCGGCGTCATCAGCGACGAGAGCAAGCGCGATTTCGTCTTGAGCCTGGGCGCCAAGGGCGTGATCAACCGCAAGGATTTCAAATGCTGGGGTGCGATGCCCCAAGTCGGCTCGCCCGAATACGACATCTGGACCAAGGAAGCGCGCAAGTTCGGCAAGGCGATCTGGGACATCACCGGCAAGGGCAACGACGTCGACATGGTGTTCGAGCATCCGGGCGAATCGACCTTCCCGGTCTCCTGCCTCGTGGTGAAGCGCGGCGGCATGGTCGTGTTCTGCGCCGGCACCACCGGCTACAACATCACCTTCGACGCGCGCTACGTCTGGATGCGGCAGAAGCGCATCCAGGGATCGCATTTCGCGAATTTGCTTCAGGCCTCGCAGGCCAACCGCCTCGTCGTCGAGCGGCGCATCGATCCGTGCATGTCCGAAGTGTTCAGTTGGGCCGACATCCCGCGTGCCCACACCAAGATGTGGAAGAACGAGCATCTGCCGGGCAACATGGCGGTGCTGG
>CAZMHP010000301.1:0-3669 GCA_964566095.1 uncultured Rhizobium sp. | reverse complement strand
GGCCGCGTTCGCCCAGCCTGACCGCGAGCGGACCCAGCATCAGCGCGGCATGGCCTCCGATGCTCACCGGCCAGAACCGCACCGAGCCCTTGAGCGCGCCGTCCTCGATGGCGACGAAGGCGAGCGCCGCGGCGTGATCCACGCCCTCACGCAGCCGATAGGCCGATTTGGCGAAGCGGCCCGGGCCGAACGCCGTCTCGTTCAACGCCGCGATCAACGGCGCGTCCTCGGGCCGCTCGGGACGGATCGTCCAACCAGGTTCGCTTGCGTCGCTCAACGAGGGCTCTGTAATCTGAGGGTTCAAGAAAATTTCCGCGGAGGAAGCACATGAGTTTGGCCGAAGGCAAGGGCGTACTCGAAGGCAAGGTCGTTCTGGTGACGGGCGGCGCCAACGGCATCGGCAAGGAGTGCGCGCTTCTGGCCGCGAAGGAGGGCGCCGCCGTGGTCGTCAACGACCTGGGCGGCGCGGTTTCGGGCGGCGACGAGGGCTCGGCCGGACCGGCCGAACAGGTGGCGCAGGAGATCCGCAAGGCGGGCGGGCGGGCGGTGTCGAACTCCGACAGCGTGACCAGCCGCAAGGGCGTCGCGCACATGATCGAACAGGCGATGGACGCGTTCAAAGGCCTGCATGCGGTGATCAACCCCGCCGGCATCCTGCGCGACACGATGTTTCACAAGATGACCGACGAAGACTGGGACATGGTCGTCAACGTGCATCTGAACGGCGCCTATAACGTGACCCGCGCCACGATCAATCATTTCCGCGAGCAGGGCGAGGGCTCCTATGTGCTGTTCACCTCGACCTCGGGCCTGATCGGCAATATCGGCCAGGCCAACTACGCGGCGGTGAAGATGGGCGTGGTGGGGCTGTCCCGCATCATCGCGATGGAAGGCGCGGCGAAGAACGTGCGCTCCAACACCATCGCGCCCTTCGCCTGGTCACGCATGATCGCGACGATTCCGGTGAAGGACGAAGCCTCGGCCAAGCGCGTCGAGCGGATGAAGAACCACATGCGCGCCGACCAAGTGGCGCAGCTTGCCGTGTCGCTCGCGTCACCCGCCTGCAAGGATGTGAGCGGACAGATCTTCGTGGCGCGCGGCAACGAGATCTTCCTGATGAGCCAGCCGAGGCCGGTGCGCGGCCTGGGCAAGATCGAGGGCTGGACGCCGGAGACGATCGCCGAGCACTGCATGAAGGCGATGAAGCCGAGCTTCGCCGACCTGTCGCCCACGACGGGAACTTTCGGCTGGGACCCGGTGTGACCGCTCACCAGAATCGGCTGATCGCCGCCTTGCCGCAATATTCGGCAAGGCGGCGCCGGGTACCCGGGCCGACGGTATCGGGCGGATTCTCCGGATCGACGAACAGCAATTCGCGCACTTCGAGGTTGGGGCGGAACTCCACCTCGCAATTCATCAGACGATAAAGAACAACAAGATTGGTCGCCCAGCCCGCGGGACGCGTGTAAAGCCCGAAAAACATTGGCGGATCGCTGCGCACGGTACCGAGTTCCTCACGCAACTCGCGCAGGACCGCGACCTCCGGCGGCTCGCCGCGCCCCACGCCCCCGCCGGGCAGACCCAACCGGCTCATATAGGAATGACGCACCAGGCCGACGCGGCCGGCGCGGTCGAACAGAAGGGCATTCGCACCCACGGCCATCGGGGCTAGGAGTGCTTTTGCCGTGATGGCAAGCGATCCGACGGCGAATTGTCCCACCTGCCTACGGATTTCAGAAAGCATGTTGTTCCCCTAGGGTAATATTCGTAACCAATTGCTAACCGGATCTTTCTTAATTTGCCGATGGGACGTAAAGCGAAACCGATCTTGACGCTGCCTGGGACAACGGCTCGAGCGACCGGCGCCGGTGCGCATGGTCGCGGCCGTACGTCCGGGCGTGACGTCGCGTAGAGTGGGGCGGAGACGCGCATGTCCGGGGGGGCATTCGATCATCTCAAGGCGTTGGTCGTCGAGGACAATCAACACATGCGCATGCTTCTGCGCTCGCTGTTGAACGCGCTCGGCATCGACAACGTGATCGAGGCGAGCAATGGCGAGGAAGCGTTCTTGCTGCTGCGCGACAAACAGCCCGACCTCATCCTCTCCGATCTCTCGATGAAGCCGATGGACGGCATCGAATTCGTGCGCCAGGTCCGCATGTCGCGCGACAGTCCCAATCCCTACATTCCGATCATCATGGTGACGGGCCATACCGAGCGCCACCGCGTCGAGGCGGCGCGCGACGTCGGCGTGACCGAGGTGCTCGCCAAGCCGATCACCGCCGGCAGCCTGTTCCAACGCATCGGCGAGATCATCGACCGGCCGCGCGCCTTCGTGAAGGCGGCGGACTATTTCGGCCCCGACCGGCGTCGCCATGCGATCGCCGACTATGCCGGCCCGTTCCGCCGGCGCGAAGATTTCGAGAACGACCTTGCCATCCGTTGACGGGAATCGAGCGATGCGGACGACCGCGAACGTTGTTGCCGAAATCGTGGCTCCGGAAAGCTATCCGGCGCTGCTCGCGCTGGGCGCGCGCCGCCAGGCGCTGGCGGCGCTGACAAGCAGCGAGACGCTGGCCAGGGCCGGTCGTGTCATCGCGCTCAAATCGGCGGAGCTGCGCGGCGCTGTGTTCGAGCTTCTTGTCGCGCTGGAGGAAGCCGTGACGGCGCGCGACTGGCCGTCGGTGTTCGCCGCGACGCACGAGATCCGCGGCCTCGCGGGCACCGCCGGCCTTGGCGCCACGGGACGCATCGCCAACGTGTTCTGCCGATATCTCGAGTCGATCGCGCAGCTTGGACGCGATCCGGACGAGACGGTCACCGGACTTCATCTCGACGCCCTGATCCTGTCGGCCCGCACCCGGGACGATACCGAGCGCCACGGCGACGCCGTGGTGCGGGAGCTGTCGGCGCTGGTGGCGCGCAAGCTTTCCGAGATTAAGTAATCGGAAAGAAACGGGCGCCGCGCCGGCCGCGCGATGTTCCCGTTCAGCGCTTCTTAAGCCCTTGTCTTAATACTAACGGCTCTGACTTTCCTCGGGCGGGCCATGCTTCAAATCGGCGGCATCGTAGTGCTTTTCGCGTGCGTGTTCGGCGGTTACCTGATGACCGGCGGCTCGCTCGGCGTGGTGATCGAGGCGTTGCCGCACGAAATCCTCACCATCTTCGGCGCCGCCGTCGCCGCCATGCTGATCGGCGGCTCCATGTATTCGCTCAAGAAGATCATGGGCTCGCTCGGCAAGGTGATCTCGGGCCCGACCTGGAAGCCGTCGGATTATCGCGATCTTCTGTGCCTTTTGTTCCTGCTCACCAAGACGATGAAATCCAAGGGCCTGATCGCGCTGGAAGCGCATATCGAAAAGCCCGACGACTCGTCGATCTTCAAGCGCTATCCCAAGATCTGCAAAGACCATTTCGCGCTCGACTTCATCTGCGACACGCTGCGCATGATGACGATGAGCCTGGAAGATCCGCACCAGGTCGAGACCGCGATGGAGAAGCAGCTCGAGAAGCACCATCACGAGGCCCTGGTCGGCGCCAACGCGCTGACCACGATGTCGGACGGCTTGCCCGCGCTCGGCATCGTCGCGGCGGTCTTGGGCGTGATCAAGACGATGGGCGCGATCAGCGAGCCGCCGGAAGTGCTGGGCGGCATGATCGGCTCGGCGC
>CAZMHP010000300.1:0-3685 GCA_964566095.1 uncultured Rhizobium sp. | reverse complement strand
ATGCTCGTCGACAGCCATTGCCATCTCGATTTCCCCGAATTCGCGCCGGAGCTCGACGCCGTCGTAGCGCGCGCGCGCGGCGCGGGCGTCGGCGTTTGCGTCACCATCGGGACCTCGCTGGGGCGCTTTCCCGGCGTGCGGGCCGTGGCCGAAAGGTTCGACGACGTGTGGTGCTCCGTCGGCATTCACCCGCACGAGGCGGAGAAGGAATTGCTCGACGGGCCGCAGGCGCTGCTCGACGCCGCCGCGCATCCCAAGGTCGTCGGCGTCGGCGAGACCGGGCTGGACTATTACTACGAGCACAGCCCGCGGCCGCAGCAGATCGCCAATTTCCGTGCCCATATCGCGGCGGGGCGCACCGCCGGACTGCCGGTGATCGTGCATACCCGCGACGCCGACGACGACACCATCGCGGTGCTGCGCGAGGAAATGGCGACGGGCCCGTTCACCGGTCTCATTCATTGCTTCACCGGCACGAAGCGGCTGGCCGAGGCGGCCCTCGACCTCGGTCTTTTCATTTCGGTGTCGGGCATCGCGACGTTCAAGAAATCGGACGCGCTACGCATGGTGCTGAAGGACGTGCCGCTGGAGCGCCTTCTGGTCGAGACCGATGCGCCGTATCTCGCGCCCATGCCCCATCGCGGCAAGCGCAACGAACCGGCCTTCGTCGTCAACACCGCCGCCCTGCTGGCGACGCTCAAGGGCGTGACGCCGGACGAACTCGCCGCCGCGACGACGGCGAACTTCTTTCGGCTGTTCACCAAGGTGACGCGTCCCAAATGACGCTGAGCGTCACCATCCTGGGCTGCGGCTCCTCCGGCGGCGTGCCGCGCATCGGCGGAGCGGACGGCACAGGGTTTTGGGGCGCCTGCGATCCCACGAACGTCAAGAACCGCCGCCGCCGCTGCTCGATCCTGGTGACGCGGCAAGGCCGGGGCGGCACGACGCATGTGCTGGTCGACACCTCGCCGGACATGCGCGAGCAGCTGATCGATGCGCGGGTCGGCGCACTCGACGGCGTGCTCATCACCCACGATCACGCCGATCAGCTTCACGGCATGGACGACCTGCGGATGGTGGCGCTGAACATGCGCCGCCGGGTCGACGTCTTTGCCGATGCGCCGACCTTCGAGGGCGTGCTAGCGCGCTTCGGCTATTGCTTCGTCCAACCGGAGGGGAGCGATTATCCGCCGATCCTGAACGCGCGGCAGATCGGCGAGCCGTTCGCCGATTTCGCGATCGACGGGAAGGGCGGGGCGGTGCCCATTCGCGCCTTCCACCAGGGCCATGGCCGCATCCGCTCGCTCGGCTTCCGCTTCGGGCCCATCGCCTATTCCAGCGACGTCGACGCGCTGGACGAGGCGGCCTTCGCCGCGCTGGCCGGCGTCGAATGCTGGATCGTCGATGCGCTGCGCTACACGCCGCATCCGAGCCATGCCCATGTCGATCGGGCGTTGGAATGGATCGCGCGGGTGAAGCCCAAGCGCGCCATCCTGACCAACATGCATGTCGATCTCGACTACGCCCGCCTCGCCGCCGAACTGCCGCCCGGAGTCGATCCGGCCTATGACGGCATGACGATCGATTACGCCTACTGAGATTTCGCGTCTCTCATCCTTCGACAGGCTCAGGATGAGGTGGGTCTTACCGCCTCCAAATAATAAAAATAGGGCGGAAAGGTCGGCCGGCGCGCGATGCCGAACGTCTTGAGGCTGCGGCGCGCCGGCGGATCGTCCGCCCTGGTTCGAGCGACAGGCCGGCATTGCGGCGGGCGCACCCGCCGATCAAGCACCTTCGCTCCTCCGCCCCGGTCCTGGCCCAACCGATGACATTCGCGCGTCGCGCTTTCGCGAAAGCGTTCGACGGCTCACATCTCCGGCTGAAGGCCCTGGATGCACACGAGTCCGCATCCGGCCCTGTCTGATCTCGTGTGCGCGTTTAGAAGGCGGCAACCTCCCGGTGTTTCGCCTTGAAAAATGGGAAATGAAAACAGGACTTCAAGTCCTGGTTGAGAAAATATTTCTGACAACTTGTCGGAATTTGCGCTGCCCGCAGCGCGAACAAGTCTCGAAGATGGATCGGACCGCCGGGCCTGGCGGGCGTTGAACGGATGACCGCGCTGGACAGTTCAAGGACCATCAAGGCCGTCAAAGCGTTGGCGCCGGCGACGCTCGCCCTGCGCTGGTTGGATGGAACGCGCGCGAGCATCGACATTACCGACGCTGTACGCGACCGCCGTTTCCATCCGCTGCGCCAGGCGGCGGAGTTCACGCGCGCCATGCCCGGCGAATGGGGTCACAGCGTGGTGTGGCCGTCCGGCGCCGAACTCGGGGCCGACATGCTCTGGCTCAAGACGCTGTCGGCGAGCGGTCACGACGACGCGCGCCAATTTCTGGAATGGCGCCTGCGCCATGGCCTGTCGCTGACCAAGGCCGCCGAGGCGCTAGGCCTGTCGCGCCGCATGGTGGCGTATTACGCGAACGGCGAGAAGCCTGTGCCGCGCGCGATCCTGCTGGCGTGCAAGGGCTGGGAAGCAGAGCAGGCCGCGTGACGCCGCAGCGCTCGCGGGCGGACGTCACGCCAGACTCTTCAGCCACGGGATCAGCCTTGCGTTCACCTCGGCCGGCTTCTCCTGCTGGGTCCAGTGGCCGCAGCCCGGCAGGATATCGGCGCCGCGCAGATCCGGCATCTGAGGTTTCATCAGCGCGAGCAAGTCCACCTTGCCGAACATCGACAGCACCAGATCGCGCTCGCCGCCGATGAAGAGCGAGGGCTGCTCGATCTTGCGGCCCTTGAACTGTTGCAGCCATTCGAAGTCGCGGTCGTGATTGCGGTAGCGGCTGAGCGGTCCGAAGAAGCCCGAGCGTTCGAACGCGCCGACGAAATAATCCTCGTCGGCCTTGGTCAGCCAGGTGGGGAAGGGGGAGGGGTCCACCAGTCCCTTCAGCAGCGGATCGCCGTGGACCTTGTCCATCGGCCAGGTGCCGTCGGGCGCGTCGCCGCTGATGGCGTAATAGAATTTGCGCAGCGCGGTGCGGACATCGGCCTCCAGCTCGGCCTCGGCCACGCCGACATCCTGGAAATAGGCCTGGTAGAAGAAGCGGCCCTTGGACGTGAACACGTCATCGATCATCCGCATCATCGAGCGCGCGGGAATGCCGGTATAGGGAACCGAGAGGCCCGCGACGGCGCGCACCTTGTCGGGCCGCGTCAGCGCGGTGTTCCAGACGATCGGCGCGCCCCAGTCATGACCGACGATGACGGCTTTGCCGTCGGGCGCGAGCGCATCGATCACGCCCACGACGTCCGCCACCATGTGCTCCATGGCGTAGTCGGCGACCGCCTTGGGCTTGTCCGAGCCGCCATAGCCGCGCACGTCGATGGCGCAGGCGGTGAACCCGGCCTCGGCCACCGGCGCCATCTGATGGCGCCACGAATACCAGCTCTCCGGAAAGCCATGCACGAACACGACCAGCGGGCCGGAGCCTTGGAGGGCGCAGCGGATGTTCAGGGCGCCGGCGTTGATGGTTTGGAAGGTAGGCATGGGTTGGTTCTCTCTACGACGGCGCAGAGTATAGGTCGGGTTCCGTTGCGGGCTGGAATGGTGGGAGGACGGCACGCGTCGCCTATGACGCATCCGATTCTTTACGTATTGCCCATAATATTGCTTATACGATAAACTGAT
>CAZMHP010000299.1:0-3695 GCA_964566095.1 uncultured Rhizobium sp. | reverse complement strand
TGTTCTCCGATCCGCTCACCATGGCGGTGACGCTCGACAAGGCGATGTGCAAGCGGATCGTGCGCGATTGCGGCGTGCCGACCGCCGATTTCGCCGTGATCGAGGTGCTCGACGACGTCGATAGCGTCGCGCTCCCCTTTCCGCTCTTCCTCAAGCCCGTGGCCGAGGGCTCGGGCAAGGGCATCGGCCAGAACAACAAGGTCGACGACCGCGCGGCGATGCGCGCGACCGCCGCCGACCTGCTGGCGCGCTTCGAGCAGCCCGTGCTGGTCGAGCCCTTCCTACCCGGCCGCGAATTCACCGTCGCCATCACCGGCACCGGCGAGGGCGCATCGGTCCTGGGCGTCAGCGAGATCGTGCCGCTGGCCGGCTATCACGGCGACGGCTACGGCCTGGTGAACAAGGAGGACTGGCACGGCCGCCTCGACATCGTCGGCGCGCCGGCGGCCGACGCGAAAGCCTGCGGCGCGGTGGCGCTCGCCGCCTGGCGGGCGCTTCGATGCCGCGACGGCGGGCGAATCGACATACGATACGACGCGGCCGGCACGCCGCAATTCGTCGAGGTCAATCCGCTGGCCGGCCTGAGGCCGGAGTATTCCGACATGTGTTTCATCGCCGCGCGCGAGGGCGTTTCGTATACCGAGCTGATCGGCAGGATCATGGCCTCGTTTCTGAAGCGCCATCCCTCGCTCGCGGCGCGCAAGAGGGGCTGACATGCGCATCCTGGTTTTGCATTCCGACGTGCCGCCCGACGCGCCGCCGGAAGACATCGACACGCTGACCTCGGCCGAAGCGGTGGCGCAGGCGCTGCTCAAGCATGGCCATCAGGTCTCCAAGGCGCCGTTCACCACCGACACCGACCGTTTTCGCGCCCTGCTGGACCGCGAGCGCGCCGACGTGGTGTTCAATCTGGTCGAGGGCGTGGACGGGCTGGGCCGGCTCGCGCCCATCGCGCCCAAGATGCTGGCGGAGGCCGGGGCGGTGTTCACCGGCGTCGACTACGACGCCATGTCGGTCACCACCGACAAGCCGCTCACCAAGAAGATGCTGCGCGAGGCGGGCATCGGCACCGCCGACTGGCACTTGCCGCCGGATTGGCGCGGCCTCGGGCACAAGAAATACATCGTCAAATCGACGCTCGAAGACGCGTCGGTCGGCCTGGACGACGGCTGCGTCGTGGTCGGACCCGAGGCGGTCAAGGCGCGCTACGAGATGAGCCGCGAGAAACACGGCGGCGACTGGTTCGCCGAAGAGTTCATCGACGGGCGCGAATACAACATCTCCATGATGCAGGGCCCGAACGGCGCGCCCTTCGTCTTCCCGCTCGCCGAGATGCGCTTCGACGACTGGCCGTCCGAAAAACCCCGCATCGTCGGCTATCCCGCCAAATGGGACGAAAGCCTCGACATCAACGACCAGATGGTGCGCTGCTTCGAGACCGAGACGCGCGAACCCGATCTTGCCGCCAAGCTGAAAAGCGCCTGCGTCCGCGCCTGGAAGCTGTTCGACTTCACCGGCTATGTCCGGGTCGACTTTCGCGTGACGCCGCAGGGCGAGCCGCTGATCCTGGAGATCAACACCAACCCCTGCATCGCGCCGGACGCCGGCTTCGCCGCCGCCGGCGAGCAGATCGGGCTGTCCTACGACCGGCTCGTGGCCAAGGTGGTCGACAACGCCCTCGCCGCCGCGCAGCGATGAGCGCCATTTCCCTGTCGCGTGCGTACACCTGCGTCCAGGGCGCGCCGGTCATCCATGCGGTCGATCCGGCGATCTTCCGCTTGCGCTATTTCGCGCGCTGCATGGATTGCACCTTCTGCGACGATCAGTGCTGTTCCTATGGCGTGGACGTCGATCTGGGCAACGCCATGCGCATCGCCGCGCTTGGCGACGATTTCGCCTCCCGCATCGCCGCGCCGCGCACCGAATGGTTCACCGACGAGGTGATCGAGGACCCGGAGTTTCCCGGCGGCCGCTATTTGCGCACGCGCACGCTGGGCGGGCGCTGTGTGTTCCGCAATGCGCAGGGCCGCGGCTGCGCCATCCACGCCTATGCCCTGGAGAAGGGCATCGACTACCACGCGCTCAAGCCGATCGTCTCGACGCTGTTTCCCGTGACGTTCGACTACGGCGTGCTGGTCGCGAGCAGCGAGGTGCACGACAAGAGTCTCGCCTGCGCCGGCGAGGGCCCCACCGTCTATGAAGGCGCGCGCGCGGAACTCGCCTATTACTTCGGCGAGGCCTGCGTGGCCGAGCTCGATAACCTCTCCCGCGAGCGGGAGAGGCATCGCATCACGGTCCCGACAGGATGAATCGGCGGTTTATCGGCTGAGTGCCGCGCGCGTTGTCGGGATAGAGCCGCGCAAAGCGATCGATGCTCGATTGATCGACCGCGACATGGGCCTGGAACACGACCCAGCGCACGACCTGATCGTAGTTCGGCGTGGTCAGCGAACCCATATACATCCAATAGCGCCGGTTGACGGGCAGCAGCGCGCTTGGGTCGATCTTGACCGGAACCTTGATCTTGCTGCCGTTCGGCGGCGCCGCGTCCATGATCGTCTTGAACGTGGCATTGAGGCCCATCGGATCGAGGAACACGCCAAGCACGACCGCGGTGCCGTCCGCATTTTTGTTCACGAAATGCACTTCCATCTGAGGCGCGGGCTTGAGCGCACCGGCCACCACGTGTTCGGCCGGATGATGGAAATGGAATTCGTTCAGCGTATAGGTCTTGTCGCCATAGACCGTGGTGTAGCTGGGATGGGCCGGCTCGACCTTGATCGTATGGCCGTCATTGTAGACGAGAAAGTCCGCGAGGCCGGCGGGATAGCGGATGTCGAGCGGTTGGATCTGCGCCGCGATCGGCGCGGCGATGATCACCGGCGACTGCTGATCGCCGGTCGCCTGGCCGTCGGCCGAAAGCGGGCCAAGCGCCGTGATGAAGGCAGCCGCAAGGCCGCCCAAAAGAGCTTTACGAAGCATGGTGATTTCCCCTTCAAGGACTATCGCGCCGACGCCGCGTTCCGTCAGTATGCACCGAAATCGATCGCGTTTGGAGCGATCGTGTTGTCGGTCACACCGCCTCGACCCGGCTCGCCAGTTCGCGCCCGGCCCGGTGCTCGCGCACCGCGATGAAGGCGCCCGCGGCGATGACGACGGCCGCGCCCAGCAGCACCATCGTCGCCGGCACTTCGCCGAACGCCAGAAGGCCGAACGTCACCGCCCACACCATCGCGGTGTAGTCGAACGGCGCCAGCAGCGACGGCTCGGCATAGCGGTAGCTGAACGTCATCATGATCTGGCCGAAGCCGCCGCTGATCCCGCCCAGGATCAGCCACAACGCCGCCCAGAAGGTGAGCGGCACGCGCCACCAGATCATCGTGACGGCGCCCAGCGCGGCGCAGAAGCTCATGAAATAGAAGACGATGGTTTCGCTCTTTTCGGTGGCGCTCATCTGGCGGATGAAGATCACCACGAAGGCGGAGCACAGCGCCGCGCTCAAGGCGAGGCCGGCGCCGGCCGACAGCCCGCCCGCCAGCATCCCGCTCACGCCGCCATGCGGCTGCACCATCATCAGCACGCCCGCGAAGGCGACCACCACGGCGAAGCCGCGATAGGGCCCGACCTTCTCGCGCAACAGCAGCGCCGCCAGGATCACCGCGAAGATCGGCTGCACGAAGCCGAAGGCGGTGATG
>CAZMHP010000298.1:0-3698 GCA_964566095.1 uncultured Rhizobium sp. | reverse complement strand
TTCAACGATGCCGAGCCGAACAATCCCGAAGTGATCGACGCCAAGGGCCTGGTGCTGGCGCCCGGCCTGATCGACTGCCGCGTCTTCACCGGCGAGCCGGGCAGCGAATATCGCGAAACGCTGGCGAGCGCGAGCGAAGCGGCGCTGGCGGGCGGCATCACCACCATCGTGACGATGCCCAACACCGATCCGATCATCGACGAGCCGTCGCTGGTCGATTTCATCCTGCGCCGCGCCGCGGGGACCGCAAAGGTGCGCGTGGCGCCGATGGCGGCGCTGACCAAGGGCCTTCTCGGCGAAACCATGACCGAGATCGGGCTTCTGAAGGAAGCCGGCGCCGTCGCCTTCACCGACGGCGACCGCACCATTTCCAACACCCGCGTGCTGCGCCGCGCGCTGGCCTATGCCTCCAATTTCGGCGCGCTGATCGTGGCGCATGCGGAGGATCCCGACCTGACCGAGGGCGCGTCGGTCACCGAGGGCGAGTTCGCCATGCGGCTCGGCCTTCCCGGCGCGCCGTCGGCAGCCGAGGCGATCGTCGTCGAGCGCGACATCCGTCTCGTGGAGATGACCGGGGCGCGCTATCACTTCGGGCAGATCTCGACGCGCGCCGCGCTCGACGCGATCGCGGCGGCGAAGGAGCGCGGGCTGCCGGTGACGTGCGGGGTGTCGGCGCATCATCTTGCGCTCAACGAACTCGACATCGCGTCCTATCGCACCTTCATGAAGGTCAAGCCGCCGCTGCGCTCCGAAGCCGATCGCGCGGCGATGGTGGAAGGCGTGGCGTCGGGCCTGATCGACGTCATCGTATCGAGCCACGATCCGCAGGCCGCCGACACCAAGCGGCAGACCTTCGCGCAATCGGCGTTCGGCGCGGTGGGGCTGGAGACGCTGCTGCCCGTGGCGCTAGGGCTGGTGCATGACGGGCGCGCGCATCTCTCCCATGTGCTCAAGGCGCTGACGGCGACGCCGGCGAAGATCCTGGGCTTGACCGCCGGCACGCTGGCGAAGGGCGCGCCGGCCGACCTGGTGCTGATCGACATCGACGAGCCCTTCACGCTGCGCGAGGCCGAACTGCGCAGCCGCGCGCACAACACGCCCTTCGCCGGACGGCGCTTCCACGGCCGCGCCGCGAAGACTTTCGTCGGCGGAGAGTGCGTGTTCGAGCGGAAGAAATAGCTGCCACTGTCATCCCCGGCCGAGCGTCGCGAAGCGATGCGAGGGGACCTGTAGCCACAGCGTACAGGGGACCCAGGTCTCGAAGATCTGCGACGCGCGGGCGCCTGGGTCCCCTTCCCTCCCATCGCGCGCCAAGGCGCGCGATGCTCGCCGGGGATGACAGCGGTGTTTTTGTCGCGCAAATGGGCTATCGTCGAAAGGCACTGCTTTCGATTTGGCCATGCCCCTCCCCGACTTATCTCTCACGCCCACCGCCGCCATCCTGTCGTTGGTGCTCGGCTATCTGCTGGGTTCGGTGCCGTTCGGTCTCCTATTCAGCTACGCGCTCGGCGAAGGCGATGTGCGCAAGATCGGATCGGGCAGTATCGGCGCGACCAATGTGCTGCGCACCGGCAACTACGCGGCGGCGGCACTGACGCTGCTGTTCGACGCGCTGAAGGGCGCGGCGCCGGTGCTGATCGCCCGCGCGCTGTGGGGCGCCGATGCCGGATTGTTCGCGGGGCTGGCCGCGTTCCTCGGACATCTCTTTCCGGTCTGGCTCGGCTTCAAGGGCGGCAAAGGCATCGCGGTGTCGCTGGGCATTCTGCTGGCGCTCTATTGGCCGGTCGCCGTGCTCGCGCTGGCGAGCTGGATCGCGATCCTGGCCGCGTTCCGCATCTCCTCGCTGTCGGCGCTCGCCGCGGCCGTCCTCACGCCGCTCTATATGTTCCTGTTCCACCGCCCGCATGAGGCGGTGCTGGCCGTGTTGCTCGCGGTGCTCGTCTTCGTCGCGCATCGAGACAACATCCGCCGCCTGCTCCGCGGCGAGGAGCCGCGCGTCGGCCAAAGCAAGCCGGCGTGAGCGTGCTGTCGGACGCGGAGCGCCGCGACTGGCTCAGGCTGGCGCGCACGCAAAACGTCGGACCCGTCACCTTCGCGCAGTTGATCGCCCGGTTCGGCAGCGCGCGCGCCGCGCTCGCGGAAGTGCCCAGGCTGGCGCGGCGCGGCGGCGGCGAGACCCTGCGCATCCCCGGCGACGACGAAGCGGCCCGCGAACTGGCGGCGCTCGCCAAGCTCGGCGGCCGCATGATCGCAAGCTGCGAGGGCGACTATCCGCACGGGCTCAGCGCCGCCGAGCCCGCGCCGCCGATCATCTCCATCCTCGGTCACGGCACGCTCCTGGCGCGCGAGATGATCGCGGTGGTCGGCGCCCGCAACGCCTCGGCG
This sequence comes from uncultured Rhizobium sp., assembly GCA_964566095.1. Taxonomy (GTDB): domain Bacteria; phylum Pseudomonadota; class Alphaproteobacteria; order Micropepsales; family Micropepsaceae; genus Rhizomicrobium. The sequence continues at coordinate 1,313 of CAZMHP010000298.1, read as the reverse complement.
CTGGGGCGCAAGCTCGCGCACACGCTGGCGCGGGATCTGTCGCAGGCGGGATTGGTCGTGGTGTCGGGCATGGCGCGCGGCATCGACACGGCGGCGCATGACGGTGCGCTGGACAACGGCACCTGCGCGGTGGTGGCGGGCGGCGTCGACAATATCTATCCGCCGGAGAACGCGAAGCTCTACGAGGCCATCCGCACCCAGGGCTGCATCGTTTCGGAGATGCCGCTCGGTCAGACGCCGCAGGCGCGGCATTTCCCGCGCCGCAACCGGATCATCTCCGGCCTGGCGCGCGGCGTAGTTGTGGTTGAGGCGGCGGAAGGTTCGGGCTCGCTCATCACCGCGCGCTTCGCGCTGGAACAGGGTCGCGAGATCTTCGCGGTCCCGGGCTCGCCGCTCGATCCGCGCGCCAAGGGCGCCAACCGCCTGCTGCGCGACGGCGCGACCCTGGTGGAAAGCGCCGACGACGTGCTGGCGGCGCTGCATCCGATCCTGGGGCGGGATTTCCGCGAGCCGGAGCGGGATCGGGCGCCACCGTCCGCCCTCGCCGACGAAGCGGAGGCCGACCGGATCCGGACCAAGGTCGAGGAAGCGCTGGGGCCGGCGCCCATCGCCGTGGACGAGCTGGTCCGGTTTGTGGGGGCGCCGACAGGGGCGGTTTTGACGATTTTGCTGGAAATGGAACTGGCGGGGCGGATCGCCCGCCATCCCGGCAATCAGGTTTCCTGGGCCTGATCGCCCAGGAATTTGGCCTCGGTCGCCGCCAGGCCCAGCAGATGCGCGAGCAGGCTCTGGTTCTGGCCCATCGCGATTTTTCGAAGCGATTCAAGCATTTCGCGGGTGTACCGCGCGGAATCGGCCGGACTGACCGGGGGTTGCGGGCGATCTGGAAGACCGGGCCCGCCTCGGGCATAGGAAGCCATGGAGATCGCGCGTTGTGCAGGCGGGTCCAAGCTAGGAACTTTGCGGCCAAATTGCAACCTTAAGTATTAATTCCGACATAAAATGCCGAGATGTACAACTTTTGGTTTTATGAACCCGCCGAACGGGGCGTTGACACCCGTCGTTTCCTGCTAGCAGTGTCCGGCGGCCTTTCGAGGCCGATCCCCGATTTGGCACGAATTTCACGGTCCGACGCTAAAACCAGCCTCGGCCATAGCGCAGAGCACCCCCGTCCTCATGAACGTCGTCGTCGTCGAGTCGCCCGGTAAAGTGAAGTCCATCAACAAGTATTTGGGCGCTGGCTATAAGGTCCTGGCCAGCTTCGGGCATATCCGCGACCTCCCGTCCAAGGACGGCTCGGTCAAGCCGGACGA
>CAZMHP010000297.1:0-3709 GCA_964566095.1 uncultured Rhizobium sp. | reverse complement strand
GCGATGTTGTCGTAGATCGTCATCGGGAACGGGGTCGGCTTCTGGAACACCATGCCGACGCGGCTGCGCAGCAGGTTGGTGTCGACGCGGTTGGACAGGATGTTCTCGCCGTCGAGGATCACTTCGCCTTCGGCGCGCTGATTGGGATAGAGCTCGTAGATGCGGTTCAAGATGCGCAGCAGCGTGGACTTGCCGCAACCCGACGGGCCGATGAACGCCGTCACCTGGCGGTCGTAGAGCGGCAGGGTAACGCTCTTCAGCGCCTTGTTGGCGCCGTAGTAGAAATTCAGGTTCTTGATATCGACTTTGGTTCCGGTCGGCGCGGGGGTCGCGTCCATGGCTAGCTCCGCTTCGGTTGAAGGAGACGGGCGATGATGCTGAGCGAAAGCACCGTCGCCGTGATGAGAAGCGCGCCGGCCCAGGCGAGCTTGTGCTGAATTTCATAGGCCGAATTGGCGAAGTTGAAGATCACGAGCGGCAGGGCCGCCAGCGGCTGGTTGGGATTGAGCGACCAGTTGTTGTTGCCGAGCGCGGTGAACAGAAGCGGCGCGGTCTCGCCCGAAATGCGGGCGATGGCGAGCAACACGCCGGTGACGATGCCGGCGCGTGCGGCGCGCCAGGTCACGGCGCGGATCACATTGCTGCGCGGGGCGCCGAGCGCCGCGGCCGCCTCGCGCAGGCCGTTGGGCACCAGCAGCAGCATGTTTTCCGTCGTGCGCACAACCACCGGCACCACGATCACCGCCAGCGCGGCGATACCGGCCCAGCCCGAGAAATGCTGCGCCGGCACGACCAGGATCTCGTAGATGAAAAGGCCGGTCAGGATCGACGGCGCCGAGAGCAGGATGTCGTTGACGAAGCGGATGACGACGGCAAGCCAGGAATGGCGGCCATATTCGGCCAGATAGGTGCCGGCGAGGAGCCCGATCGGCGTCCCCAGCAGAACCGCGGTTATGCTCATGAAAAGGCTGCCCGCAATGGCGTTGGCAAGGCCGCCCTCGTCGCCCGGCACCGGCGTGATCTCGGTGAAGAGCCGGGGCGAAATTCCGTCGAAGCCCTTGATGAGCAGTTCCGAAAGGATGAGCGTCAGCCAAAAGATCCCGAACACCGCGGCAGCCACCGACAGCAGGAGGAACATGCCGTTCCACGCCTTGCGGCGCGAGATCAGGAGGGGATTCTTGCTCTTCATGACGCGCTCCCCGCGCGGCGCTCGAGCGCGCGCAGCATCAACTGCGCCGAGGCGAGGACGATGAAGGTGATGAAGAAGAGGATGAGGCCGAGCTCGATCAGCGAGGCATGGTAGAGATCGCCCACGGCTTCCGAGAACTCGTTGGCGATCGACGCCGAGATCGTGGTCGCCGGCGCGAACAGCGACTCATGGATGTGATGGTCGTTGCCGATGACGAAGGTCACGGCCATCGTTTCGCCGAGCGCCCGGCCCAGCGCCAGCATGCCGCCGCCGACCACGCCCGAGCGCGCGAAGGGCAGCACGACGCGCCACATCACTTCCCAGGTCGTGCAGCCCAGGCCATAGGCGGCTTCCTTCAGCATCGCCGGCACGGTCTCGAACACGTCGCGCGTCACCGCGGCGATGAAGGGCAGCACCATGATCGACAGGATGAAGGCCGCGGTGAACATGCCGATGCCGTAGGGCGGGCCTTGGAACAGATCCTCGAAGAAGGTGATGCCGGTCTTCGTCGCGATCCAGGTGCAACCGTCGATGACCGCGGGCTGCACATGCTCCTGGAACCAGGGCGCGAAGACGAACAGGCCCCAGATGCCGTAGATGATCGACGGGATGCCGGCGAGCAGTTCGATGGCGATGCCGATCGGCCGGCGCAAGGGGCGCGGGCAAATCTCGGTCAGGAAGATCGCGATGCCGATGCCGATCGGCACGGCGAGGAACATCGCGAGGAACGAGGTGACCAGTGTGCCGAAGATCGGCGCGCGGGCACCGAACTTCTCGAGCACCGGACTCCAGATGCCGTCGACGATGAAGGCCCATCCGAACGCCTGGATCGCGGGCCAGGAGCCGACGACCAGCGCGACCATCAAGCCGATGAACAGCGTCAGCACGAGAAGGGCGGCGAGCAGGGTCAAAATGCGGAAACGGGCGTCGCGCGCCCCGCCCTTTGCCACGGCGGCAGCTCTTTCGGGGGTGCTCAACATTTCTTCGACAAGGGCGGTATCGGCCATTGGGAGGCGCCAGTCCTGGACGAGTGGGTGGGACAGCCGGGTGGCTGCCGGAGTGACATAATTGAGAACCCATCGGAGCGGCGTTGCGCGCAAGGACCATCACAGTTTTGCAAAGCTTTTGTGACAGGGTGGGGTGAGCCAACCATCTTTCTCGTAACCATCTGGTAATAAAAGGAAAACCGCGCGAGGAGACCCGCGCGGCCCATTGTCCTAACGGCGTTTAGCGGCCAGCCGTGATGACGACATCGAAGCTGTCGCCGGCCGAATTGGTCACGGTCCAATGTTCGCCGACCGCATGGGTGCTCAAAGGCGAGCAGCTTTCGGGTGGTCCATTGGGGATGGACGGCGTCAGGCAGAGCGTCGCGCCGTTGTCCTTGGTGACCCATTTGCCGGGATAGGTGACGGCTTTGCCGTCCGGCGCGGTGCCGTTGGCGGTATAGCTGCCGTCGGCATTGAACAGCAGCGTCCCGACCGCGCCGGTCTTGGCGTTCTTGGTCGTCACCGTATTGGCATAGGTGGCCGACATCGGATCGTCGGCGAAGGCCGCCGTGGCGGTCAGAACAAGCGCGCCGGCGAGCGCCAGCATCGACTTACGCATGAAATATCCTCCTTGAAGGTTCCCCGCTTGCGCCCGTCTCGGGCGGGCGGGGCGAAGGTTAACCGTTTCTCCATCGCCCCGGAACAGGGTGCCTTAAAGCTTTCGGAAGGCCTTGGCCGGCTAGACTTCGCCGGGATTTCGAACGGGTCGAGCCGGTTGCGCGCGCTTCGCACGGTACTGGGACTGGTGGCGTTCGCGGCGTTGATCGTCGCGTTCGGCGACGTCGTGCTGCATGACGGCTTCACGTTGATGGCGCCGGGCCTGTTCGCGGTCCTGGTCGCGGTGGTGCTCGGCTTTCTGCTGCACGAATTCATGGTGGCGCGTCAACGCGCCGAACTGGCCGACCGCCAGGCGGCGCAGCTCAAATCCGCCGGCGCCAGGCTGGAGCAATCGCTGGCCGCGGCGGCGGCCTTCAACGCGCGGCTGAACCAAAGCGAGGCCCGCTATCGCGCCCTGGTCGACGCGCAGGGCGACGCCATCTTCCGCCGCGCGCCCGACAGCCGGCTCACCTATGGCAACGACGCGTTCTTCAAGCTGTTCGGCCTCAATCCGCAGCAGGCGATCGCACGGCCCTTCGCGCCGCAGCTTCATCCGCAAAGCTGCGCGCCCAATTTCGGCAGCTTCAACGGACCCGAGAGCGGCCGCTCGCGGGTGCGCTACGACCAGCATGTGCGCACCGCCTATGGCTGGCGCTGGATATCCTGGGAAGACTATGCCGTGCGCGACGGCCAAGGGCGGCTGGTCGAGGTGCAGAGCGTCGGACGCGACATCACCGAGCGCAAGGCGCTGGAAGACGCGATCGTCGACGCACGCGACAAGGCGGAAGCGGGCTCCAGGGCCAAATCCGGCTTCCTCGCCACGATGAGCCACGAGATCCGCACGCCGATGAACGGCGTGCTGGGCATGGCGCGGCTT
>CAZMHP010000296.1:0-3736 GCA_964566095.1 uncultured Rhizobium sp. | reverse complement strand
TCAGCGTGGCGCTGTCGACCGAGATCTTGGCGCCCATCGACCAGTTGGGATGCGCGACCGCCTGTTCCACCGTGCAGACCGCCATCTGCTCCAGCGTCCAGTCGCGGAACGGGCCGCCGGACGCGGTGAGCGTAACCTTCTCGACCTCGCGGGCGCCCTCGCCGTTCAGCACCTGGAACACGGCGTTGTGCTCGGAGTCGACCGGGATGACCGAGGCGGTAGAATTGGCCAGCGCCTTGTGGAACACGCCGCCGGCGGCGACGATGCATTCCTTGTTGGCGAGCGCGACGGTGGCGCTGCGCGCGACGGCGGCCAGCGCGGGTTCGAGCGCCGCGGCGCCCATGATCGCGACCATGACGGTGGAGGATGGGCGGGCCGCCGCCGCGATCACGGCGGCGCGGCCGGCGGCGACCTCGATGCCCGTGCCGCTGAGGCCTTCCTTCAACTGGGCATAGAGCTTTTCGTCGCCGATGACGGCGATCCTGGGCGCGATCGCGCGCGCCTGTTTGATCAGGCCTTCGACATTGGCGCCGGCGGTGATCGCCTCGACCGGCATGACATCGGCACCGTAAGTGGCGCGGGCATGGGCGACGACGTCGAGCGTGGAGACGCCGATCGAACCGGTGGAGCCGAGCACCGTCACGCTGCGCGCCAGCACGGGCTCGAGCGACTCGATTTCGAAACTGGGGCGCGTCGCGGCCAAGGCGTTCACGGGTGGGCTCCAAACAGAGGATTGAATCCGACGGCGACGGCGAGCGCCACGAGCGGCGCGGTCAGCAGGGTGGAATCGATGCGGTCGAGCACGCCGCCATGGCCGGGGATGAGGCCGCCGCTGTCCTTGCGGCGGAAGGCGCGCTTGACCCAGGATTCGAACAGATCGCCGCCATGCGCGACGACCGCAACCAGCGCGCCATAAAAGCCCGCCAGCAGCGCGCTGCCGCCGAGCGCGGCGACGTAGATCGCCTCGACGATCGCCGCGATGGCGATGGCGCCGAGCGTGCCCGACCAGGTCTTGTTGGGCGACAGCGCCGGCCACAGCCGGGGTCCGCCGATCAGATTGCCGACGATCAGCGCGCCGGTGTCGGTCGCCCAGATCGCGAGGAACATGCCGACGATGATCCAGGCGCCGTACGGCGCGCCGCGCAGCAGCACGAGAGCCAGGAGCGCGATGCCGATATAGAGCGGTCCCGCGCCCTGCCAGAGCGGATGCTGCCCCGCGGTGGCGGCGAAGGCGCCGACCAGCACCGCGCCGGAAGCCAGTACGGCCCAGCCGTAATAGGCGTGCGGCCACAACACGATCGCGGTCAGCGCCGCGATCATGACGAACGACGCGAGAAAGAAGGACGGGCCGAACACGCGCTCGCCCACCATGCGATGCCATTCGCGCGCCGCGGCGATGCCGGCGAGCGCGCCGAAGGCGGCGATATAGGGCGCGCCGCCGAAGATCGCGGCGACGGCGCCGCCGGCCAAGGCGATGCCGAACAGCGGCCGCGTGATCCAATCCAGGTTGAAGCGGATGGCCCGGTATCCCGGCGCATCGCCGGCGGGTGTTGAGGAGATGTCGCTCGAGCGGCTCACGCGACGGCTTCCGATATACCGCCGAACTGGCGTTCGCGCTGGGCGAATTTGTCGAGCGCGTCCCGCAACTGGGTCCGGCCGAAATCGGGCCACAGCGTGTCGAGGAACAGGAGCTCGGCATAGGACGATTGCCAGAGCAGGAAATTGCTCAGCCGATGCTCCCCGCCGGTGCGGATGAGAAGGTCCGGCTCGGGCAGCCCGCCGGTGAACAGCCGCGTGGCGAAGAGCTCCGGCGTGATGGTTTCCGGATCGAGGCGGCCTTCCTTGGCGGCGCGGGCGAGCTCGCGCGCGGCGTTGGCGATCTCTTCCTGGCCGCCATAGTCGAAGGCGAAGGTGAGGTTGAGGCCGGTGTTGGCGACGGTGCGGTGCTCGGCCTCCTCGATCATCTTGGCGATGTCGGGGGCGACGCGGTCGCGGCTGCCGATGATGCGTACACGCACGCCCCGAGCGTGGAGCTCGTCGAGATCGCTGCGGAAATAGCCGCGGAACAATCCCATCAGCGCGTTCACTTCGGGACGCGGGCGCTTCCAGTTCTCCGACGAGAAGGCGAAGAGCGTGAGATATTCGAGGCCGATATCGGTGGCGGCGCGTACCACCTCGCGCACCGCGCCGACGCCGGCCACGTGACCGGCCTCGCGCGGCAGGAGGCGCTTCTTCGCCCAGCGCCCGTTGCGGTCCATGATGATCGCGACGTGACGGGGCAGAACTGTCGGCGTTTCGCGCCCAGGCGCCATTCCTACCTCGCGGCGCAGGCCCGCTCAGACCTGCATGATCTCCTGCTCCTTGCCGTGCAGCATGGAGTCGATGTCCTTTATGTGCGCGTCGGTGATCTTCTGCAATTCATCGCCGTGCTTATGGTGTTCGTCCTGGCCTATTCTGTGGTCTTTTTCGAGGCGTTTCAGCAGGTCCATCCCGTCGCGGCGCACGTTGCGCACCGCGATGCGGGCGGCTTCGGCATATTTCGAGGCCAGCTTCGCAAGTTCCTTGCGCCGCTCCTGGTTAAGTTCCGGTAACGGAATACGCAGGAGCTGGCCGTCCATCTGCGGATTGAGGCCGAGATTGGCGTCGCGGATCGCCTTGTCGACCGCCTTGGCGAGGGCCTTGTCCCACACCTGGACCGTGATCATGCGCGGCTCTGGCGTGGAGATGTTGCCGACCTGGTTAACCGGCACGAGGTTGCCATAGGCCTCGACCCGGACCGGATCGAGCAGCGCCGGGCTGGCTCGCCCGGTGCGCAGACCGGAGAACTCCTTCTTGAGAGTCTCGATGGCGCCGTTCATGCGGCGGCTCAATTCGTCTTTGCTGTAGGTCTCTGCCATGTCACTTGGGCCCAGTTTTTCCGCCGATCCCGACGTCGGCGTCAGGTGCGGTCTTCGATGATCGTCGCGCGGCCCTGCCCTTTGAGAACCAGGGCCAGCGAGCCGCGATCATGGATCGAGAACACGATAATCGGAATCTTATTTTCGCGGGACAGGCTGATCGCCGAGGCGTCCATGACCTGAAGGTCGCGCGATAAGACCTCGTGATAGCTCAGGAAATCGTAGCGCTCGGCGGCCGGGACCTTCTTCGGATCGGCACTGTAGACGCCGTCAACTTGCGTCGCCTTCATCATCGCATCGCAGTTCATTTCGGCGGCGCGCAGGGCGGCGGCGGTGTCGGTGGTGAAGAACGGGTTGCCGGTGCCGGCGGCGAAGATCACGACCCGGCCCTTCTCCAGATGGCGCATGGCGCGGCGGCGCACATAGGGCTCGCACACCGTGCTCATCGGGATGGCCGACTGGACGCGGGTGGGGATGTCGAGGCGCTCGAGCGCCGCCTGCATGGCGAGCGCGTTCATCACGGTCGCCAGCATGCCCATATAGTCGGCGGTCGCCCGGTCGATGCCCTTGGCCGCGCCGGACAGGCCGCGGAAGATATTGCCGCCGCCGACGACCATGCAGATCTGCGAGCCGCCGCGGATCGCCTGCTCAATATCGCCGGCGATGCGGTCGACGGTCGCGACGTCGATGCCGTAGGGCTGATCGCCCATCAACGCCTCGCCGGAGACTTTGAGCAGGACCCGGCGATATTTCGGCGTTGCGGCCATGGGGCTCTATGCCTTCGTGCCGCTCATCTTCGCCACTTCGTCGGCGAAGTCGCTTTCGACCTTCTCGATGCC
>CAZMHP010000295.1:0-3758 GCA_964566095.1 uncultured Rhizobium sp. | reverse complement strand
GCCGAATTCCTCGCCGGCTTCGTCGAGTACATGTCGATCCCGTGGGACATCGGCATCCGCCGCGCCAAGGAGTTGTGCTTCGAGAGCCGCTTCATCTCGGCGCAGGAGGCGCACGATTTCGGCTTCGTCAATCGCGTCGTCGCGCCGGAGAAACTGGAGAAGGAAACCTACGATTACGCCCACCGCGTCGCGGAGAATTCGCCCGACGCGCTGCGCTTCGCCAAGATCCAGATGAACAAGGCGCAGGACGCCCAGGGCTTCACCAACGCGCTGGAGGACTCGCTCGGCGACTATCAGGCGATGATGTATCTGCTGGGCAGCGAACAGATGCGCGTCGGCGGCCAGCGCCGCCTGCTGACCGTCGACCTCGCGGTCAAAGGCCGCAAGGGCGAGCGGCACGGACAGGGGTAGTGACGACAATCGCTTCAGCGATCTCTGTTGTCATGGCCCGCGAATGCGGGCCACCCAGGTGACGCCTCGCACGGATGAGGGCAGAGTGTCTGCGCGCGAAGCTTGCGCGAACTGAGAAGACTTCATCTGGGTGGCCCGCATTCGCGGGCCATGACAAGTGGGGCAGAGGGGAGACGTCGCTTGTCGAGAAAAGGGACTGCCGCGCCGCCGCGCGCCGGCATCGGCGGTGTTTCGCGCCGTTACATCCTCGGAATGCTGACGCTGGTCTATGTGGTCAATTACATGGACCGCAACATCCTCAACATCCTGCTTCCCGCCATCAAAGCGGAATTCCATCTCACCGACGCCGATCTCGGCTTTCTCTCCGGCACCGTCTTCGCGATCCTCTACGCGACGCTCGGCGTGCCGCTGGCCTGGATCGCCGACCGCGCCAACCGGCGCAACATCATCGCCTGGTCGATGCTGCTGTTCAGCGCCATGACGGCGGTCTCCGCCATCGTCGGCTCGTTCCGCCAACTCGTCGGCGCGCGCATCCTGACCGGCGTGGGCGAGGCGGGCACCAGCCCGTCCGTCAACGCCATCATCTCCGATCTCTACGAGCCGAAGGAGCGGGCGGGAGCGTTGTCCTTCTACGCGGCGGGATTGAATGTCGGCCTGCTGCTCGCCTTCGCGGGCGGCGGCTGGATGGAGCAGCATTTCGGCTGGCGCAGCGCCTTCCTCGCCGCGGGCGTGCCGGGCCTCATTATCGCCATCCTGTTCTTCCTGACTGTGCCAGAGCCCAAGCGCGGCCATGTCGAGAACCTGGCCGATGACGGAAAGGCACCGCCCTTCCGCGAGACCGTCGCCTATCTGTGGGCGCGCCGGTCCATCCGCTACATCTGCCTGGGCGGCGCGATGTCCGCGTTCGGCGGCTATGCCGGCAACACCTTCATCAGTGTCTTCCTGCGCACCGCGCACGGCCTGGACGCGCAGACCACCGGCTGGGTGGTCGCCGCCCTGTTCGGCGTGGTCGGCGGCGGCGGCACTTTCCTATCCGGCGTGCTCGCCGATTATTTCGGCAAACGCGACGTGCGCTGGAACATGTATGTCGTGATCGTCGGCATCGCGGTCGCGATTCCGTTCTTTCCGTTCTATTTCCTGTCCTCCGGCCTGACCGTGACGCTGCTCTGCGCCCTTCTGCCGACGTTCATCGGCGCCGCCTATCTGGCGCCGTCCTATGCCATGGTGCAGAGCCTGGTGCCGCTGCGCATGCGCACCCAGGCGGCCGCCATCCTGCTCTTCGTGCTGAACATCATCGGCTTCGGCCTCGGACCGCTCTGCGTCGGACGCGAGAGCGACCTGTTGCGACCGATGCTGGGCGCCGATTCCATCCGCTGGGCGCTGCTGTCGACGGTGATCACCTGGCTCATCGCCGCCTGGTGCTACGGGATGGCGAGCCGCACGCTGGTGGCCGATCTCGCCCGCGCCGGTGGCCCCCGCGCGCCCACCATCGAGGTCGGCGCATGAGCTTCCCCGGCACGACGCGCACGCATCGCCGCTACATCCTCTTGATGGTGACGCTGGTCTTCGTGGTCAATTATCTCGACCGCCAGATCCTCGCCATCCTGCTGCCGCAGATCCAGAAGGAGTTCCACGTCAACGACACGGCGCTCGGCGTCCTCACCGGGCCTGCCTTCGCGGTGATCTATGCGGTGCTCGGCATTCCCTTTGCGGTGCTGGCCGACAGGATCAGCCGGCGCAACATCATCGTCGCCTCGCTGGCGCTGTTCAGCGTCTTCACCATCGCCGGCAACTTCGTCGCCAGCTTCTGGCAGCTCGTGCTGCTGCGCACCGGCGTCGGCGTCGGCGAGGCCGGCACCAGCCCGTCGATCAATTCGATGATCGCGGACCTCTACCCGCCCAAGGAGCGCGCCACCGCGCTTGCGATCTATTCCGCCGGTCTCAACGTCGGACTTCTGCTTGCCTTCTTCGGCGGCGGCTTCATCGCGCTGCATTACGGCTGGCGCGCCGCATTGCTCGCCTCCGGCATTCCCGGCATCGCACTTGCCGTCGTGTTCCTCCTGACGGTGGAGGAGCCCAAGCGCGGCCACAGCGAAGGCCTGGCGGATTTGGGCGCGGCGCCGGGATTTTTGGCCACGGCGCGCTTTCTCTGGACCCAGCGCTCGTTCCGCTTTTTGTCCTTCGGCACGGCGATGAGCGCCTTCGGCGGCTATGCCGGCATCGCCTTCGTGCCCGCCTTCCTCGCGCGCAGCCACGGCCTCAACCCGGCGCAGATCGGCCTGATCCTCGCGATCACCACCGGCGTGTTCGGCTTCGTCGGAACGGTGATGTCCGGCGTCATCGCCGACCGCATCGGCAAGGCCGATGCCGGCCGCACCATGCTGGTGCCGGTGTTCGCGACCTTCATCGGCGTACCCTTCGCGCCGATCATCTATCTGTCGCCGAACCTGACCGTCGTCGTGGCGGCGCTTGTCGTCCCAACCTTGCTCGGCGCGACCTATCTCGGCCCCGCCTATGCGGCGACGCAGGGCCTCGTGCCGCTGCGCATGCGCGCCACCGCCGCCGCGATCCTGATCTTCATCCTCAACATCATCGCGCTCAGCTTCGGGCCGCTGACGGTCGGGGTGTTGAGCGATTTGCTGCGGCCCAGCCTGGGCGCCGATTCGCTGCGCTGGGCGCTGATGTCGACCATCGTGACCGGCCTGGCCGGCGCCTACTGCTACTGGCAATCCAGCCGCACCTTGGCGCAAGATATGGCCCGCGTCGTCGGCCAATAGAGGATTGTCGCGTGACCGGCCTGAGAGACCTTGCCGCTTCTGCTGCGCTGTTGATGCTCGCGGCGGCCGGCGCGATTGGTTTCGCCGATGGGAACGCTCCGTCGCACGTCGGGCAGGTCGCGCCGAAGGCGAAAGCGGCGGCTGCCCCGCGCCTCGCTCTTGTGGTCGCGCCACGCCGCGACGCGACCTTGCCGCGCGGCATCGCGCGCGCCGTCTCGCCGGAACCGCTGCCGCCCAACGCCGTCGCCGCTGCGCCGTTGCCGCCGCAAGCCATCGCGCCCGATCCCGCGCTTAGCGCGGAGCAGGCGAGCCTGGTCGCCGCCCGCCTGTCGCAAAAGGTGCCGCCGTCGCTCGCGCCCTATTTCGACACCTTCATCTATGTCAGCAAGGCGGCCGGCGGCCCATGGGGCCAGCATCTTTTCCTCTTCCACAAGAACGCCGATGGCACGCTGGCCTTCGAAGAGAGCTTCGCCGTATCGACCGGCCGCGAGCGTTCCGAGCAGTACTTCACCGCCACGCCGACCGGCCTGTTCGAGCTCGACGTCCACCGCTTCTTCCCGATGGCGCGCT
>CAZMHP010000294.1:0-3762 GCA_964566095.1 uncultured Rhizobium sp. | reverse complement strand
CCGATCACGCTGATCGCCGGCTCGGTCGGCATCTGGCTGTTCTTCATCCAGCACCAGTTCGACGACACGGTCTGGGCCGCGGAGGGCGAATGGAACGTCCACGAGGCCGCGCTGCGCGGAAGCTCTTACTATGTCCTGCCGCGCGTCTTGAACTGGTTCACCGCCAACATCGGCATCCACCACGTGCACCATCTTTATGCGCGCATCCCGTACTACCGGCTGCCGCAGGTGCTGCGCGAGCAGATCCGGCTGGCCCAGGTCTCTCGGGTGTCGCTGCTCGAAAGTTTTCGCTGCGCGCGGCTGGCGCTGTGGGACGACTGCCAGAACCGGCTGATCACCTTCCGCGACGCGCGCCGCCTGCCGCGGTGAGTTGTCTCCGCTAGGGAAGGAACGCGCGCGACCCAAGAGGTTTTTGCCGCATTCCGGCGTGGAATTGGCTAATCTGCGCGCTCGCTATCCAAACCTCCAGGAAAGTTCGAGCGCACCCGTCATGACCATCCCTCCCAATTGGCCTGTCCTGTCGATCGCCGATGCCCATGCCGCGCTGACCGCGCCGGGCGCGCGCTTCGAGACCGAGACCGTCGCCATCCGCGGCATTCCCACCAAGGTGTGGAAGAACGCGCCGCCGACCAACCGCGAGGTCTTCCTTGCCGGGCGGATGTACGGCAGCCGCGAATTCCTGATCTACGAAGACGACCGCTGCACCTTCGAGGGCTTCGCCCGCGCGACGCTCAAGCTGGCGGCGCAACTTCAGGCGGACGGCGTGAAGACCGGCGACCGCATCGCCATCATCATGCGCAACCTGCCCGAATGGGTGGTGGCGTTCTATGCCGCCGAGCTGGTGGGTGCGATCGTCACGCCGCTGAATGCCTGGTGGACCGGCCCCGAGCTCGAATACGGCCTGGTCGATTCCGGCACCAAGATCGCCTTCGTGGATGCCGAGCGGCTCGAACGCATCAACGAGCATCTGGTCAATTGCCCGGATCTGAAGAAGATCTATGTCAGCCGCTATGCCGACGATCTGCCGCACACCATCGTCACGCGGCTGGAAGACGTGATCGGCCGAGTCAACGATTGGGGCGCGCTGCCGCCCGGCGAGATGCCGAAGGTGGAGCTGCATCCCGACGACGACGCGACCATCCTCTACACGTCGGGCACCACGGGCCGGCCCAAGGGCGCGCTCGGCACCCATCGCAACATGACGTCGAACATCATCGCCGCCGGCTTCTCGGCGGCGCGCAATTTCCTGCGCAAGGGCGAGCCGATCCCGGTCGTCGCCAATCCGCTGGACGCGCCGCAGCGCTCGACGCTGCTCAGCGTGCCGTTCTTTCACGCCACCGGATGCTTCGCCGTGCTCGGCCCCACCGTCGTCACCGGCGGCAAGATCGTGCTGATGCGCCGCTTCGATGCCGAACGGGCGATGGCGCTGATCGAGAAGGAGAAGATCAACGGCGCCGGCGGCGTGCCCACCATCGCCTGGCAGATCCTCGAACATCCGAGCCGGCACAAATACGATCTATCCTCGCTCGACTCGATGGCCTATGGCGGCGCGCCCTCGGCGCCGGAGCTGGTGAAGAAGATCAAGCAGGCCTGGCCGAACTCGGCCGCCGGCAATGGCTGGGGCATGACCGAGACCTCGGCCACCTGCACCACGCATTCGGGCGAGGATTACGAGAACCGTCCGACCTCCTGCGGCCCGGCCGTCGGCGCCTGCGAGATCAAGATCATGGATATCGAGGGCAAGCGCGATCTGCCGGTCGGGGAGGTCGGCGAGCTGTGGGCGCGCGGCCCCAACATCGTGAAGGGCTATTGGAACAAGCCGGACGCGACGGCGCAGACCTTCGTCGACGGCTGGGTGCGCACCGGCGATCTCGCCCGCATGGACGAGGAAGGCTTCTGCTTCATCATCGACCGCGCCAAGGACATGCTGATCCGCGGCGGCGAGAACATCTACTGCATCGAAGTCGAGAACGTTCTCTACGACCATCCCGCCGTGATGGACGCCGCCCTCGTGCCGGTGCCGCATCACACGCTGGGCGAGGAGCCGGGCGCGGTGGTGCATCTGAAGCCCGGCATGCACACGACGGAGGAGGAGCTTCGCCAGTTCGTCGCCGGCAAGCTCGCGGCGTTCAAGGTGCCGGTGAAGGTCGTGTTCTGGCCCGAAACCCTGCCGCGCAACGCCAACGGCAAGATCCTCAAGACCGAACTGAAGAAAATCTTCGCCGAGCCGCGATAGGCATTGCTGTCATCCCCGGCGAGCGCGAACGCTTCGGCGTTCGCGTGAGGGAAGGGGACCCAGGCGTCTCAATCTTGTGCATGACGGAAACGCCTGGGTCCCCTTCCCCTCGCTTCGCTCGGCCGGGGATGACAATCTTGCTTGCTATGCCAGACCTGCACATCACCTCCTCGATCGTCCTTCGCGAGCACGAACTCTCCGAGAGCTTCATCCTCTCCTCCGGCGCGGGCGGGCAGAACGTCAACAAGGTGGCGAGCGCGGTGCAGCTGCGCTTCGACGTGCTGCACTCCCCAAGCCTGCCCGACGACGTGCGCGTGCGCTTGCTCAAGCTCGCCGGCCATCGGCTGACCAAGGACGGCGTCTTGATCGTCACCGCGCGCGAGAGCCGCGACCAGATCCGCAACCGCGAGACCGCGCGCCGGAAACTCGCGGAGTTGATCCGCGCCGCGACCCATGTGCCGAAGAAACGCCGGCCGACCAAGCCGTCCAAGGCCTCCAAGGAACGGCGCATCGATTCGAAAAAACGCGACGCCCGCACCAAGCAGCAGCGTTCGAAGCGGTTCGAGGATTAGCGCCGCAGCGATCCTCCCCCACGAAGTGGGGGAGGGGGACCGCGAAGCGGTGGAGGGGGCGAGACTGGGCGAGATATCGCCGTTCGCACTGGCCGTGCGGGACGGCCGCCCCCTCCGTCTCGGCGCCTTGCGCCGAGCCACCTCCCCCGCCTTGCGGGGGAGGATCAAGAGACCGCTACTTCGCTTCCACCTTCGCCTGCGCCTGTTCCCAGTGCGCGGCGCTGCTGCGGAACGGCTCCGAGGAACCGCTTGCCTCGGCACGCGCCTGCTCGGCGATCTGGCGCCCGAGCGCCACGACCTTCGGGATCGCGCCGTCGGCCAGCGGCGCCATGCGCTCCTTGCGCGCCATTGCCTTCTCGATATACGGCGCCAGGTCTTTCGCCTTCTTCGCGACGCGTTCGGCTTCGTGCTCCTTGAACTCCGGCATCACCTCGCGCGCGAACAGCTCCAGCGCCTCGCAGATGTGCTCGTGTTTGTTCTTGCCGCCCTGCTGGATGAAAGCGACCTGATCGACGCCGCAATCGGCGAAGCCGCGCAGGTGCTTGCGCAATTGCTCGGGCGTGCCGATGCCGCCTTCGCCGCCGATGCCGCCGCCGTCCGGCCCGGCTGCGGCCTGCGCCTTCTGGAACGCATCCCAGATGTTCGTCCGCCCCGGCGTGTGCTCGCCGAAAATGTAGTGATGGCCGAGCGCGTAGCCGAAGAAGCGGAAGCCTTCCAGGCCGCGCCGCCGCGCTTCGGCCTCGTCATGGTGCACCGAGAAGCTCGACACCATGCAGATGTTCGGATTGACCGCGTGGCCGATCGGCACGCACTCCTCCTTGAAGATGCGGTAATAGTCGTCGACCCATTGCTTGGCCTCGCTCGGATCGACGAAGGCAAACGTCAGCGCCCCGATGCCGAGCCGCGCCGCCAGCTTGATGGTCTCGCGGTTGGAGCACGCGACCCACAGCGGCG
>CAZMHP010000293.1:0-3785 GCA_964566095.1 uncultured Rhizobium sp. | reverse complement strand
ACGCTGTGCCGCAAGATCGCGCATGTCGAGATCGACAAATCCTCGCGCTTCACCGATTGGTCGCGCCGGCCCTTGAGCCAGAAGCAACTCGACTACGCCATCGGCGACGTCACGCACCTGCGCACGATCTACGAATATCTGCGCAAGCAGCTCGACAAGACCGGCCGCACGCCTTGGGTGCAGGAAGAGATCGCCGCGCTGCAGGATCCCGATCTCTATGCGCTCCAACCCGAAACGGCGTGGAAGCGGCTGAAGCCGCGCACCACCAACAAGCGCTTCCTCGCCATGGTCGCCGCGCTCGCCGCCTGGCGCGAGCGCGAGGCACAGGCGCGCGACATCCCACGCGGCCGCGTGCTCAAAGACGAAGCGCTGATGGAGATCGCCGCCCATCCGCCGACGGACGCCGACAGCCTCGAGCGCATCCGCGCCGTGCCCAAGGGCTTCGCCAATTCGCGCCTCGGCAAGACGCTGATGGAGGCCGTCGAAGAGGGCCGTACCGCCAAGCCGCCGGAGCCTCTGGAACTCGATCGTCCGCGCCGCCGGCGCGAGCCCTCCCAGGCGGCCGTCGATCTGCTCAAGACGCTGCTGCGGCTGAAGGCCGAGGCCGTCGGCGTCGCGCCGCGCCTCATCGCCAATGCCGACGATATCGAGCGGCTCGCGGCGCTGGAGGACGAAGGCGTCCCCGCCTTGCACGGCTGGCGCGCGCAGGTGTTCGGCAACGACGCGATCGCGCTGCGCAAAGGCGACCTCGCCATCGCGCTGGAAGGCGGCGAGGCGGTGGTGGTGGAGCTGGAGGATTGAGCGTCGTGGGACCCCGATGGAGCGGACCAAACATAGCCCTCCCGGCAATGTGGCGGCGTGTTTCACCTGCTCTGCTATTATATACTGGGCCTTTACTGCTTGCCGACTACTAGGCGAAACTCTCTCGTGGCACCACCAAGGGCTGCGGAGGGAATGTGGCCGGGAAGCCGACTTACAGGGTGATGCTGTCGAGCACCTATAAAGAGCTCGCGGATCATCGTCGCGCGGTCGAGCAGGCAATGCTTGGCCAAGAGCTATTTCCCGTTGCGATGGAAAACGATGCGGCCCTTCCTGATCATGACCTAATCAGCGCGTCCCTCGCAAAGGTCGATGAAGCAGACGCGTATGTCGGATTGATCAGCTATCGCTACGGACAAGTACCGAAGGATACGGTTCGAAATTCGAACGAATTGTCTTTGACGGAGCTTGAATTCCGGGGGGCGCTCGATCGCAAGGTTCCGATATGCATGTTCATCATGCACGACGACCACCCGGTTCCGCGGAGTGCGGTAACCGCAGAAACCGATGTAGAAAGAACAAAACTCAAAGCATTTATTGAGTTGGCCGGGAAGGACCGTATCTATGCAGAGTTCAAATCTATCGACGATCTCAAGGCCAAGGCCATCCAGTCTCTAGTCAAACTGCGAGCGGCCATCGAGAGCCGGGTTAAGCCAGTCACTCGGGTTGTCGTTGAGGACGAGGCGACGACTAAGGCCCTCGAGGTTCCATCGGGATGGGAAATCGTCGACCAGGAGGGGCTAGCGAAAATTCGCGCAAACCCTCCTTCTTTAAGCGAGATGGTTCAGTTCTTTGACGGCACTCTCCCATCGTGGCGGTTTGTGCTCGCACGTGGCGTGCAACCAAGAGCGATAGTAGGACGGTTAGTAAGCCGCCTACACGCCATCCACACAGGTGCCAGCAAACCGCGGATTGTGCTTCTGGCCGGAGCCGGCGGTGAGGGCAAATCAACAGCGATGCTGCACGCTGCCGCTGCCCTCGTTGAAGACACGCGGCAAGCCTGGACCTGCCTTCACCGCCAAGCGGAAAATGCGGCACTCCCTGAAGATGCTTTTGCAATGTTGCCGACCAGACTAAATCATGCGTGGGTAATCGTCATCGACGACGCGGACAACATTGGCCCATCCATTTTGACCGCCGTGAAGAAGATCGCCGCGCGCACCGATGTGCATCTATTGCTCACCGCGCGTGATGCCGAATGGCAGCTTAAACGGCTCGTTCCTGGTATGTGGCAGCCCTTTGCCGATTTTCATACAGAGTTTCTGGCGGGCCTTGATCGAGAAGATGCTCGCCGAATTGTCGCTGCCTGGGCCGCCTGGGGCGATGGGGCCATGGGAAGATTAAAAGGTAGAAGCGAGACGGACGCGATTACAGCTCTGCTTGGCCATGCTCGAGATTTCGCTGCGCGACAGGAGGATGGAGAGTTGCTGGGCGCACTTCTCGTAACCCGACAGGGCGAGGACATGCGTACCCATGTTCGTGCATTGGTCAACGGCCTAGGTCGAAGTCCAGCAATAAAAACTTACAGCTTGCGAGATATCTACGCGATCGTCAGTGCCATGCACGCCGAAAATCAACTCTATCTCTCCCGCTCCGTGTTGGCCTATGCATTGAGCTGCGACATCGACGAATTGGAGCGCAAGGCACTCCTACCATTGCGGCGCGAGGCCATGCTCGATTCTGGAGACGCGTACGTCCTCACTCGACATCGCCGCATCGCGGAGGCTGCCTGCGCGGTGATGAATGAAGACGAAGACGATATCGGGCGTTGGTATCCTATCCTTGCGCGAGCTGCTCGGAGGGCGTTTGTTAGAAATGCGTTTCATGTTGCAAATTTAGAGGACTGGACTCACGGTCTCGCTAGACATTTTGTCGATAAAGGAGAGCGCTGGTGGTCTGTGGCCCGCAACGTCGCGAAGGCTGTATACCAAGCAGAACCGGATGATCCTCTGGTGCTTACCGCTTGCGTCTCGGTTCTGCGGCGAACCGGACACGCAACTGAGGCACTGTCTACGCTCAGGGCCTCCGGTGAGCGGTTTCGCAACCATCGCGGAGTGTTGTACGAGTGGAGCACTGCAGCTGGAGCCGTGGGGGACTTTTGGCTCGACGCTTGGCTGTGCGGGCGCACGCTGGCCGATGGCGGAGTATTAGAGTCGAAGACTTGCAAAATGGCGCTCGCGGGCCTCGGCGCAGCGTTTCGCGAGTTGTTTGCGGGCTTGCAAGATAAAACGTTTGCAGCGGGTCAAGCCGCCTGTGGCCAGCTTGGACTACAGATAGAAGAGATGGATGCAAGGTCGCGTGGCTATTTCGACAAGCACGCAGCCGACGGTCGTCGCAATGGCATTTCCGACCTGTCACCGGAGCAAGCCGTGGAGGCCGTCCGCAACGCAGTGATTCTGGGCGCCAACCAGGCTGAACCGAACCAAGACCCCGTCTTTTTCGAAAAGCTACTCGGCGAACCGGAAGGTTATCGCTACACGGCCCTGCTCCGCATGACCGGAAGCGCGAAGGCGACCCGACCCAAGTAACGTTGCCCATTCAAAGCGAACCCTCCGTGAAAATCACGTCGGGGCCGCCACCCCATATCCCGCTACTATCAGTCTAGCCGCGCCAAAACCACGCGTATCCCAATCACAAAAGTCAACAAACCCCGGTCGGGAAAATAGCCGGTCAACATCCCCGTTTTACCCGAGCTCCGGCCCGCCCGTCGCCAGGTCGTCCTCGCCCTCGATATAGGGGTCCTCGTCCGGGCCCAACTCGTCGCTCGGATTGGGTACGTCGAACCCGGCCGGCGGGATGGCTTCCAGGAACCCGGCGGCCTTCAGTTCGTCCACGCCCGGCAGGTGGTTCACGCTCTCCAGCCCGAACTGCACCAGGAAGGCCTCGGTCGTGCCGAAGGTCACGGGGCGGCCCGGCGTCTTCTTGCGGCCGCGGATCTTCACCCAGCCGATCTCCATCAGCACGTC
>CAZMHP010000292.1:0-3822 GCA_964566095.1 uncultured Rhizobium sp. | reverse complement strand
TTCCGCGGACAGGTGGTCGAGTGGTTGATGGCACCGCACTCGAAATGCGGAGACCCTGCAAGGGGTTCGTGGGTTCGAATCCCACCCTGTCCGCCACCACTTCCTGATCCGCGATGACGAGTTTCCAGCGGCGGTGGCGATGCGTCTCGATGTCGGCGTAGACGCGCGCGAGCGTGTCGAGAGGTTGTTGCGGGCGGTCTCGATGCCGCTGGCCGACTGCGACAACGACGCGAGCATGCCGCCGCCGGCCTGCGATGGGGCGCCGGTGCCGAGTCGCTAACGACCGTCTCACTCGCTCGCGATTTCCTCGCGCAGAATCTCGAGTTCGAGCCAGCGCTGCTCGGCCGCGGCATGGTCGTGCTGCGCGCGCGCGAGTTCCGTGGAGAGCGCGGCGAACCGCTTGGCGTCGCGCGCGTACAAATCGAGCGTCGACAATTCCGTCTGCAATTCGCCGATGCGCTTCTCCAACGCCGCGATGCGGCTCGGCAATTTTTCGAGGTCGTGCTTGTCGTTGAAGTTCATCTTGCGCTTCTGCGCGCGCGCCGGCCGTTCTTTCGCCGCCTCGCTCTTCTGCGCGCCTCCGCCGGGCGCGGGTTTCGCGTCCACGCCTTTGCCGCGCTGGGCGAGCATGTCGCTGTAGCCGCCGGCATATTGCATGAAGCGCCCGTCGCCTTCGGCCATCAGGAC
The DNA here is from genome assembly GCA_964566095.1 of uncultured Rhizobium sp. Taxonomy (GTDB): domain Bacteria; phylum Pseudomonadota; class Alphaproteobacteria; order Micropepsales; family Micropepsaceae; genus Rhizomicrobium. The sequence continues at coordinate 3,135 of CAZMHP010000292.1, read as the reverse complement.
CGACGATGCGATGCGGTCGAGGAAATCGCGGTCGTGACTGACGACCAGCACGGTGCCGGGATAGTCGTCGATCATCTCTTCCAGCAGGTCGAGCGTTTCCAGGTCGAGATCGTTGGTCGGCTCGTCCAGCACCAGAAGGTTCGACGGCTGGGCCAGAGCCTTGGCGAGCAGCAGCCGAGCCCGCTCGCCGCCCGACAGCACCTTGACCGGCGAGCGCGCCTGCGCCGCGCTGAACAGAAAGTCCTTCATATAGCTCGTGACGTGGCGCATCTGGCCCGCGACCTCGATATGATCGCCGCGCCCTCCTGTCAGCACGTTCGCCAGCGTATCGTCGGGCTCCAGCACCACGCGGGTCTGGTCCAGCCGCGCCATCTTGACGTTGATGCCGATCTTCACATTGCCGTTGTCCGGGTCCAGCCGGCCGGTCAGCATGTTGATCAGCGTCGTCTTGCCCGCGCCGTTCGGTCCCACGACCGCGACGCGCTCGCCGCGATGGATGCGTACCGACACGTCGCGCACCACGCAGCGTTCGCCGAAGCTCTTGGAGATCTTCTTGGCGTCGATGACGCGTGTGCCGCCTTCCTCGGCCTCGCTCACCGTCATCTTGACGCTCCCGGTCACGGCAAGCTGGTCCCTGCGGCCCTGGCGCAGCGCGCGCAGATTCGCGAGCCGGCCCTGATTGCGCTTGCGCCGGGCGCTCACGCCATAGCGCACCCAGTCCTCTTCCATCGCGATCTTGCGGTCGAGCTTGTGGCGCTCGATCTCTTCCTGCGCCAGCACCTCGTCGCGCCACGGCTCGAAGGCGGCGAAGCTCTGCTCCAGCCGCCGCGTCACGCCGCGGTCGAGCCACACCGTGGCGCGCGACAGGTTCTCCAGGAAGCGGCGGTCGTGGCTGATGAGCACCAGCGCCGATTTGAGCGCCGTCAGCTCGCCTTCCAGCCATTCGATCGCCGGCAGGTCGAGGTGGTTGGTCGGCTCGTCCAGCAAAAGGATGTCCGGCTTGGGCGCCAGGGCACGGGCCAGCGCCGCACGCCGCGCCTCGCCGCCGGAGAGCTCCTCGGGCTTCTCGATCCCGGAAAGCCCCAGCTTGCCCAAAAGGTAGTAGGCGCGCGCCGGATCGTCCCCCGGCATCAGCCCCGCCTCGACATAGGCGTGGGTGTCGGCAAAGCCGGCCAGGCTCGGCTCCTGGGCGAGATAGCGGATGGTGGCGCCCGGCTGGGCGAAGCGCGTGCCCTTGTCGGCCTGTATCAGCCCGGCGGCGATCTTGAGAAGCGTGGATTTGCCCGAACCGTTGCGCCCGACCAGGCACAGCCGCTCGCCTGGCGCCACGGAAAGTTCCGCGCCGTCCAGCAACTCCGTGTTGCCGAACGTCACATGGATGTCTTGCAGGAGGAGCACAGGCGGGGCCATGGCGGCCTTATGTCATATTTTGCGGGCCGTGCACGCCAAATCCCCGCTTGAAAAATGGCCGGTTTGGCATAGGTTCCGCTCCTCTCCGACCGAAAGGATCATTTGGGTTGTCTTCCATGCGCGGCTTCAAGGAAAAGACGTTCAACGACCGGCTTCAGGAACAGGCGAAGGCGCGGGCCGCGCTGCTCGAACGGGCGCGGGCCAAGAACCCGGCGAACGATCCGGAATTCGCCAAGCGCCAGGAGGAGCGCAAGCGCATCGCCGACGAGCGCGAAGCGCGCGAGAAAACGCGGGCTGAGGAAAAGGCGGCGGCGCTGCGCGCCGAGGCTGAGCGCAAGGTCGCCGAGGCAGCGTCCCGCATCGAGGCCGACCGTCTCGCCGCGGAAGAGGCGGAGAAGGCCAAGCGCGCCGAGGCCGACAAGCTGGTGCAGCTCTTGGCCGAGCAGAAGGCGGCCCGCGATGCGCGCTATGCCGCCCGCAAGACTCGGCAAAAAGGCAAACGCTGAGCGCATGAGCGACCGCTTCGCGCCCGAAGATATCGCCGCCTGGCGCCGCGACGGCGCTGTCGTGCTTCGGAATTTCTTTTCGCCCGAGGAAGTCGCCGCCGTGCAGGCCGACTTCACCCAGGTGTTCGGCCGCACGGAGGGTGCCGCCGAGGCGATGGACAAGAAGAAGAGCGGCGAAGTCGGCCGCTTCAACAAGGCACAATTCACCGACATTCAACCGGTGCCGGTCGATTGCTCCCCGGCGCTCAATCTGATCGGCGTGCATCCGGCGCTCATCGCCTTCGCCAAACAGGCGCTCGGCACCGACGACGTGCGCGTCTATCAATGCCAGTCCTGGGCGAAGTTCACCGGCGACGCCGACTACGACCAGCCGTTCCATTGCGACTTTTCCAATCACACGCTGACGGTGCCGTCCGAAGACGCCGCCAAGAACTCCGTCACCATCCTGTGCTATTTCAGCGACGTGAGCGAAGCGCATGGGCCGATGCATTTCGTGACGCGCCCCGACGCGGAGGCGGTCGCCGGTCCCGAGGCGTCGTTCAATTTCGATACCGAGCATCAGACGGCGCTGCAGGAACAATTGACGCGCCGCGCCCGCTCCAGCGCGGCGCCCGCCGGGACTGCGATCCCCTACAGCATCGACATCTATCACCGCGGCACCAATCTCGTCGCGCCGCACGGCCATCGCTATGCGCTGATGACCTGCTTCAAGAAGGCGGCCGATGACAGCATCGGGTTTCACGCCTGGCAGTTTCACCACACCCAGCCCTGGGCCAGGATCTTCGAACATGCGACGCCCGAACAGCTGGCCTGTTTCGGCGTGCAGCGGCCCGGCGATCCGTTCTGGACCGAGATCACGCTGGCGCGGGCGCAGAAGCGCTATCCGGGCTGGGACCTGACGCCGTATCGCGCGGCGCTGCGCTCCGCCGGCTGAACTCCGTGAAAATCCTCGCCGCCCTGCTTGTTGTCGGCGCGGTCGTGACGTTCGCCTATTGGGCGAATTATTTCATCGCCGGCGACGTGCGCGTGCTGGATAGCTATTGGTACGGCGCCTTCGAGGATTCCTTCCCCGTCGCCGATGGCTGGATGGCGCTGTGCATGCTGCTGGCCGGCGTCGGTCTGTGGCGCGGCACCCGTGCCGGCGCTCTGTTCGGCCTGATGGCCGGCAGCGCGCTGATCTATCTGGCCGCGATGGATATCACGTTCAACGTCGAGCACG
>CAZMHP010000291.1:0-3822 GCA_964566095.1 uncultured Rhizobium sp. | reverse complement strand
GGACGCGTCGTCCTGACGCCGTGAACGCGCTCTACGATACGATCGGGAAGGGCTATGCGGAGTATCGCCGGCCCGACCCGCGCATCGCGGCGGCCATCGAGGCGGCGCTGGGCGACGCCCGCACCGTGATCAATATCGGCGGCGGCGCGGGCTCCTACGAGTCGCGCCGCCGCGACGTCACCGCGATCGAGCCGTCGGCCACGATGATCGCCCAGCGCCCGCCCGGCGCCGCGAAGGCGATCCGGGGAACGGCGGAAGCCCTCCCCTTCCCCGACAAGAGCTTCGACGCGGCGACCGCGTTCCTGACCACGCATCACTGGTCCGACCTGGGCAAAGGCTTGCGCGAGATGAAGCGCGTGACGCGCGGGCCCTGCGTGTTCTTCGACCACCAGATGAGCGATCTCAAATTCTGGATGATCACCGATTACTTTCCCGAAACCGGCCAGCAGTTCGGCCCGCTCCTGCCGCTCGAAGCGGCGCGCGCGGTGTTCGGCGCGGTGCGCGTGGTGCCGGTGCCCGTGCCGCACGACTGCACCGACGGGTTCTTCTGCGCCTATTGGCGCCGGCCGCGCATGTATCTCGACCCCAAGGTCCGCGCGGCGATCTCCTATTTCGCCAAGGTGCGCGACGTGGAGGCGCGGCTCGAACGGCTGCGGCGCGATCTGGACGACGGCACCTGGGCGCGGAAGAATGGCCATCTGCTGGATAAGCTTGAAATGGACTATGGCTACCGCCTCGTGATCGCGGATGCCGGAACCTGGGAGTGACGCATGAGCGAAGCCATCCTCGAACCCGATTTGCCGATCGTCGATCCGCATCATCATCTGTGGGACCGGCCGGTCGCCGTGCTCAAGAACCTGCCGCCGTCCGAGCACGGTTTCATGGACATCATCCGCAACACGCCGCGCTATCTGCTCGACGAGCTGCTCGCCGACCTGAGGAGCGGCCACAACATCCGCGGCACGGTCTATATGGAGTGCGGCGCGATGTACCGCGCCGACGGGCCGGAGGCGCTGCGCTGCGTCGGCGAGACCGAATTCGTCAACGGCGTCGCGGCGATGAGCGCGAGCGGCCTCTATGGCGAGGTGCGCGCCTGCGCCGGCATCGTCGGCCATGTCGATCTGCGCCTGGGCGCCGGCGCGGTGGAAGACGTGCTGCGCAGCCACATCGCGGCCGGCCATGGCCGCTTCCGCGGCATCCGCCACTCCTGCTCGCACGACGAGGACCCGGACGTGCTGGGGCCGCTGCACGGCCGCGTGCCCGCCGGGCTCTACATGGACGGAAAATTCCGCGAGGGTTTCTCGGTGCTGCACAAGCTCGGTCTTTCCTTCGACGCCTGGCTTCTCGAGCCGCAGCTCCCCGAGCTCATCGATCTGGCCCGCGCCTATCCGCAGACGACCATCGTGCTCGACCATGTCGGCACGCCGCTCGGCATCGGGCGCTATGAGGGCAAGCGCGAGGCGCGCTTCTCCACCTGGCAGGAACACATCCGCCAGCTCTCCAAATGCGCCAATGTCGCGGTCAAGGTCGGCGGCCTGCCGATGCCCTTCGCCGGCTTCAAGAAGCGCATGCACGAGGCCGATCCGCCCTCCGCGACGCTGGCCGCGCAATGGCGGCCCTATGTCGAGGCGACCATCGCGGCGTTCGGCGCGGACCGCTGCATGTTCGAGAGCAATTTCCCGGTCGACCGCTTCGGCTGCGACTATGCGAGCCTGTGGAACGCGTTCAAGATCCTGGCCAAGGGCGCCAGCGCGGACGAGAAGACCGCGCTGTTCAGCGGCACCGCGAAGCGGGTGTACCGGGTGAATCTGGATTGATTGCCCTCACCCGAAATTCGCTGGCGCGAATTTCGACCTCTCCCGCAAGCGGGAGAGGTCATGGCTGCCCAACCTCTCCCGTTTACGGGAGAGGTCGAACGGCGCGCAGCACCGTTCGGGTGAGGGCATCGATCACACGATCTCCTCGATCTCGTCCGCCACGGCGTTCTTCTCGCGCCGCGGCAGGAGCTTCATCGTGAGGATGAAGGCGGACAGCGCCAGGCAGATGCTGTTGCAGACGATCAAGGGCCATTGCACGAGCAGCACGCCATAGCTCGTCCAGGCCGCGAAGCCGATCACGGTCAAGAGATACATGCCGGCGGAGATGTCTTTCGTCTCGCGGGTGCGGATGATCTTCCAGGCCTGCGGCGTGAAACTGGCGGTCGAGCACAGGGCGGCAATCGTGCCGATGATCGCGACAAGGGACATGAGACGATAACAGGGCGCGCGCCGGTAAGTTCCAGCGTCAGCGCGTCAGCTCCGCCACGAAATCGCCGACGCCGACGAGCCGCGTGCGCCGCGCGCGTTCGGCTTCGAGGATCGAGCGGATCTGCGACAGGGCACGGTCCATGTCGCGGTTGACGACGACATAGTCGTATTCCGGCCAATGGCTGATTTCGCTCGCGGCCTTGGCCATGCGCTTGGCGACGACGTCGTCGCTGTCCTGGGCGCGGGCCTTCAGGCGGCGCTCCAATTCGTCATGCGTCGGCGGCAGCACGAAGACGCTGACGAGATCCTCGCGCGCCCGCTCCTTCAGCTGCTGCGTGCCCTGCCAGTCGATGTCGAACAGGATGTCGCCGCCGGCGCGAAGCTTGTCCAGCACGGGCGCGGCGGGCGTGCCGTAGCGGTGATCGAACACGGTGGCGTGTTCGAGGAAGGCGTCGGTCTTCGCCATATCCTCGAATGTGTCGGGCGAGACGAAGAAATAATCGCGGCCTTCGACCTCGTTCGGCCGCCGCGCCCGCGTCGTCGCGGAAATCGACATCAGGATGTTCGGATCGGACGCCAGAAGGCCGCGCGCCAGCGTGGTCTTGCCGGCGCCGGACGGCGACGACAGCACCAGCATCAGTCCGCGCCGTTTGATCTCGCCGCTCATTCGCCCCTTAACTCATTCAACATTCTGCGCCTGCTCGCGGAACTGGTCGATCACCGCCTTCAGCGCCAGGCCGACGCGCGTGAGCGCGATGTCGGACGATTTGGAGCACAGCGTGTTGGATTCGCGGTTGAACTCCTGGCTCAGGAAATCGAGCTTGCGCCCGACCGCTTCGCCCGACGCCATCAAAGTGCGCGCCGCCTGGACATGCGAGCGCAGCCGGTCGAGCTCCTCGCGCACATCGGCCTTCACGGCCAGCAGGGCCACTTCCTGCGCCAGGCGATCCTCCGCCAGCGTGCCGCCGGCGAGCAATTCCGCCACCTGCGCCGCGAGCTTGTCGCGCAGCGCGTGCGGCTGCGCCGCCGCCAGCAAGGCCGCGTCGTCCGTCAGCTTGGCGATCTCGTCGATCTGCGAGGCCAGCACGGCATGGAGCTTGTGGCCCTCCATCGCGCGGGCACGGACCAGCGCGTCGAAGGCGGCAGCCAGGCTCTCCAGGATCGCGGCGTCGCGGCCGGCGCGCGCGCGCTCGTCCGCCGCCAGCGGCTCGTCCTGCACGATGATGCCCTTGAGCGCGAGGAGGCCGTCGATGCGCGCCGGCGCCAGGCCGGTCTCGGCGGCGACCTCGCGCGCGATGCGGATGGCGGAGGCGAGCGCGGCGGGATCGACGCGCAGGCCGCGCGCGCCCTCGCCCGCGTCCAGGTTCAGCGCCGCCTGGATCGAACCGCGCTTGAAGCGCTCGCCCGCCAGCGTGCGCGCCGCCGGCTCCAGTCCGTCGAAACCCTGCGGCGCGCGAAGCCGCAAATCCAGGCCGCGGCCGTTGACGCTCTTTACTTCCCAGCGCCAGCGCGCGCCGTCATGGCTGCCATGCGCCTCGGCGAATCCGGTCATGCTGACGATGGTCATGGCGACTCC
>CAZMHP010000290.1:0-3826 GCA_964566095.1 uncultured Rhizobium sp. | reverse complement strand
CGCCGCGGAAGGTGAGCCGCATGGTCTCGAAATAGAGGTCTTCGACCTTCATGCCCGGCGGCAGGCGTCCGGCGAGGTAAAGCACGATCACGCCATGCGACGCCGCCCACAGCGCGTTGCCGATCATCCTGGGATCGCCGTTCACGATGCCGGCCGCGACCAGGTCTTTGACGTGCCGCGTCACCGTCTCGCCGGCGCGCTTGGCGGCGCGGCGCAAATCGGGGTGCTTGGACTCGTCCGGCGGATCGAGGTCGAACATCAGCCGATAGGCATTGGGATGGGCGAGCGCAAAGCCGAAATAGGCGCGGCCCACGGCGCGGGCGCGCGCGAACGGATCGGCGCCGCTGGCGAAGGCGGCTTCCAGCGCGTCGGCGAAACGATCGAACGCGTCGGCGCGGATGAAGGCCAGCATCGCGTCGCGGTCCGCGAAGTAGCGGTAGAGACCCATCGGGCTGCGGCCCAGCTTCTTGGCGATGTCGCGGATGGTGATCGCGCTAAGGCCCCGCTCGGCATAGAGCGCCGTCGCCGCCGCGCCGATCTTGGCGCGCACGGCTTCGAAGTCATCGGTGGACAAGGCGAGGGGCATGATGTCTCGTACGTTGTACGCGTACTTTGTACGACATCCTCGCCGCGGTCAAGCCGATCACTAGTTCGTGTCGATGTGCTCGGCACAGGCGGCGCACGCTTGTCGGGCGCTTTACGCCTGCCCTCTGCGCGCTAGGTTGGCAATGCTCCGAGGGAACCGCCCATGCTTCGCAAGCTTCTTCCACTTCTCGCCGTGCTCGCGACCGTCGGGGTCGCGGCGCAAGTCCCGCCCGATCAGCTCGCCAAGCCGCCCGCGGATGCGAAGGTCTGGTCCATCGTGGATCCCTTGGGCACCCATCACGGACAGGTGTCGCTGTGGACCGCGCCCGACGGCACCCATTGGTCGCGCATGAGCTTCAACATCCGCGGCTTCATCAGCGAGATCGACGAACAGAACCGCTTCGCGCCCGACGGAACGCTGCAATCGCTCGTGGTGCGCGGCGCGACGCCGGGCGGCGATGCGGCGGAAACCTATATGGTCGCCAACGGCGCCTATCGCTGGACCAGCCCGGTCGATCGCGGCAGCGGCCCGGCACGACCGGGCCTCGCCTATTCGGCGTTCGGCGGCACCTTCGACGCCCTCATCTATCTCGTCGATGCGATGCTGAAATCGCCGACGCACGGCATTGATCTGCTGCCCTCCGGCCATGCCCAGATCGAGCCGCTGACGACGCTCGACGTCTCCAACGGCACGGAAAAGAAGACGCTGACGGCCTATGCCGTCACCGGCTTCGGGCTGTCGCCCCAGCCCGTGTGGCTGGACGGCGATCGATTCTTCGCCATCACGCCCGGCTACGTTCTTCAGGGTTGGGAGAGCGTCGTGCCCGCACTCAGCAAGGCGCAGGACGATGCGCTGGCCAAGCTCGCGCCCGCGCTCGTCGCCAAGATTGCCAAGACTCCGACCGGCCCCGTCGCCTTCGTCGGCGTGAAGCTCTACGACGCCGACAAGCGCGCCTTCCGCAACGATATGACGGTCGTCGTCGACCGCGGCCGCATCGCCGCCGTCGGTCCCGCCGCCAAGGTCAAGGTTCCTGCCGGCGCACAGATTGTCGACGGCAAGGACAAGACGCTCATCCCGGGCCTTTGGGACAGTCACCAACACTTCGGCGACGACTCCACCGGCCCGCTTCTGCTCGCTTCCGGCATCACCTCGGTGCGCGATCCGGGCAACGATCCGCAGCAGGCGCCGGAACGGCGCAAGCGCATTGAGCGCGGCGAGCTGCTCGGCACGCGCATCGTGCCGTCGCTGCTGATCGACGGCCAGAGCCCTTACACCGCCCAGGTCGCCGTCGTCGTGCACAATGTCGACGAGGCCTTGGCCGCCGTACACCGCGCCAAGGACGAAGGTTATTTCGCGATCAAGATCTACGGCTCGATGGATCCGGCCTGGGTCAAGCCGATGGCGGCGCTGGCGCACAAGCTCGGCCTCCACGTGCACGGCCATATCCCGCATGGCATGCGCCCGCTCGATGCCGTGCGCGACGGCTATGACGAGATCACCCACATCAACTTCGTGATGATGCAGGCGATGCCGGACGACGTCGTGGCGAAGTCCAACACCATCGCGCGCATCATGGGCACGGCCAAATACGCGGCCGGTGTCGATCTGCATTCGCCGCAGATGACAGCCTATCTCGACGAGTTGGCGCGCCGGCACATCGCCGTCGATCCCACGCTGGTCGTGCTCGAAAGCACGCTGTGGCCCGATGCCGGCGAATATCCGCCCGCGGTCGCGCCCTATGCGTCGACGCTGCCGCCGCAATTCGCGCGCGGCTTCCTGCAAAGCGCCATGGCGCCGACGCCGGACGTGCCGCGCGGCCTGATGCGCGACAGCATCCGCAAGCTGGTCGCGCTGGTGGCCGAACTGCACCGCCGCCACATCACCGTCGTGGCGGGCACGGACGGCAACGGCTTCGAGCTGATCCACGAGTTGGAGCTCTATGTCCAAGCGGGCCTCACGCCCGCCGAGGCGATGGCGACCGCCACGATCGATCCGGCGCGCCTCTACAGGCTCGGCAAGGTCACGGGCTCCCTCGCCAGGGGCAAGCTTGCGGAGCTGGCGCTGATCGACGGCGACCCGGCGAAGAACATCGGCGATCTGCGGCAGGTCGAACTCGTGATGCGCGACGGCAAGATCATGGACGCGCAGGCCCTGCGCGCCGCGATCGGCATCTCCGGCCCGCCCTCCAAGTAGGCGTCATCCGCCCGGATTGCGCATATTCGGTTCCGTCGATGGAGGTCAAAGAAAACCGGCCTTGCGAAGACAAAGCAATGCCACGCCGCACCAGGCTAGAATGAACATTGGGGGAAGAGCCCGCCACGGTCGCAGCATCTTGCCAATGCCGCTCGATGGAGCATAGGTGCCGATGACGAAGCGGCGTTTTCGCTCTTCCTCGGGCACAAATTTGACCCAGGCTTGCTGAAGACTCCGAACCGTCGGACTGTAGAACGATATCGCAAGCCAAATAGAAATGGCCGCGCCGATTCCCAAGGGGCTGAGAACGAGACCGACGTTGGAGGACAACCCGTTCGCCCAGCTTGCACCCAGCGCGGTAAACAGCAGGCCCTGACTCTGGATCAACCAGGTCAGTCGCTGATTGACCAAATCATTCTCGTGCCGGATGAGGTCGCGAAATGCGATTTCCGCGCGGTCGATCTCATCCCGCGTCAAGACATTATTGCCGTCGGACAACCTGCCCCTCCTGCTGCCTTGGTCTCGAAAGTATAGGCTCTGGTTTTGAAAGTTGTCACTTGAGCAATTGGAACGGCGTCGGCAAGCCAGTCGCGCTCCTTTGAACGGTGTCCCTCATGTCATGCCTCGGATTTCTGCTGGAGCATGGTCTAACGGCTTCGCTCATCGTAACGTCGGGCCGGGATGAGAATGACCTCGCGTAACTTCTGGATCGCAGCCGCCGGGTTCGCCGCCGCGGTATCGGCCGCCACCGCCGCCGAGGTCGAGACCGTCGTGGTCACCGCCGCGCCGCCCGATCCCGTCGGCAATGCCGCCTTCTCCGTCGCCACGTTGAGCGCCGCCGACATCCGCGATTCGACCGAACTCGATCACGCGCTCGCCCAAGTCCCTGGCCTGTCGCTGTTCCGCCGCGACTCCTCGCTCTCCGCCAACCCCACCACGCAAGGCGTGTCGCTGCGCTCGATCGCGCCGTCCGGCGCCGGCCGTGCGCTCGTCACGCTCGACGGCGTGCCGCAGAACGATCCCTTCGGCGGCTGGGTGATCTGGTCG
>CAZMHP010000289.1:0-3828 GCA_964566095.1 uncultured Rhizobium sp. | reverse complement strand
TGGCGCCGGTCTATTTCGCGGGCCAGAACAGCCGGCTGTTCCAGCTCGCCAGCCATATCAGCATGACGCTGCGCCTGTCGCTTCTGTTCAAGGAGGTGCACGACCGCATCGGCAGCGAGGTGCATGTGCGGCTGGGCGACGTGCTGCCCTATGAGCGCATCGCCGGCATCAACGACCGCCAGACGGTGATGGATAAGCTCAAGGAGATCACCTATTCGCTGGGCGAGGCGCTGCCGCAAAAGCTGCCCAAGGCGCGCATCAAGCGGCCCAAGCGCGCGCCGGGGCCGCGGGCCGCTCCATGAGCACCAGTCCAAGGCCGCGTATCGGCCTGTTCGTCACCTGCCTCGTCGATCTCGTGCGGCCGCAGGTCGGTTTCGCCGCGGCCGCGCTCTTGGAACGGGCCGGCTGCGACGTCGAGGTTCCGGCGGCGCAGACCTGCTGCGGCCAGCCGGCGTGGAATTCCGGCATCGACGCCGACGCCAAGGACATCGCGCGCGCCGTGATCGCCGCCTTCGAAGGCTTCGACTATGTCGTGGCGCCGTCGGGCTCCTGCGCCGGCATGATCAAGCGGCACTATCCCGAAATGTTCGAGAAGGACGCGGCCTGGCTGCCGCGCGCCCGCGCGCTGGCGGCCAAGACGCACGAACTGATGTCGTTCCTGGTGAAGGTATGCGGCATGACCGGCGTCACCGCCGCCTATGCGAAGAAGGTCTGCTATCACGACAGCTGCTCCTCGCTGCGCGAGATGGGCGTGAAGGCCGAGCCGCGCGCGTTGCTCGCCACGGTGGACGGGCTTTCGCTCGCCGAACTGACCGATGCGCAGGTGTGCTGCGGCTTCGGCGGCCTCTTCAGCGTCAAATATCCCGAGATCTCCGAGCGGATGGCCGACGACAAGATCGCCGACGCCTGCGCCACCGGCGCCGACGCGCTGCTCGGCGGCGATCTGGGCTGTCTGTTGCATCTGAAGGGCCGCATGCAGCGCGCCGGCAAGGCTCTCGAAGTGCGTCATGTCGCCGAAGTGCTCGCCGGCATGGGCGGCGAGAAGGCGCTGGGCGAGCCGTGAGCCTCGATCCCAGGGCATTTGCGGAAAATGCGCGCGCCGCGCTCAAGGACCCGCTGCTCAAGCCCGCGCTCGGCCGCCTCAAGACGCATTTCGGCGCCGGCCGCGCCTATGCCGTCCACGCCTATGGTGATTTCGAGCCCTTGCGCGAGGCCGGCAAGGCGATCCGCGACTACGCGGTGACGCATCTGGACGAATTGCTCGTGCAATTCGAAGCGAGCGTCGGCGCGCGCGGCGGCACGGTGCATTGGGCCCGCGATGCGGGCGAGGCGCGGCGCGTCATCCTCTCCATCCTGCAGGATGTCGGCGCCGGGACCGTCACCAAGGGCAAGTCCATGGTGACGGAAGAGATCCAACTCAACCCGTTCCTGGAAGCCAACGGCATCGTGCCGGTCGAGACCGATCTGGGCGAGTACATCATCCAGCTGCGAAACGAGCCGCCGAGCCACATCATCGCGCCGGCCTTCCATCTCTCCAAGGAACAGGTCGCCGAGACCTTTCGCACATCGCACACCGCGCTGGACCCGGCGCGCAATCTCGTCGAGCGCAACGCGCTGGTGCAGGAAGCGCGCGGCATATTGCGCGCCCAGTTCGAGCGCGCCGACGCCGGCATCACCGGCGCCAATTTCCTGAGCGCGAAAGAAGGCGCGGCGATCATCGTCACCAATGAGGGCAATGGCGATCTGACGCGGCTGCTGCCCAAGACCCATATCGTCGTCACCGGCATCGAGAAGGTGGTGGCGGACATGGACGACGTCGCGGTGCTGCTGCGCCTTTTGCCGCGCTCCGCGACCGGCCAGGCGATCTCGACCTATGTCAGCGTGATGGCGGGGCCGACCGGCGAGAGCGACGGGCCGGAGAATTTCCATGTCGTCTTGGTCGACAACGGCCGCTCCTCGCTGATCGGCACCGAGGCGCAGGACGTGCTGCGCTGCATCCGCTGCAGCGCCTGCATCAATCATTGCCCGATCTATGGCGTGGTCGGCGGCCATGCCTATGGCGCGACCTATATGGGGCCGATCGGCGCGGCGCTCAATCCCGGCACGATGGGCGTGGCCGAGACGGCGCATCACGCCAACGCGTCGACCTTCTGCGGCCGCTGCGCCGAAGTGTGCCCGGTGATGATCCCGCTGCCCAAGATCATGCGCCATTGGCGCGCGGTGGAATATGCGAGCGGCCTGGCGCCGAAGGCAATCACGCGCGGTCTTTCATTCTGGGCCTTCGCGGCCAAGCGGCCGAGACTTTATCGCTTGGGCGCGCGCATCGCGGCGCGCGCGCTGAAGCTGATGAGCCGGCGCGGCGCGGTGCGTTCCGTGCCGGTGTCGAACGGCTGGTTCGCGGTGCGCGATTTCCCGGCGCCGCAAGGCCGGACGTTTCAAGAATTGTGGAAGGCGCGGCGATGACGAACGCAATCAAGTCTGAACTGGATCGGCGCTGGTCCTCATCCTTCGACAAGCTCAGGATGAGGACCAACCTTCCACTCCTCATGCTGAGCTTGTCGAAGCATGAAGACGGCAAGCGCCCATGACCGCCCGCGAAGCCATCCTTGCCTCTATCCGCGCGCGGCGGTCGGCGCAGGCGCCCCGGCCCGCGCCTTATCGCGCGCCGGCGGTCCAAGGCGATCTCGTCGAGAGCTTCGCGGCCAAGCTGTCGGCGCAATATGCCGATGTGCGGCGTCTCACATCGATGATGGAGGTGCCCGGCGCGATCGCCGACATCCTGCGCGGCCGCAACATGGCGCCGGTGGTGCACATCCCGCCGGACGGCGAACTCGCGGTGCTCCATCTCGGAGCCGTCGAGGTCAAGCGCGAACCGCCGGGCCAGGGCGACGCGGCGCTGACGCGCGCGCCCTTCGCCATCGCCGCGACCGGCACCCTCGCCTACCCGAGCGGCAAGGGCGCGCCGGCCTCGTGGCACTTCCGCCCCGAGCTTGAGATCGTCGTGCTGCGCGAGAGCGACGTCGTCGCCGAATTCGAAGACGTGCTGCGCGCGCTCGAAGCGAAAGGCGGCTTGCCGGCGACGCTCAATCTCGTCAGCGGCCCTTCGCGCACCGGCGATATCGAGCAAACGATGGAACTCGGCGCGCATGGGCCCAAGGCGCTGGCGGTGCTGGTGGTGCGGGGACGATGATCCTCCCCCGCTTCAGCGGGGGAGGTGGCACGCCGTAGCGCAGCGAAGGCGTGACGGAGGGGGCGCCGTCCCGCACCTTCATTGCGATCCGCGAGAGTTCGCCCAGCCTCGCCCCCTCCACCGCTTCGCGGTCCCCCTCCCCCGCTGCGCGGGGGAGGACTAAGATGGCGCAATCCCCAATTCCCGCCGCGCGAACTCTGCCGCGCTCTTGTAATCCGCCTTGCCGTTGGGCGCGCGCAGGGGAACGCCGGCGACCAGCACGCGCTTGGGCGTCTTGTAGCCGGCGAGATGCTCGCGCACATGGGCGCGCACGCCGGCTTCGTCGAACGCCGCGCCGGCATTGAGCACGACGACACCGGTCACCGCGCTGCCCCATTGCGCGTCCGGCACGCCCAGCACGAGCGCGTCCTCGATCGCGGGATGCTTCTTCAGCACCTCCTCGACCTCTTCGGGAAACACCTTCTCGCCGGCCGTGTTGATGCAGTTGGAGCCGCGGCCGAGCAGCGTGATGCGGCCGTCCTCTTCCACGATCGCGTAGTCGCCCGGCACCGAGAAGCGGCGCCCGCCGATGATCTTGAACAGCCGGTTGGTCTTCTCTTCGTCCTTGTAATAGCCGACCGGCAGCACGCCGCCGACCG
>CAZMHP010000288.1:0-3869 GCA_964566095.1 uncultured Rhizobium sp. | reverse complement strand
TGCCGTGCTTGGCCACCGGCACGCCGCAGGCCGCGACCACGAAGGCGCAGGCGGTGGAGATGTTGAGCGTGCCGATGCCGTCGCCGCCGGTGCCGCACAGATCGATGGCGTAAGGATTGGCTTCGATGGAGGTCATCGCGGCGCGCATCGCGCGCACCGCGCCGGTGATCTCCTCGACGGTGGGCCGCCGCACCGCCAGCGCCCCGAGAAGGGCCGCGATGCGGATGTCGCTCACCTCGCCGGCCATGATGGCGGCGAAGGCGTCGGAGGACTGCGCCGCGTTCAGCGTCTCGCCGCCCGCCACGCGCTTCAAGTAAGAGGCGAACTCCTCGCCGCTCATGCCGGCACGGCGGCCTTCGCCAGGTCGAGGAAGTTCTGCAGCAGCGCGTGTCCGTTTTCCGAGGCGATGCTTTCGGGATGGAACTGCACGCCGTGCACGGGATGGGTCTTGTGCATCACGCCCTGGATCACGCCGTCGTCGCTGGTCGCCGTCACCTCGAGGCTGGCCGGCATGCTCTGCGGCGCGATGGTGAGCGAGTGATAGCGCGTCGCCTGGAAATCGTTGTTGAGGCCGCGGAACACGCTTTTGCCGGTGTGATGGATGGTGGAAAGCTTGCCGTGCATCGGCCTGGGCGCGCGCACGATGGTGGCGCCATAGACCTGGCCGATCGCCTGGTGGCCCAGGCACACGCCGAGCATCGGAACCCGCCCATTCGCCAGTTTGATGAGATCCAGGCAGATGCCTGCCTCGTTGGGCGTGCAGGGTCCCGGCGACAGCACGATGGCCTCCGGCTTGAGCGCCAGCGCTTCGGCGGCCGTCAACTCGTCGTTGCGCTTGACGACGACCTCCGCCCCCAACTGCCCCAGATAGTGGAACAGGTTGTAGGTGAAGCTGTCGTAGTTATCGATCAGTAAAAGCATATCCGTGTCCGCGTGCGCCTTGGTTCCGTCGGTGCCGGAACCGGACCTGTTCTACGCCGTCCGGGCCGGGCCTTGGAAGAGGCGCTTGCGGGCGGCGGCCCGCTGCCGTCAGATGCGCCAAGAAAGCACCCTGGGACACCCATGGCCGCCGCTTCCTCCGTCATCGACACCCGCCACGACCAGATGTTCCCGGTCCTCGACCCGGCCGAGACGGCGCGCCTGGCGCGCTTCGGCGACCGCCGCCGCTTCGCCGCGGGCGAGCTGCTGGCGAAGACGGGCGAGGTTTCGCCGGGCTTCCTCGTGATCCTGTCGGGCGACGTCGCGGTCAAGCAGCGCGACCATTTGGACAATGAGCAGCTCATCGTTACGCACGGCGCGGGCAATTTCATGGGCGAGCTGGCGCAGCTTTCGGGCAAGCCGTCGCTGGTCGACGCCGTCGCGCTGTCGGACGGCGAGGCGGTCGTCGTGCGGCCGCAGCGGCTGCGCGATCTTCTGGTCGAGGAAGCCGAACTCGGCGAGCGCATCATGCGCGCGCTCATCCTGCGCCGCGTCGGCCTGCTCGAGACCGGCGCCGGCGGGCCGATCATCGTGGGCCGCGAGAGCCATCCCGACGTGCTGCGCCTCTCGGTCTTCCTGCGGCGCAACGGTCACCCCTACACCATCCTGTGCCCAGAAGCCGATGCCGGCGCGAAGGCGATGCTCGAGCGCTTCCATGTCGAGCCGCGCGAGTTGCCGATCGTGCTGTGCCCCGGCGGAGAGTTGCTGCGCAATCCCAGCGAAGGCGAGTTGGCGCGCTGCATCGGTCTGGTCGGCAAGCTCGATCCCGCCAAGCTCTACGACGTCGCCATCGTCGGCTCCGGCCCCGCCGGCCTCGGCGCCGCGGTCTATGCGGCGTCGGAAGGGCTGTCGGTGCTGCTGCTCGACTGCCGCGCCTTCGGCGGACAGGCCGGCGCCAGCGCGCGGATCGAGAACTATCTGGGTTTTCCCACCGGCATCACCGGCATCGCGCTGATGGCGCGGGCTTACAACCAGGCGCAGAAATTCGGCGCCGAGATCGCGATCCCCGACGAGGCGGTCGATCTGAGCCGCGAGGACGGCTGCTATCGCATCGCGCTCGCCAACAAAGAAAGCGCCCGCGCCCGCGCGGTGATCATCGCCAGCGGCGCGCGCTACAAGCGCCTCGCCGTCGACAATCTCGCGCAATACGAAGGCAGCCACGTCCACTACTGGGCCTCGCCCCTGGAAGCGCGGCTGTGCGCCGGCGAGGAGGTGGTGCTG
Organism: uncultured Rhizobium sp.; assembly: GCA_964566095.1. Classification (GTDB taxonomy): domain Bacteria; phylum Pseudomonadota; class Alphaproteobacteria; order Micropepsales; family Micropepsaceae; genus Rhizomicrobium. The sequence goes on along the minus strand of CAZMHP010000288.1, from coordinate 1,670 downwards.
GTCGGCGGCGGCAATTCGGCGGGCCAGGCGGCGGTCTATCTTGCCAGCCAGGCCCGCAAGGTCTTCATGCTGGTGCGCGGGGCCGGCCTGGCGGCGACGATGTCGCGCTATCTGATCGATCGCATCGCGGCGCAGCCCAACATCGAACTGCTGCCCCACACCGAGATCACCGCGTTGAGCGGCGAGGGCGGCGTCCTCGGCACCGTGCAATGGACCGACCGCCGCACGGGCGCCGTCGCCGACAAGCCGATCCGCCACGTCTTCCTCTTCATCGGCGCCGATCCCAACACCGACTGGCTCGGCAATTGCGACATCGAGCTGGACAACAAGGGCTTCATTCGCACCCGCGACGGCCGCGCGCTGGAGACCAGCCGCCCCGGCGTCTTCGCGATCGGCGACGTCCGCGCCGGCTCGATCAAGCGCGTCGCCGCCGCGGTGGGCGAGGGCGCGCAGGTGGTCTCCGCCATCCACGCCTATCTCGCCGATGGCGGACCGATCGCGACGGAGAAAGTCTGATGGCCCAGAACTGTTTCCACACCGGCGGCATCAAGACCGTCACGCCCAGCGCCAAGGGCTGCGAGGAATGCCTCAAGTCCGGTTCGCCCTGGGTGCATCTGCGGCTGTGCCGCACCTGCGGCCATGTCGGCTGCTGCGATTCATCGCCCAACCGCCACGCCACCAAGCATTTCCATCACACCAAGCACCCGATCGTCGAAGGCTACGATCCGCCGGAAGGCTGGGGCTGGTGCTATGTCGACGAGGTGATGTTCGATCTCTCCGACCGCGCCACGCCGCAACTGGGCCCGATTCCGAAGTTCGTGTGAAAACACCCCTGTCATCCCCGGCGAGGCGCGCGACAGCGCGCCGAGGGAAGGGGACCCAGGTGGAAAATACCGCGCCGGTTACAAACACCTGGGTCCCCTTCCCCTCGCATCACTTCGTGATGCTCGGCCGGGGATGACATGTGAGTTTTAGCTGCGCCCGCCGGACGATCGGCGAAAGCTAAGTTCGCGGCGGTGATGTCGACACTCTTTTTCTTGCCCTTCGCCGAATTCGCCTCGGATTGCCTGCTTTAGCGTTATGTTCCCGGCGCATCTCCCGGTTTTGATTCATGCCCGCACTGCCGCCCGCCCGCTCCGCGCTCGACCTGATCGGCAACACGCCGATGGTCGAACTCACGCATCTCGACACCGGCCCGTGTCGGCTGTTCGCCAAGCTCGAAAGCCAGAATCCCGGCGGCTCGATCAAGGACCGCATCGGCCTCTCGATGATCGAGGCGGCGGAGAAGAGCGGCAAGCTGAAGCCGGGCGGCACCATCGTCGAAGCCACCGCCGGCAACACGGGCCTCGGCCTCGCCCAGGTCGCCGTGCTCAAGGGCTACAAGCTCATCCTCGTCGTGCCCGACAAGATGGCGCGGGAGAAGATTCAGCATCTGCGCGCGCTCGGCGCCGACGTGCGCCTGACCCGCTCGGACGTCGGCAAAGGCCATCCCGATTACTATCAGGACATGGCGCAGCGCATCGCCACGGAAAACCAGGCGCACTTCATCAATCAATTCTCCAATCCCGCCAATCCCCTCGCGCACGAGACCACGACCGGCCCGGAGATCTGGGAGCAGATGGACCATGACGTCGATGCCGTCGTCTGCGGCGTCGGGTCCGGCGGCACGC
>CAZMHP010000287.1:0-3879 GCA_964566095.1 uncultured Rhizobium sp. | reverse complement strand
TCATGTCGGCCGCCCTGCCCGCCTTCGTCTATCCGCCGCTGTTCAACAAATACGAAGCCGGAATGAATTTCGGCGCCCATGTCGATAATGCGATCCGGCTGGTGCCGGGCACGCAAAGGCGGCTGCGCACCGATGTTTCGGCGACGCTGTTCTTGAGCGCACCGGACGAGTATGACGGCGGCGAGTTGATCGTGAACGACACCTATGGCACGCACAGCGCGAAGCTGCCGGCCGGCGACATGATCCTCTATCCCGCGACCAGCCTGCACCGCGTGGCGCCGGTGACGCGCGGCGCGCGTGTCGCCTCGTTCTTCTGGATCCAGAGCCTGGTGAAGGAGGATGCCGAGCGCGCCATGCTGTTCGATCTGGATCGCTCGATCGTCGAGCTGGGCGCGCCGGACAGTCCGGCGGCGCTGCGGCTGACCGCGCTCTATCACAACCTGATACGCAAATGGGGCGCGCCGACATGAACGCGCCGACCTCCAACGATGCGTGGCGCGTCGCGGCGCTGACCATGATGCCGCCGGGCGAGCTTAGGGCGCTGCTGGCGGACGCCGACGACTCGGCCGCCTGGGTGCAGGCGGCGGCGGCCTGCGGTGTCGCCGAAGCGCAGGTGCGGCTGGGCCGCATGCTGCTCGAGGGTCAGGGCGTGGCGCGCGATGCGCGCGCGGCGTTCGCCTGCTTTCTGGCCGGCGCCGCGCAAGGCGATGCCGAAGCGCGGAACATGGCGGGTCGCTGTTACGAAAACGGCTGGGGCGTGGCGCAGGATTTCGCGCAGGCCGCGATCCACTTTCGGCACGCGGCCGACGCGGGGCTCGCCTGGGCGCAATACAATCTCGGCCATCTGCTGCTGGGCGGCAGCGGCGTGGCGCGCGACCGCGACGCGGCCTTTCAGTGGTACGGGCGCGCAGCGGCCCAAGGCCACGAACGCGCGATGAACCTCCTGGCGCGCTGCCATGAGGAAGGCTGGGGCTGCGCGCGCGATCCCGCGGCGGCACGGGCCTGGTATAGGCGTTCGGCGCGGGCCGGATATTTTCGCGGCGCGTACAACTACGCGACCATCCTTAGTGCGGAGGGTTGCATCGCCGGCGCGGTGCACTGGTTCGCGCAAGCGCTCGAAACCGCGCCTGAGCCGACGCGGAGCCATATCGCGGCGGCGCTGCGCAAACATCCTGCGCCGAGCATTCGGTCGCTCGTAGAATAAAGCACTGCTGTCATCCCCGGCCGAGCGAAGCGAGGGGAAGGGGACCCAGGCCGCAGACACCGCGACAATAGCAGGCACCTGGGTCCCCTTCCCTTCGCAGCGCTATTGCGCTGCTCAGCCGGGGATGACAGCGATGCTTGCGAACAGATCGCGCGGCCGGCCCACTATGACAGATTCGAAATCGAGCAGCGCGCGCTTGAGCGGCAGGCCGCCGCCAAATCCTACCAGCGCGCCGTCGGCGCCGACGACGCGGTGGCAGGGCACGATCAGCGGAATCGGATTGGCATTGCAGGCCGCGCCGACGGCGCGCGCCGCTTCCGGCCCGCCGCCGAGCTTTTTCGCGATGGCGCCATAGCTCACGGTTTCGCCGAAGGGAATTTCGCCCATCGCGGCCCAGACGGCGCGCTCGAAATCGCTGCCGCTTTCGAAGTGGATATCAAGGTCGAAGGCACGGCGCGCGCCCGCGCAGTATTCCCCGACCTGGGCGCGGATAGGGGCGACGGCTTCGTCGTCGCGTGTTCCGCGAGGCGCCCGCCCTTCGTCAGCCTGGAGCCAGAACCGGACCAGCCGGCCACGCGCGTCCACCGCCGCGGCGAATTTGGCAAAGCGCGTCTGGAAAATGCCCCAGCGATGGGTTTCGTCGGTCATGCGCACAGGGTGACTCTCATCCGGCGCCGGCGCCACCTGTTTCTTGCGCGGCCTGATGCTTGCACCTGCACACCGGGATGGCCGACGGGTGAAGGGATGAAGACCGAAAAGTCCGCTTCACGCCATTGTGAGACCGCGTCAATCGGTCCAGCCGGATAATGTGTGTTCATGCGCAAGACCTTCTCCTTGAACCGCCGACGGCTTATCGCGAGCGGTGCGATGACGGCATGCGGGCTGGCGTTTCCCAAAGTCGGGTTCGCCGCGAGCGAGAAGCCCGAACCGCAATGGCGTCAACTCCTGACCGAGCCTTTCTCCGGCAAACAGGACGACATCTTCTTCATCGACCGCCGCGTCGGCTGGTACGGGAATGGAAAAGGCCGAATTTTCAAGACCGAAGATGGCGGCGACAGTTGGCGCAAGGTGCTGGATCAACCCGGGACATTCGTCCGCGCGCTGGGATTTGCGAACGCCGATGTGGGCATCATGGGCAATGTGGGGACCGATTACTTTCCAGGCGTAACCGACGAGCAACCGATTTATCGCACGACGGACGGCGGACTGCATTGGTCGCCGGTCACGGCGATCGACGGACCCAAGCCCAAGGGCATTTGCGCGATCGACGTCCTCAAGACGCCCTATATCAATTCAGGCCTGCTGGACTGGCGCACCACCATACGCGCGGGCGGACGGGTCGGCGGGCCCGCCTTCCTGATGACGTCGCATGATCTGGGCGAGTCCTGGACCTCCGTCGATATGTCCGCCCACACCAGCATGATCCTCGACGTGAAGTTCCTGGATCAGCATGTCGGCTTCATCGCCGGGGCCTCGAACGCCGATGTCGAACAATCCCACGCCATCGTTTTGAGGACGGCCGATGGCGGAAAATCGTGGCGACGCGTCTTCGAAACGCAGAGACCCTGGGAGATCACCTGGAAACTGTCATTTCCGACCGATCGCACGGGCTTTGTCACGATCCAGAGCTACAATCCGGACAAGACGGTCGATCAGCGCTTCATTGGAAAGTCGATCGACGGCGGAGAAACCTGGCTTGAGATTCCGTTGATCCGCGATCCCGCGTGGAACGAACTCGGCATCGGCTTTCTCGACGAGAGCCATGGTTGGGTCGGCGGCATACCCGGAGGGCTCGAGACCGTGGATGGCGGAAGAAGCTGGAACACCACCACGCTTGGCCGGGCGATCAACAAGTTTCGAATTTTGCGCGATGGGAACGGCACGACGGTTTATGCCATCGGCAAGGACGTGTTTCGTCTCGATCTGGATAAATAAGGATCAGGCGCCAGCCGAACGACGCGACCAGCGAACGAACAAAAAGGGCCGCTGTTACCAGCGGCCCTTTGTTCGTTCGAGCGGGGCGTCTGCCCCCTCCACCCGCCTACGCCAAGGCTTCGGCGGGCAAGATATATCGCGAGGCCGCCGAAGCTTTAGCGAAGGCGGCCGCTACGCGGTCCCCCCTGCCAGATTCGCTGTCGCTCATCTGGCCTTCGCACGCTGTCGCTACGAAGCCCCCGCAACAGCGGGGGAGGAAAGGATCGGAAACTACTCCGCCGCTTCCTGAGGCTGCGGGCCTTCGATCTGGGCGACCGGCTGGTTCTTCGCCTGCTCCTCCTGGATCGCACGGTCCCGCTCGGTCGCGATGTGACGCAGCCGCGCGATCGCGCCGCCGGTGCCCGCCGGGATGAGACGGCCGACGATGACGTTCTCCTTGAGACCCTCGAGCGTATCGACCTTGCCGTTGACGGCGGCGTCGGTGAGAACGCGGGTGGTCTCCTGGAAGGACGCGGCCGAGAACACCGAGCGCGTCTGCAAGGACGCCTTGGTGATGCCCAGCAGCACCGGGCGGCCTTCGGCCAGCTTCAAGCCCTCGTCGGACGCCTTCTTGTTGGCCTCCTCGAGTTCGAGATGATCGACCTGTTCGCCGGCGAGCAGCGTGGTCTCGCCGCCCTCGGTGACTTCCAGCTTCTGCATCATCTGGCGGCAGATCACTTCGATGTGCTTGTCGTTGATCT
>CAZMHP010000286.1:0-3884 GCA_964566095.1 uncultured Rhizobium sp. | reverse complement strand
GGCGCCTATTGGCGCGGCGACGCCAAGAACGCGCAGCTTCAGCGCATCTACGGCACCGCGTGGCGCGACAAGAAGGAGCTCGACGAATATGTGACTCGGCTCGAGGAAGCGGAGAAGCGCGACCATCGCCGGATCGGCCGCGAGATGGAGCTGTTCACGTTCTCCCCGGACGTCGGCGCGGGTCTGCCGCTCTGGATGCCCAACGGCATGGTGATCCGCCAGGAGCTCGAATTCCTCGCGCTCCAGGAAGAGCGCCGCGACGGCTATCGCCGCGTGGCGACGCCGCACATCACCAAGGAAGCGCTCTATCTGCGGTCGCGCCACCTGCCCTACTACGCCGAGGACATGTACGCGCCGCTCGATATCGACGGCGAGAACTACTATCTGCGGCCGATGAACTGCCCGCACCATCACCTCATCTATGGGGCGACGCGGCATTCCTATCGCGAGCTTCCGGTTCGCATCGCCGAATACGCGCAGGATTATCGCTATGAGGCGTCGGGCGGACTATCCGGCCTGATGCGCGTGCGCGGCTTCTGCCAGAACGACGCGCATATCTATTGCCGCTACGACCAGGCGAAGGACGAGTTCATCCGCGTGATGCGCCTGCACGCGCGCTACTACGATCTGATGAACATCAAAGACTACTACATGCGCTTTTCGCTGCCCGACCTCAACAAGCTGGAGAAGTATGTCGACCAGCCGGAGAAGTGGCTGGCGGCGATGAAGATCATCAAGCAGGCGATGGACGAGTCCGGCTATCCCTACAAGGAGGCGCAGGGCGAGGCCGCGTTCTACGGCCCCAAGGTCGACTTCATGATCAAATCGGTGATCGGCACCGAATACGCGATCTCGACCAACCAGCTCGACTTCCTGGCGACCCAGACTTTCGACCTCACCTATATCGGCGAGGACGGCGCGGAGCATCCGGTCTATGTGATCCATCGCGCGCCATTGGGCAGCCATGAGCGCTTCACCGCCTTCCTGATCGAGCATTATGCCGGCGCCTTTCCGACCTGGCTGGCGCCGATCCAGGCGCGCGTCATTCCGATCAGCGAGAAAGCGGTCGACTATGCCCACAAGGTCAAGGACGCCCTGTTCGAGACCCTAGTGGTGAACGGCACGGCCGGCCTGCGCGTCGACATCGACCTCGCCAACGAGCGGATGCAGAAGAAAATCCGCGACGCCCAGTTGCAGAAGATTCCCTACATGCTGGTGGTTGGCGAGCGCGAGGCGGCGGAAGGCAAGGTCGCCGTCCGCCTGCGCTCCGGCAAGGATCTGGGCCCGATGCCGCTGGAAGCGGTCATCGAACGGATCAAGCGCGACGCAGAAACGCGCGTGGATGTGGGGGACTAGCGCCCGACGCCGCTTCGCGATTCCAGACCGAGGCGACAAAGCAGGCAGTCATCGCGCGACAGGCGCTCAAAGGGCGGCGCATGCGAATCGTGCAAGAGCTTTGCGAACCACTCCAACCTCGCCGCGCCCGTCGGCCGCTTGTTCTTGTGCTTCACGTAGTCGCTGAGTTCGAATCCAAAGTCGACAAGAATTGTTTGAATGCCCCGCAGATCGAGCGAACTGCATAATCCCTTGGCTGAACCCGGAACAAGCGGGTCGTCATCCAAGTCGGAAAATATCACCAAGTAGTTTTCACCTGCGGGATATGACTTGAATATGCGCGACGCGCGGTGCAGGGCTCCGAGTAGATCCGTATTCTGGGTCCAGTCCGTGTCCCTCATGCGCCAATCGAAATCTTCGAACATCGCGAACGTCTGACTCCATGCCGTCCGCCACGCGGTTAGCCCGGCGCCCTCCTCCTCGCCATCGTACATGGCCACATGACCGCCGAATTTCTCGAACGGCACGATCGGACTGAGATCGTTCGTGCAGTCGGGATCGCGCACCCATCCGTTCATGGGCAGGAACGAGAAATAGTCGTCGTATGTTATGCTTTCCCCGATGTCTTTGATTTCATCAAGCATTTCCACACGATCATCCTCCCAACTCAAATTCTGGTCGTAGTGATAGCTAAGCGAAACATCATAAATCACATAGATGTGGCGACTAAGGCGCGGCTCAGCCCGGGCACACTGCATCTCGAAGACGATCGATGCGATCGTGAGTGCGACAGCACACAATCGACAAACGACAAGACAGCATGTGAATTTTCCCGGCGTCGTCATCAGGCCGACCCGGGCCGACGGCGAAGACCATGCACGGCGCGTGTTGCGGTCGCCCGGGCGGCATCAAGCGGGAACAGCAAGACTGTTGCGGCCGCACCCGCCAAGTATAGCAGCGCCGTGCCTCCGACAAGCAGAACTGCGCAAACCAGGGCTGCAGCCGTGAAAAAAAAGCAGAATAGAAGGCTTATGGTGGGAAGATACATTTCCTCGAAAAAATCGAGGGCAAGGCCGACGATCATGAGGGTGAACGGCATCAGAAGTGCGAAAGCGATATCGAGCCAGGTCTGCGCGGAATAGAATTCGACGGCGCGCAACCGGAGATCGCGAAATTGCCGCTGCAAAAGCTGAGAGTCGGCATTCGGATTGGAAAGGGTCTCGCGCGCGAGCGTCCTGGGAGACGACGTCAATGTTCCGGGCGCACCGCGGTTGGGCGCCGCCTCGCCTTGGACCGTGGCCCAACGGTGATTGGGAAACAACAGGCGGTACGGCCCAACGCCGTTCGCGCAGATGGGTGGAAGCGCCGTGAATTTCTGGCAAGCGTTGTCGAAATGCTGCTCGTTGGACAACAAGGTCATCCAGGCCTCGTCGACTCCGAAGCCGAGCAACACGACAACGAGAAAGGACGCCGCTGTACGCCTAAAATTCGGAAAGGGGTAGCGATTTGCAAAACGAAAGACATTCGTGATGCCAAACATCTCCAGGCAAACAAAGCCGATGGCGGCTTCGAAGATGACAAGCGTTTGCGTGCGATGACCGGAGAGGTTGAAGAGCAGAACGGATTGGAAGCGATCTTTCGGCAGACTCGCAATTTCGGCCGCCCTGAATAGATTGGGGAGCAAGCCGCGATAGCTGAGCTCCAGACTCAACCCCACGATCGAAGCACCCAACAAACCGAACACTAGCCGCGATGGTGCGTCCCAATTGCTATAAAGCGTGATTTCGTGCCAGCGATGAATTGCACGTTGCCCATGATGCTTCGCTCTGCTCCAGAATTCTCGCCGCGACCTTTTCAACCAAATCAGACTGGGCAGGACCCAGCTTCGTCTCGCCTGCTGCAGGCTCTGGCGAAGAATGAAGAGGATGGCCGCCGCGACCAGCAGATAAAAACCTGGATGCTGTGCAAATGCGCGATACAGATCGACGGCCGCGGTTTGTTCGTTCTGGCCAAATGCCCTCATTCCCGCCTCCCGCCGGTTCGCGGGTGGGCAGGCCGACGCGCCACCCGGCCGCCGGAACGTTGCCTCTAAGGGAGCCCCCACCCATCGCCCACTTAGGTGAATTGAACAAATATTACAACCTAAAGTTGCGGCCGGTATCGGCGTTTGCGATCTTGCCTTCCCTTAACCGGACCGTATGCTCGCAAAAGGGGCGAAAACCCCCTAGTTTCGCCGTCGGACCCACGTCCGCGCGACCGTCTTCGCGAGGTAACCCGCTGCGCCAATTGAAGAAACGATCGTTTCCTCGGGCTCGGCGTCACCCGTGGAAAGAGACGGCGCGCGGCCAAAACAGGAGAGAGTCATAGTCCCCAGACGTTTCCAACAACCCGACAAGGCTCCGGCCAAGGACGGGCCCCGCGTGAACGACGAGATCTTCGCGCGCACCATTCTTCTCATCGGCGACGACGGCCACAAATACGGCGAGATCGGCACCGACGAAGGCCGCGCCATCGCGGAGGAAAAAGGCTTCGACCTGGTCGAGGTATCG